>DASXIA010000078.1:0-9598 GCA_036488155.1 Streptosporangiaceae bacterium | reverse complement strand
CTGATCAAGAGCATGTACCCGGCGTCATGGGCCCTCGGGTGCCGCGACGTGCCGGCTGAGCTCGGCGACGGCCCGGCGTACCTGTACGTCCAGTGGGGCGGGGGCACGGTCACCGGCTGCCAGATCATCGGGCCCGACGATCCGCTCGAGGCGACCTACGTGCTGGGCATGGACTACGCGGACTGGCAGGCGCTGCACGAGGGCTACGACGCGCAGCGCACGGTCATGTACCGCAAAATCCTGCTCGAGGACGGCAATCTGCTCGAGTTCTTCAAGGCCATCTACTTTTTCGCGGAGTGCCTGGCCATCATCGCCAAGGTACCGGCTGACTACCCGGCGCTTGCCACCCGTTAGGAGCTTCGGTGCCCTGGCTGCCCGCGGGCGGCCAGGCGTCCGGGTGGCCTGGGCCCGCACCTGGTTGGCGCGCTGCTCGGCGACAAGCGCTGGCCGATAACCAGACGGCTGATCGAACCGATCCGCGCTCTTCTTGAGCCGCTTCCCCAATGACCTTAGTGTTCGTCAGTGCCGCGGCAAGCTAGCCCCGCGGGCGAGCACAGCGGCTTGTGCTCCAGGTCGGGCTTCGCGCAGTTGATCGCTGAGCCGCGTGACAGTAGCTCAGGAGGCGTCACATCGGCCAGTCGCCGGATGCAAGGACCGCAACAGCACCAACCGGATCAGGCTGCGGCGGCGTCATCCTGTCATCAGCATGAAGGCGTTGACCGGCGCCAGCAGCGGCTGATCTGTGCGTGACCAGCGAGCCAACGACAGTGCCTTGGGCAAGGCGCAGAGTCGGCAGGTTTATCTAACTACCGACCGCCGCCGTCACGGTAAGTGAGCGTCAATGGTCTTGGGCTAGCGCGCACTTCCGCCGTTCGGCGCGGTCAGCAGGCCTTCGGTACTGATCACTCGAGGGGTGCAGATCTGGTCGATCTGGTGCGCCGCGATCTCCTCTGGAGCATCTCGGAGTCGGCCCACGTGCATGAGCGCCCTGCGGGCGTCGGTGCGCGATGGCTGGACCCAGCGCCCGGTCAGCCGGGATGAAGGCGGCTGCGAGAACGGCGGACGAATACAGGAACCGCCAGGTCAGCCCGGCCCGGAAATCCGAACCGTTTTCCGGGCTGGGCTGTCGGTCTTTGGGACGTCAATGAGCAAGTTGCCCCACCCCTCCGCCTGGCCGGTCCAGGTGGCGAGGGCGTGGCGGGCGGACAGGGTGCCGGGGTGCTCAGGGCCTGCTCGTGGATGGCCAGCAGGGCTGCGCACTGGTCGCGGGCTGGCGTTATGCGACAGCCTGAAAGTATTCCCGCAGGGCGCGTGCCACCAGTTCGGGGTTGCCCCGGACCTGCTTGTTCCACGGTGCGGAGTGGCTGAGGCCGGGCAGCTGGATGCGGTGGGTGCTGGGTACTGCGCGCTCGACCCTGGTGAGGGCATCCTTGATCAGTGCCGAGCTCTTGCTTCCGCCCAGCAGCAGCACGTCTAGGCGCACGTCCTTCATCGTGTCCAGCGAACCGCTCATGGCGACGATCTCGTGGCCTTCGTAATGCAGCGCGGGCGCGAGGTCGGCGAAGGCGATGTAATCCCCCTTCGGCGTCCAGTTCGCCATGGGCCTGGTCAAGGCAGACAGCAGCCAGTGCGGCATAGCGTTCATGACGGCTGAGCCCATCTGGGCTCCCTTCATCGCGGTGCTGAGCGCCGCGTTGACCTTGCCAGCGGCCATCTGCTGGTCATAGCGGCCCATCATCGCGCTCGCGGTCGCCGCGTCCGGCAACAGCAGCGGTTCGTACAGGGCTAGTCTGCTGATGGCGGGCAGGGTGAGAGCCGCCTGCAACGCTATGACCGCTCCGACGCTGACGCCGAAGACGTTCTGCGCGCCGGTCCTGGTCAGGACTGCTTCCAGGTCCTCCACCTCCTGCTGGATGCCGTCGCCGTCCTGGTACGCGCCGCTGAGGCCACGGCCGCGACGGTCCGGCAGGTAGATGGTGAAGGCGTCGCAGAGCGCTTCGGCCAACTCGAGGTGGTAGTAGCCGGACGACATGGATCCGTGCAGCACGACGATGCCGGGGCCCTGGCCGCGCTGCCGGTAGCCGATCGTGGTGCCGTCCTTGGAGGAAACGGCGTGGGTTGTGAAAGGCGCTGCGTTCATGGAGTTCTCCTGATCCTGGTCATGCAGCTGATAGAGGAGTGCGCTCGGCGGGATCAGGGCAGGCGAGCCCCGTTGAGGTGCTCGGTCCATGGCCCGGCCCAGCCGTTCTCCGGGTCGGTGATCCGCTCGATCATCCTTTCGAGGAATGCCGCCTCGGCATCGAGGAGTGCCACCCGGTATTCCTCATCGACCAGGAACAGCGGCGCCAGGCCATCGGTGACGGCTTGGTTGATCATTGCCTGCGTCTCGGCCCGGATCTGAGCAACACGGTGCGAGCGCTCGCGCAGCAGGTCGGTCACCTCGCCCGGAGGAAAGGCGGCCAGTAGGGACAGGGCCACGACGAACTGCGGGTATTCGTGGCGCGGGTCCTCGATGAGTTCTCGCAGCCAGTGGTGCCATTCTTCCCGGCCGGCCTTGGTCAGCGCGTAGGTGGTGCGCTCGGGGCGCATCCCCGTGCGCAGCGTTTCGTGCTCGACGACGAACCCGGCCTTCGCCAGCTGCTGGATCACCATGTACACCGATGCCGGCGTGAACTTCACGCTGCGCCCGTCCGCGTTGTCGCGCAGCGTGCGGACCACGTCGTAGGGGTGCATCGGCCCCCGGCTCAGATACGACAGCACGGTCAGGGCCAGCGGATTTGACACCTTGCGGTCCCCAGCCACGCTCCTCCTCGGCCGACGATCTCGCCGCTTCAGACGGCCATAGCCGATGCTAACTGATCAGAACTGATTAGTCAGTAGTGACTATCAGATTTCTTGCGAATTTTTGGATATGGGCGGCTCCAGGCACATTAAAAAGGGGTGAGCAGCCTAGACTTCGCCGTCCCTTGCCTGCCGACGGAAGTACCGCAGCAAGCCCGCATATCCGGCAGCACGCGCAGCCGCTAGCAGCCCCTTCGCCGAGATCCGGCTCTTGCGCATCCGCTCGGTCACCGAGCTGCGGACATCCTCGTGGTGATGACCCCAGTCCGTTGGAGCGATCGCGGCTTGATACGGGGCTCGGCTATCGGGTCGCTTGGCCGCTCCGGGCCAGGAATGGCGCCAGCAGTTGGGCGGTGACCGTGCGCAGCCGGGCCCGGATCACCGGATCGTAGGTTGCCTCGTGTGCTCTGGCGTCAGTCTTGCCGTCGAAGTAACGCCCGGTGAGGGTGCTGCCGGCCGGTCCGGTCGCCAGCTTCATGACGGCCGTGACGCCGCTGGCTACGGTCGACATTGGCGGGATCATTGATTCCCTGACCATGTGGGTGTTCATTAGCGATGCCGGGTGCAGGCAGTTCACGGTAATCCCGCTGTCTGCGAGTTCTTCGGCGAGGTCGAAGGTGAACGCGGCGAGAGCGAATTTGCTGCGGTAATAGGCCTCGGCGCCGGTGTAGTGGTTGTCCATCCTCAGGTCGGCGAAGTCGACAGGAGCCTGCCCGACCGAACCCACATTCACGATCCGGGCGGGAGCCCCGTTCCTGAGGGCGGGATCAGCCGCCGCGCGAGCAGCGCCGGGGCTAGGTAGTTGACAGCCAGACGCAGTTCGTGACCGTCCGCGCTGAGCTGCCGTCTGCGGTAGGGCGGCCGGCCCGCGCCGACCCCAGCGTTGTTGATCAGCAGAGTGATGGCGTTATGGCCTGCGGTGATCCGGTCTGCCAGGTCACGGACCTGGTCGAGTGAGGCCAGGTCGGCCAGCACGGCCTGGGCGGTACCGCCGGACTTGCAGATCTGGTCGACGACGGCAGCCGCGCGTTTTGCGTGACGGCCGTGCACGAGGACGAACATTCCGTGGCCGGCGAGGGCGCCAGCAACCGCGCGGCCCAAGCCCGCGGTCGCACCGGTCACCAGGGCGATTCGCGTGTCAGTCATCAGTCCTCCCGTCAGGGATTCATCAGTCCCTCGCGTGTCGGCCAGGTCAGCTCGCGAGGGCCGCGGCGGTGAGGTTAGAGCCGCCGGTGCACTCCAGGACGATGCCGGTGATAAAGCCGGCGCCGGCCAGGTAGACGATGGCGCCGGCGACGTCATCCGGCTTGCCGACCCGGCGCACCGGGCTGACGGCCGCCACCGATTCGAAGTAGGCCCGCCGCTGATCTTCAGGCATTGCTTTCCACCAGTGCGTGTCGATGACGCCCGGTGAGACGGCGTTCACCCGGAGCGGGGCAAGCTCAACCGCGAGTGGGGCGACCATCGTTTCCAGCGCCCCGTTGACTGCGGCGATCCCGGCGGTGCCGGGAAAGGCCGCCCGCGCCGTTGCCGCTGTGATGATGGTCACCGAGCCGTCGTGACGCAACTGCGGCAGCGCCGCCTGGATCGCCTTCACATGCGCGAAGAACTTGCCGTCGAAGGCCTGCCGGAGCGTGGCCTCATCGAGGGCGGCGATCGGCCCGATGCCCGCGGCCCCCGGACTGGCGGCCAGGACCAGATGGTCGATCGTTCCGGTGGTGGCGAAGAAGGCGTCCAGTGCCTCGCGGCTGGTCGCGTCGAGTTCGGCGGCGAGGACTGGATGGGGGATCCGCTGCGCCGCCTGGTCCAGGCGGTCCTTGGACCGCCCGGTGATGGTCACCGCCGCGCCTCGTGCCGCGAAGGCTCTGGCGGCCGCTTCGCCTATCCCAGCGCTGGCGCCAATGACAACTACTCGCTGCCCGTCGAATGACATGGTTGCCTGGCTCCTCGTATTTGTCGAGACTGAACGTCTCTGCAAACTTTACCGGTACTGGCAGTCTCGTCAAATTGATAAGCTGGCCGTCATGGATGACGGTCCCCGCCGGCCTCATACCGGCAGGCGGCGCAACGACGCGGCGAAAGAGGCGATCCTCGACGCAACGTTCCGGCTGCTCAGCGACCCCGGGACGGACGGTGTGACGATCGAAGCGATTGCCGCGGAGGCCGGCGTTGGACGACAGACGATCTACCGCTGGTGGCCGTCGAAAGGCGCCGTGGTCGCCGATGCCCTGGCGCGCCACGCACGGGTTGTCGTCCCCGAACGGGACACCGGTTCGTTCACCGCCGACCTGGCCGCGTTCCTCACTGACAGCTTTGCGGGCCTGGGGAACGAGGACCTGGCAAACAGGCTCCGGCAGATCGTCGCCGAAGCGCAGCACGATGAGCATGTCGCGCGAGTGCTCGCGGACTTCACCGCCGTCCGGCGGACAGCCCTGCGCGTCCTGCTAGAGCGCGGCCGGGATGCCGGGGAACTCGCGGCAGCGGCGGACCTCGACATGCTGGTAGACATGGCCTACGGCGTGCTCTACTACCGACTCCTGGTGAGTCACGCGCCACTTGACGAGCAGGCAGCGCGGTCGCTCGCCGCCGAACTCGCCAGGTCCGCCGGGTAAGCGCAGGCCGTGGCTAGATGGCGCAAAGATCGGCGGGTCCAAGCACCCGCACCTCGCCCGCGCGGCACCCCTCCGCCACGAGTCCATAGGTGAACCCCGTCAGCCCCTCTGAAAACAGCAGGCGTGCCGCCGCTGCACCGGACCGCTACGCGTCTTCGATGGCGCAGACTTCCGCGGCTCGGTGTTCTCGGACCGGAAGGTCGACTTCTGCGGCTCGGTGTTCTCCGGGCGGGACGGTCCACCTTTCGCCAACGCAATATCGTCCGGCGGACAGGTCAAATTCACAGATTCGGCTGACTGGTCCCACCCGCCCTCGTTCTCGTTCGCGGAACAGCCGACACCTAGTCTGCTGATCCGGGAGGGACGGAATCCGCGCTGCCTCTTCCCGGTCATGCACGTGCAGCGCCGGCCCGGCCCCGACGCGGGTCTCGAAGACGCTCAGGGCCCCGCCAGTGGAGCGCTGCGACGCCTTCAGTCCCGGGTCGCCTGCAAGGCCCGCGCCAGCGGGCACGACATAGCCAGCCAGGAAGTCGGCCATGGATACAGGATGCCGGGCCTGAGCGGCACTGGCATCGGCCGGGTCGAATGCACTGCCGCTCGGCAGGCCACCGGTAAGGCCCCGTGCCTTCGCCGTCCGCCGCGCTGATCGGCTGCAATGTCCCGCGTAATGTGCTGCCCGCTGACCTCACGCTCGGTAACGAGCGTTCGGACTGGGCTTTGCGCGCCTTCCCGCCGATCTGCGCGCCAAATTGTCGTTGTCTTCGGCAGACCAGTGAACGCAGATGTGGCCGTTCTGCGCGCTGCCAACGTCCGCGGCCTCGCGGGGGCATTTCATCCGGCTCCGAACACAGCGATGGATCTGGACATAGGAATGCTCCGATGGTTAGTTCGACCTTGTGGCGGGATCGCTGTTCCGCCCGAGCGCGTGCCATGCCCGCCAGGGATGCACGAATCAAACGTTGACAGCGACTGGAGTTGCGGGCGGATGGTTGACCGGGTTCGGCAGTGCCGGGCTGGAGGACTTGGTGATGCTGGTTATCGATGAGCTGGACGACACCACGATCGAGCGTGCCGGTGCCGTGATGGCTCGCGAGCATGCCGCCGCCCGCCAGGAACGACCGGAGTTGCCGGCCGATTTCGAAAACGCGCAAACTTGCGCGGCGGCGCTGCAACGCCTGCGCGACGCAGATCATCGCGGCCTGGTCGCGGCCGCCGATGGCCGCACAGTTGCAGTCATCGCCGCGGCGGCGGGCGAGAACGCGACCGGACGGTATGCCCGGCTGCCAGCCGAGGGCTTCGCCGCCGACCCTGACCTCGCCGATCCGACCAGGGTGCTGGCCGCCGCATTCGGGGACCTCGCGGCACCGCTCATCGCCGATGGCGTGCTACGGCACTACCTGGTGCACACCGCGTTGCCCAACCTGGGCGAGGCGCTGTCTAATCTGGGGTTCGGCCGCGACGGCGCCTACGGTGTCCAGCCGGCCGTGGCGCGGCCTGGCACCTCGGCCGTCGCCGTGCGGATCGCCGGGGCAGAGAACCTCGATACCATCGCGAGGCTCGCGCTGGTGGAGATCCGGCACCGCTCGACGGCGCCGATGTTCGCACCGTACGGGGAGCCACTGCTTGCAGAACTGGCCGCGACGCACAATGCCTTGCGGGACAGCGGCGCCGTGCATCTGCTAGCTACCCTCGGCCGGCGTGACGTGGGCCTGCTCACCATCGAGTTGACGTCACCGGTACCGCGGCTGTGCCCCGACGGCCAGCCCTACATCGGACCCACCGCAACCCTGCCCGACGCGCGCGGGCAAGGCGTCGGGAGAGCGCTGGTGGACGCCGCGCTCACCTGGGCACATGACCATGACTACACATCGATCTCGGTCGACTTCGCAACCGCTAACCCGCTGTCCCGGCCGTTCTGGCTCCGGGCGGGCTTTCGTCCGGTCGGCTACGGCGTCCTGCGTCTCATCGACGCCGGCGCCACCAGCCAGTCCGCCCATCCGAGGTCGAACTAGCGCAACTGAGTGCTGACCATTCATCTGCAGCCAGTCGCGGCATAGCAAACGATGCTCCTCGGCGCGGCGGTCGTGAATTATGCGTTCGGCTGTGGCTGTGTGCTCTCCGCTCGGATGCGGACCAGCGTCCGGATGATCTCGGCGACGTTGTCCCAGTTCTCGAGCGCTTCCAGCACGCCAACATTGGGTGACTTCGGGCTCACCTGCCTGCTGTTCCCGGCGATCCGCTGAAGTGCTTCCAGCACCTGGCTGATTTCGGCTTGGCGGCCGGCCCGGTACAGAAGGTCTAGCTAGCGGGAACTCGAATGTTCGATAGGTGGGGTAAGGGAGTACGACGCTGCCCAGAGAGTCGCTGAGACGGAGGCTTGCGGTGGACCTGATCGGCAGACCGATCTCTTCGCCGAGGAACCGGAGGCGCTCGGGCGCAATGATGACTTCAGGTTCGGCGTTCTGCAGCTTCTCACCCAGCCATGTCTGCTTCGCTTCCCTGCCTGGGCGGCGGCAGTCGCGCCGACGAGGCGCGGTACTAAGCACTCCGCGCTCCGCTAGCTGCCGGGCAATGTGCAGGCAGGCTCTGAGCGTACGGGCCGCCATGGCTTTCAGCTCCAGGTGCCACATCCGGCCCGCAGGCGGGGTTATCGGGGGTCTCGTCCCTTTCCCTGATCCTGACCAAGCCAGCGCTCAGGGCGCATCCGGAACGCCACGTTTTCACGGTTATCGTCGGGGTTGTCCAGGACATAACGATCGCCGCCGGCAGCGCCCAGGTAGCCAAATTGTCGTTGTCTTCGGCAGACCAGTGAACGCAGATGTGGCCGTTCTGCGCGCTAGCCAACGTCCGCGGCCTCGCGGGGGCATTTCAGGCTCGGTCAGGATCGTTCACCGGCGTCCAAGGGTGGACCTGACCAGCGCCGATTGACGAGGCCGCGGGCGGCAGCCGGATCGGCTTAGCGGCGGTTGCCTGCCTGTCCGGCGGCTCAGCGGGGTTGGCGCAGGTAGGCGAGGACGGCGAGGACGCGCCGGTGGGAGCCGGGCTCGGTGCTAAGGCTGAGCTTTTGGAAGATCTGCTTGACGTGGGCCTCGACGGTGCGCTCGGTGACGAACAGGCGGTCGGCGATGGCCCGGTTGGACAGCCCCTCGGCGACCGATGCGAGTACTTCGCGCTCGCGCCCGCTGAGTTCATCAACAGGATCGGCCCGGCGCTTGCGGGCGAAGAGCCTCGCAACGATGGTGGGGTCGACGACTGTTTCCCCGTCGGTGAGGCGGCGGAGGGCATCGATCAGGGTCGCGATGTCGAAGACGCGTTCTTTGAGCAGGTAGCCGACTCGTTCGGGATGTTCTTCGAGCAGCCGCATTGCGTAGTGCGGCTCGATGTATTGGGACAGGATCAGCACGCTGATGCCAGGGTGCTCGGCGCGGATCTGCTGGGCGGCGGCGAGGCCCTCGTCGGTGTGGGTGGGGGGCATCCGGATGTCGACGATCGCGGCGTCCGGCCGCGTCACCTGGACCGCGCTCAGCAATGCGGCGGCGTCGCCGACCTGCCCCACGACGTCGACGCCGGCGTCGGTGAGCAGGCGGGCGATGCCCTCGCGGGTAAGCATCATGTCCTCGGCCACGATTACTCGCATGGGATCTCTGCCCGGCACATGGCGGGCCGGGTGGTCAGGATGCCGCCCAGCGCGCCGACACGGTCGGCGGCTGCCACCAAGGGTGAGGCATCGCCCGGGGCGTCGTCCTTGACCGTGACGACCAGCCGCCGGCCGTCATGCGCGACGCTGACCGCCGCACGGCCGGCACCGCGGCGGGCAGCGTCGCCGAGCGCCTCCGCCGCCGCGAAGTACGCGGCGGCCTCGACGGCTTCCGGGTACCGGCGGTGGTCGGCGGAGAGGATCTCGACGTGCAGCGGGGCGGTGTCGGTGAGAGTGGCTAGTGCTGGCACGATCCCGGCCTCCGCGAGCACTGCGGGGTAGATGCCGTGGGCGAGGTCCCGCAATTCTCCGAGAATGCCCTGCGTGTCCAGGACGGCCCTGGCCAGGGCCATGCCCGTCGCGATGTCCCCGTCCGCTTCGGCGCTGGCGTGCGCGAGCCGGATGTCGTAAGACAGTGCGAGCAGCCGCTGCTGGGCGCCGTCGTGCA
>DASXIA010000050.1:0-5714 GCA_036488155.1 Streptosporangiaceae bacterium | reverse complement strand
GACCACCGGAGCCGGCTCGCTGGTTTTCGTCCTCCTTGACCCCGGTGGGTGGGATGAGGCTCTGGCCGGCGAGCTCGCGACTCTCCCCGGCGATCAGCTGACCCGCGCGGTGATCTGCGCCCAGGTCAGCGGCAGGTCGGCGCCCGAGATCGGGAAGAACTCGAACCGGGTCGGGCACATCCGCGGGCGCAGCCGCCCGATGATGTCCCGGTGCGGGTCGCTGGCCGCAAACTTGTCCAGGCTGGCCTGGTCCTCCCAGACCGAGAACGTCCAGAACGTCTTCCGGGCCAGGCCGGCGTTCAGCGTGTAGCCGACCAGCCCGGCGGACTGGGCGAGCTGGCGGCGGATCTGGATGGTGTCGCGCAAGAAGCCGGGAACGAAGCGGTAGGACTTCAGCGGCAGCCGCGACGCCATCGCGACGTACTGGCGCTGCGGGTCGATCGGCTGGCGCTCCAGCCAGGGCAGGGCGGGCATCTGATGCTCCTTCTGTCATTTGAATCTGTCCACTGGAAAGATAATCTGGCCACCGGTAAGATTGCAACTATGATTTCTGGCATGGCGCCTGGCAGCCGCCCGTACCATCACGGCAACCTGCGCCCGGCCCTGGTGTCCGCCGCGATCGGCGAGATCGAGGTGTCCGGGCCCGCGGCGATGAGCCTGCGCGCCGTGGCCCGCCGCGCCGGGGTCACCCACGCAGCCGCCACCTATCACTTCGGCGACCGGGCCGGCCTGCTCACCGCCGTGGCGGCCGAGGGCTACCGACTGCTGACCGACGCGCTGCGCGAGGCCCTCCAGACCCGCGGCAGCTTCATCGAGGTCGGCGTGGCGTACGTGCGGTTCGCGGTGACCCACCGGGCCCATTTCGAGGTCATGTACCGGCCCGAGCTGTACCACCGTGACGACGCCGAGCTCGGGCGCGCCCGGGCCGCCGCGGCCACCCTGCTCTACGGCACCGGCCAGATCGACCGAGAGCGAATGGCCTACGGGGTCGCCGCTTGGTCGATCGTGCACGGGCTGGCCACGCTGTGGCTCAACGGGAACCTCCCGGCGCAGCTCGGCGAGGACCCCGAGGAGATCACCCGGGTCGTGGCCGCCAACCTGCGCCCTCCCAGCGGGGACCCGGCTTTAGCCGCCGGGCAGCCGGGCTAGGGCCGTCCTGCTCGACTTCTGGCCTGGCCAGTCAGGGTCGTGGTAGTCGATTACATGATCGGCTCCGAGCGCGGCGACCCGCTGCCGGCTGGCGGGCCCGGCCGTCGCGATGACCTGCGCCGTGCAGCACGGCCGAAGCGACTACCAGGCCCCCGGTAGCTTCGCTCGCTCCGTTGACGAGGAGCTGCTCCCCGGCGTGCAAGCCAAGCTCGACTGCCCGGCAGGCCAACACCGCACGACCGGGCTCGAGCCGTTGGCCCACAACCTACATGCCAAGTTCGTCAAGACGACATAACGGCCCAAGGTCAGGGCGCGAAGGTAGCGAGAGGCACGTCGCGCATGTCGGCTGAGGCAGTAGCAGCTGCTGTCACGCTAACCGAGTCGATTGGTTTCGCCGGCGTCAGCGCCAGATTTCGGCGAGCAGCTCCGCGAGGGCTCGGCCTTGGTCGTAGCCTCCTCGCGCGGCCTGCAGACGCGTTGACGGTTCCAACGCATTGGCGTCGAACACGTCACCCGCGCCGCCGTCCGGAAAGACGGTCTCGACCCTGCTGCCCCCTGCGCGCAGTTCGTCGACTTGGGTTGCGAGATCCATGCCCCACTCCAGGGGCATCCGCGACCTGCCGCCGAATGGCGACAGCACCAGCACCCGCCCGTATCCAGCCGCCAGGTCGGCGTTCTCATTGCGTCGATAGCCGCCGTTGATGTATCGGTTCTCGCCGATGCGGTAGGGAGGGAAGGGACCGAAGCCGTTGCTGGTGCTGGCGGCGACGGCGTCCACCAGATCGATTCCGCTGTGGCGGTCGAACACGACCGGTTCACCGGTATGCGCATCGACAGCCACGATCACCACCGTTCGTTCCGACCAGCGCTGACTAGGCAGCCGAGCCGCGACGATGTCGCGCCAGCGCCTCTGGCTAGAGCCGTCGGTCGCATCCATCGCGAGCGCCGCGGCGCCCATCCTGCGGCGCATGTCGGCCGCATCCTCAGCAGAACCGATAATTCCGTTCGACCACTCCATGTAGTTCGGCCCGGAGAAATTCGGAGCGCGTCCCCTGTCCGATCCGGCGTCGCCAGCCTGTGGCTGAGGCACCTCGGCGAGGATGGCGGCATACAGTTCGGCCGGCCGTGTCCCGCTGGTGATCTGGGCAGCCACCGTCGACCCTGCTGACGTCCCGATGATGAGATCGGCCTCGGTTACATCGACCTGGGCATCGGACAGGCCGGCGATGAGACCGAGCTCCCACGCATTGCCTGCCGCTCCGCCGCCGGCGAGAACCAAGGATCGCTTGTTTGAGTAGCCCGCCTGTCTTGTGGCGTCGACCTGCTGGTCGAGCATCGGCCAATTCCCGTGCTGTGGCGTTCGCATCACCGCGATGCCATCGGAAGTGGTCGTCGAGCTGACGCGTGGAGTCGAAGAAGGTGTTGTGTTCATGGGAGTCGCCTTTCGCGAGTTGCCTGTCGGGCGATCCCAGTTGCGACTACCTCAGTCGCGCGATCGTGGACTGCAGGGGAGCACCCACTGTGGACACTGCGTACATGGGTCTCACCTCCTGCCGATAGATCACGATCGCCGGAATGCTAGCAGGCCCGGCGACGCGGTTCGCAATCGGCATTGCGCCGGTTGCCGTGTCCCTGTCGAACACGCCGCCGACTGCTACACCCTCAGCTGCGAAGAGCCGCATATTGCCGATTTATGTGCGGGCTGGTGATACCGCTCCGGCTCCGGCCGGCAGGCACATCAAACGGGAAGGGTCGATCGGTTGACCGCAGCCAGGTCTGCACGCCAACTGTGAACGGCGCAGACCAATACCGCGGCGACCATATCGGCAGTTACTTGCGCCCCGTGCGACGGCCCGGTCGTCACTGTCCGCAACGGCGCGCCTGGGCCGGGCCGCCCAAGCCGGGGTCGCGCTATACATACTGGCGACATCATGGCGAGCGCCGCCGCGTCATGGTGACCACGCGGAGCTGGTCAAGGCCAGCCAGGCTTGCACCATGACGCTCGCCGTGAGTGACGCGCGGTGCCCATAACGGCAATAACTGCCCGGAACCTCCTGGCGTTCTGGCCGGCGTTGGCAGGATTCAGGCGGATCGCCCACCCGGCCACAGCAGCTGCGGGATCATGCGGCTCGTACCTGCAGTGTCGCGGCACTTTCTGACGGAATCGCTGCCAGCTCGGCGCCGGAGCGGCACCTGATCCACTGCACGGGATAGAAGGCGTTATAAATGGCCCTAAGGAACCTGCCCTGCACAGGCCCTACAGCAGGTTCCAGCGTTTCAAGGTCATTCCGGGCGGTCTGGCGGCCGTCGCCGAATGCGGGCCTGCGGTCATGGCGGCCAGGCGCTCAGCTGCCGGGGTGCGGTCACTGGCCATGTCCCACGAGTCCGGTCTGATAAGCCAGCACGACAGCCTGGACCCGGTCCCTGAGCTGGAGCTTAGCGAGAATGCGCCCGACGTGCGTCTTGACCGTGGCCTCGCTGAGGGTGAGGCGGCCGGCCAGCTCGGCGTTGCTGAGGCCATGGGCGAGCAGCCGCAGCACTTCGAGCTCACGGGGCGTGAGCGCAGTCAGGTCAGCATGGACCGGCACGTTCACGGGCTCCGCGGGCGCAAACCGCTCCACCAGCCGGCGGGTAATCGACGGCGATAGCAGCGCATCCCCGGAGCGCACCAGCCGGACCGCGGATACCAGGTACTCCGGCGTCACGTGCTTGAGCAGGAATCCGCTGGCCCCGGCGGTCAGCGCCGCGTAAACGTACTGATCCAGGTCGAACGTGGTCAGGATGATGATCCGGCAATCCCTCGCCGGCCGCGCCGCGAGGATGCGGCGGGTTGCCTCGAGCCCGTCCATGTCCGGCATCCTGATATCCATGAGCACGACGTCGGGCTTGTGCTTCAGCACCGCGCTCACGGCCTCGGCGCCATCGGCGGCCTCCGCGACCACCGGGATGCCGGCCTCGGCCAGGATCATCCGGAATCCAGCGCGGACCAGGGCCTGATCGTCGGCGATCACCACCGTGGGCTGCCCGGGCACGCCGGCCAGCGCCACCGGGCCGGGGACGCTCATGAGCATGCGGCGACCGCGACGTCAGGCAGCGTCGCTCTCACCCGCCAGCCCCCGGCCGGGCGCGGCCCGGCGTCGAACTCCCCGCCGTAGAGCGACAGGCGCTCGCGGAGGCCGAGCAGGCCACGCCCGCTCCCCGCGACGCCGGCCGGGCTGGTCCTGACTGAGCTCGCTGCCCGGCCTGGCCGGTGGTCGCGCCCGCCATTGTCGCTGACGTCGACGACAACGGCATCCTCGCGATAGTCGAGTGTCACGACGGCCGCGGCCCGCCCCGCATGCTTCATGGCGTTGGTCAGAGCTTCCTGCACAACCCGGTAGGCCGTGAGGTCGAGGCCAGGCGGCAGCGTCCGCGGCTGCCCGGTGACGGTCAGCTCAACGGGCAGGCCGGCGGCGGCGACCCGGTCGACCAGCGACCGAAGATGCCCGAGGCCCGGCTGCGGCTGCAGGGGTGCGGTGGCCGGCGCGCCCGCACCGGATTCTGACTGCATGCCTTCCATCGGGGATAGCAGCCCAAGCAGGTGCTGCAGCTCAACCAGGGCCGTGCGGCCGCTCGCCTCCACGGCCAGCAGTGCGGCCCTCGCGTCGTCCGGTGACCCAGCGAGAACCCGCCGGGCCGCACCAGCCTGCACGACCATGACGCTGACATTGTGGGTGACAACATCGTGCAGCT
Organism: Streptosporangiaceae bacterium; assembly: GCA_036488155.1. Lineage (GTDB taxonomy): Bacteria > Actinomycetota > Actinomycetes > Streptosporangiales > Streptosporangiaceae > JAJYUU01. The sequence continues at coordinate 833 of DASXIA010000050.1, read as the reverse complement.
CGCCGGCGATCCGCGAGCGCTCGGCAGCAAGGGCTCGCACCGTGGCAGCGCGGTGCTCGGCCTCGGCACGCTGCAGCCGTTCCTGCGAGTCTCCCGCCTGGTGCCGCCACCGCCGTATCGCGTTCCCGACCAGCACGACCGGGACGAGTATGAACAGGGCGGTGAACCTGCCTGGCTGCGGGATCGTAGTGTCGGAGTATATGGCCGTGACCATGACCCCGGCGACCAGCACGCTCAGCACCGCCGCGCGGCGGTAACGGCTGTGCACCACGGCGGAGTATGCAGCCAGCATGATCGCGCCGAATGAGATGAAGTTCGTGTCCTGGCTTTCAGCCATGATGCCGAGCAGCACCACCCAGAACACCGCAACCGGGTAGACGCGGCGCAGCGCTAGCGGGGCATTTGTGATCAGCTGGGCCGCCAGTGCTGCCCCGCCGACCGACCAGTAACGACGGTCGTCGATCATCAGGGAGGCGATGACGGCGGCGCATGCCAGCAGGGCATCGAGACCGACAGCCCGGTAACTCAGCACGGGTCGCGGCTCTGTCACCCGTGCGAAGGCAAGCAGCCGGGACGGCCAGGCACGCAGCTGCGAAAGGTTGAACATGGGCCTATTCTCGCGCTCCGCGGCCCTGCTGACGTCCACCAGTAGCGGTAGCCCGTTACCTCAAAAGTATGACGCCCGCCATTGTTCCGCCTGATGTGGTAGCGAGATTGCCGCATTCGGCGGACGCGCAGCGCGCCAGCGCCCGCCTACCGTGCACGCCATGGACGCACTGATACGGCTCGATGGTGTTACGAAGCGTTACGGCGGTGCCGGCCGGCCTGCCCTG
>DASXIA010000047.1:0-6507 GCA_036488155.1 Streptosporangiaceae bacterium | reverse complement strand
GTCCAGCATGGACAAGTCGGCCGCTGCGAAGCCGCGGGCGTTCCCGTTAGCGCAGCGCCGGGGCGGAAGGCGCGGCGCCGCGCCACGCCTGGGGCTAGCGGATTTGCGACACCATGATCTGCACGTGCTGCTATGCATGGTCGGTGTCGGAAATTCGCTAGCCAACGGCAGTTCACTCTCCCATGCTTGAACCATGACCGAAGACCGGATCCACGCCGACCGGGAGCGCTGCACCCGCGCCGTCCAGTCTAAAGACGGCCGCTTTGATGGCTGGTTCTTCACTGCTGTGCTGACGACTGGCATTTACTGCCGGCCTAGCTGCCCGGTGGTGCCGCCTAAGCCGGAGAACATGCGCTTTTTTCCTAGCGCCGCCGCGGCGCAGCAGGCCGGCTTTCGTGCGTGTAAGCGCTGCCGGCCGGACGCCAGCCCTGGCTCACCGGAGTGGGATGTCCGCGCGGACGTCGTGGCAAGGGCAATGCGTCTGATCGCCGACGGCGTCATGGATAACGGCGGCGTGCCGGCTCTCGCCCGGCGCCTCGGCTACAGCGTCCGCCAGGTCGAGCGACAGCTACTAGCCGAGCTAGGGGCCGGGCCGCTTGCGCTAGCCAGGGCCCAGCGCGCGCAGACGGCCCGCCTGCTGATCGAGACGACCGCGCTGCCCATGGGTGATGTCGCGTTCGCGGCAGGATTCGCGAGCATCCGCACCTTCAACGACACGGTCCGCGAAGTGTTCGCCCTCTCCCCCAGCCAGCTGCGTGAACGCGCCAGTCGTGGGAAGGCCGGGACCGGGTCGCTCTCGCTGCGGCTGCCATTCCGGGCTCCGCTGCAACCCGACAACTTGTTCGGTCACCTGGCCGCCACGGCCGTGCCGGGGGTCGAGGAATGGCGGGGCGGCGCGTACCGCCGGACCCTGCGCCTGCCGCATGGCCACGGCATAGTGGCACTCCGGCCGGAGCCCGACCACGTCAGCTGTCAGCTAGCGCTGACTGACTTGCGTGACCTGGCCAGTGCGATTAGCAGATGCCGTCGCCTGCTCGACCTGGACGCCGATCCGGTAGCCGTCGACGACTTGCTCTCCGGTGACGAGGTACTGGCGCCGCTCGTCCGGAAGGCCCCCGGCCGCCGGGTACCGCGCACCGTTGATCCGCACGAGTTCGCGCTCCGCGCTGTGCTCGGCCAGCAGGTGTCCACCGCGGCCGGGCGGACCCACGCTGGCCGGCTGGCCGCGGCACTCGGCGACCCAGTCGATGATCCGGGCGGCGGGCTCAGCCGGCTATTTCCGTCCGCCGCCGTGCTGGCCGCGGCGGACCCGGCCGGGCTCGCGATGCCGCAGTCCAGGCGCGAGTCCTTTGCTGCGCTCGCCGGCGCGCTCGCGAGCGGGCGGATCGACCTCAGCGTGGGCGGCGACTGGCACGAAGCTCGCCTGCGGCTGGCCGGGCTGCCCGGGGTCGGCCCGTGGACCGTCGAGACGATCGCCATGCGAGCCCTCGGCGATCCCGACGCGTTCCCGGCGTCCGACCTGGGCGTGCGCGCGGCCGCCAGGCATGCGGGGCTGCCCGTCACGGCGGCCGCATTGACCAGCCGTGCTGCATCATGGCGCCCGTGGCGCTCGTATGCCGTGCAGTACCTGTGGGCGACCGGTGACCACGCCATCAACAGACTTCCCGCCGATGCCACCTGACAACTGAGGAGGACACATGATCAGCTCAGCCGTTCGCGTGCACGCCATCCTGCCCAGCCCGATCGGGCCGCTCACTCTCGTAGCCGAAGCCGGCCAGCTGGTGGCCTTGTACCTCGACTCGCAGCGGCACCGGCCAGACGAGGACTCGCTCGGCTCGCTCGGCGACCCGGGCGCGGCGCCGTTCGCCGCCGCCTCCCGCCAGCTTGCCGACTACTTTGCCGGGCAGCTCGCTGCGTTCGATCTGCCTCTCGCCCCAGCGGGCACCGACTTCCAGCGCCTGGTCTGGGCGGCGCTGCGGACCATTCCCTACGGCCAGACCTGGTCCTACGGCCAGCTCGCCGAGAAGATCGGCCGCGCGTCGGCAGTCCGCGCGGTGGGCCTGGCGAATGGCAAGAACCCGATCGCGGTTGTCATACCGTGCCACCGGGTCATCGGCTCAGACGGCAGCCTGACGGGCTACGGCGGCGGGCTTGACCGCAAGAGGTTCCTGCTCGACCTGGAGTCTGTGGGCTCTGGAGCGCTGGCACCGATTGGCGCGTAGCGCCCGGGCGGGGACCGGCCGTGCCACGCTCTCGCGGCCGGCACCCGCGCCGGCGCACGGTATCGCGCGAGATTGGCAGCCTCGCGCACGCATCCGGTCAACTAAAGCTAAGTAGCGGGCATCCATCAGGGACCGCGCCTCGATCGGCGTTACCGTAGATCGTGGCCTCGGTAAGTCGTGGCTGCAGCGTCCCATAGCACGCTGACCCAGCCAGCGTCCGGATCGAAGATGACCATGCGTGACCTTGCCTGCAGGCCGGAGGAGTTCAGCAGTTTCGTTGGCCGCACGTCGGAGATCAACGAACTGCGTGAGCTGATGCGCGCCATGCGCGCCGTAACCCTGTGCGGCGCAGGCGGCATCGGCAAGACGAGGCTGGCATTGCGGCTGCTGGCCGCGATTGCCGCCGAGTTCCCCGATGGCGCCTGGTTCGTGGAGCTTGGCGACGTGCGCCAGCCCGAGCACGTTGTCGCCCGGATAGCCGCAGCCGTCGGCGTGCACGAGGAACGGGGCAGGCCGCTGCTTGACACGCTGGCCGACTCGCTTCGGCATCGCCGGGCAGTTCTCGTGCTGGACAACTGCGAGCACCTGGTGAACACGTGCGCCGCCGTGTGCAAGCACCTGCTGGCCAGCTCGCCGGGCTTGCAGATGGTCTGCACTAGCCGCGAGCCTCTGAGGGTCGCGGCCGAGGCCGTATGGCAGGTGCCGCCGCTTGCCCTGCCGGGGACGGTACCGCCGCCAGCGGATTCCGATGGCCTGGCCGAGCTCCGCGACGTAGACGCGATCAGGCTCTTCGCGACGCGGGCCGCTGCGGCTACTCCCGCCTTCGCCCTGGGCCCGGCGAACGCGGCGGCAGTCGCCACCATCTGCCAGGCGCTGGACGGCCTGCCGCTGGCTATCGAACTCGCCGCCGCGTGGGTGCGCGTGCTGTCCGTCGATCAGATCGCGGCTCGCCTTGACCGCCGGCTCGCGCTGCTGACCAGTGCCGACCGGAGCGTGCCAGCCCGGCAGCAGACGCTGCGCGCTACCTTCGACTGGAGTTATGACTTGCTGTCCGGCCCGGAGCAGATCATGCTGCGCCGGCTGTCGGTGTTCCCAAGCTGGTCACTGGATATGGCGGAGGAGGTCTGCGCCGACGACAGCCTGCCCGCGGCGGACATCCTGGACCTGCTCACCGCGCTCGCCGACAAGTCGCTCATCGAGCTCGAGCCGGAAGTACTCGGCCAGGCACGGTACCGGCTGCTGGAGACGGTACGCGAGTACGCCGCCGGCTGGCTCGCGCTGGCTGGCGAATCCGCCGTCATGGAGCGCAGGCGCCGCGAGTACACCGTGCGCGAGACGGAAGCAGCCGCTGCCGTCGGCATGGCCTTGGCGCCCGGTCCCTGGTCGGCCAGGGTGGACGCGTTCAGGCGCTTTGAGGTCGAGAAGCCGAACCTGTATGAGGTCCTCGGCAGCTGCCTGTCCGATGGCGACGCCGAGACGGGGTTGCGACTCTGCTCGGGGTTCCGGCTCGTGTGGATCGTGCATGGCACATTCGCCGAGGGCTCGGCCTGGATTGACAAGCTCCTCGCGCTCCCCGGGGCCGCGGCGGTCCCTGACTCGGTACGCGGCAGAGCACTCATCAGCCGTGCGCAGCTAGCCATGGCGATCGGGTCACCGCAGGCGGAAGAGCAGGCCAGCGCCGGACTGGAACTGTGCTGGGCAGCCGGCGAGCCGTTCTGGGTCGCGGCGGCGCTCAACTTGCTGACCGAGATCGCACTGCATGCCGGGCACCACGAGGTGGCGGCAGAACGAGCCGACGAGGCCCTGAAAGTCGCGCGATCAGCCGGTGACCGCTGGAACGAGGGTTATGCCCTCGGCACCAAGGCCGCCATCGCCGGGTATCGCGGCAATTTCCGCGCGGCGGAGCGGCTCAGCGAGGAAGCACTGCTGGTGATGCGCGAAATCCAGCAGCTCTGGGGTTCAGCGCGGGCCCTGCTCGGACTCGGCGACCTGGGTCAGCTGCGCGGCGAGCATGGCATTGCCCGCGAGTACTACCTGGAGGCGCTCGCGATCCTGCGCGAAGTCGACGCAAGGCCGGAGATCGCCCGCTGCCTGGCAGGCCTCGGCCGGATCGCGCTCGACCAGTGGGACCTAGCGTCGGCGCGCCCGCACCTGACCGAAAGCCTGCGGCTGAGCTATGCCTCGGGCAGCCGGATCGGCATGGCACGCGGCCTGGAAGTGCTCGCCCGGCTCTCGGTGATGGAGGGTAACGCTGCGCTCAGCGTGCAGCTGGCCGGGGCGATGACGGCCCTCCGGGCGCAAGCGCACCTGCCGCCCGTACCTGGCGCACGGACGCAGCGTTTCCTGGATGCCGCAGCGAACCTGGGCGAGCACGTCGTCCGCAGGCTGTGGGCGGAGGGTGAGGCGATGACACCGACTGAGGCGGTGCGGCTGGCCCTGGGCGCTCACGCTGACGCCGCTGGCCCTGCAGCAAACAGCACTGCCGCAACCAGCACTGCCGCAACCAGTACCGCCCCGACCGGCAGCACCACGACCGGCACCGCCACGACCGGCCCAGCCACTGCGCTCACCCAGCGAGAGCACGAGGTGGTGAGATTGCTCGCGGCAGGCCTCAGCAACCGGGAAATCGCCGCGAAGCTGTTCATCAGCCCGGCGACTGCCGCCCGCCACGTCGCTAACATCCTGGCCAAGCTCGGATTCAGCTCGCGCAGCCAGGTGGCCGCGTGGGCGGCCGCGCAGCCGGCCGGTCAGCTCGCCCCGAACAGCGCGCTCACCGACTCGCCCTCGTGAATACGCCGGATCGCCTCGGCCAGCGCAGGAGCGATCGAGATCACACGCAGGCCGGCGTCGGCCGCGTCGTCGGGGGCCGGCAGCGTGTTAGTGCTGACGATCTCCCGCACCAGCGGCTGGGCCACGATCCGCTTGAGCGCTCCGTCGCTGAACAGTCCGTGCGTGCAGGCAATCCGCACCGACCGCACATTCTGCTCCCGTAGCCGCTCCAGCAGTTCGATGATCGTGGTGCCGCGCGCGATCTCGTCGTCGAGCACGATCACGTCCCGGCCTGCGACATCGCCGATGATCGAGCTGATCGTGACGTGCTCGTCGCTGTGCCGTTCCTTAGCTCCCGCCGCGACAGGCAGTTGCAGCAGCCGGGCGAGCGCCGCGGCGTTCTTGGCGTTGCCGAGGTCGGGCGATACGACAACTGACCTGGACAAGTCCAGGCTGCTGAAGTGATTCGCGAACTCCCGCAGGGCATGGAGGTGATCGACCGGGATGGAGAAGAACCCGTGCACCTGTGGCGAGTGCAGGGTCATGGCCAGTACCCGGCTCGCACCGGCCGTGGCTAGCAGGTCGGCGACCAGCCTGCCGCCGATTGAGATCCGCGGCATCGACTTCTTGTCCGACCGCGCGTAGGCGTAGTACGGGATCACCGCAGTCACCCTGGCGGCAGACGCGCCGCGTGCGGCGTCCAGCATCAACAGCAGTTCGACCAGGTTCTCCTGCACCGGCGGGCCGAGCGGCTGAATCACGAAGACATCGCGCTCCCGGCAGTTGGCCTGCAACTGGACTTCCAGGCAGTCGTTCGCGAATCTGGAGAACCGGACCGGATGCAGCGGCACGCCGAGGTCTGCGCATATTTCCGCTGATAGCGCTGGATGCGCGCTGCCGCTGAACACCACAATCTCCCGCACCAGCCCAGGCTACGAGGTCAGCAGGGGGTAACGCGCACTAAGGCGCCGGCCCGTGAGCCCGGCCAGCCCGGGCCAGCCGCCGCGGCGGCCGGCTACACCCCCGCGGCCAGCAGCGCAGCAGCTTCCGCGAGCCACCGGCCAGGCTGGGCCAGTGCCATGTGGGTGCCCTCGGCCAGAGCAGCGAGTTCCACAGCCTGCACGCCGGCCGGCGGCGCCATCGCGACTCGCCCGGCAACCACTGCGACGGGGACCGCGGCCGGGGCGGCGGCGGCCGCGATCGCGCGGACCGCGCCCACAACCTTCCCGCTCTCCGAGCTAGCGTCGTACTGGCCCTCGCCGGTGATGACCAGGTCAGCGCCGTCGAGCGCGCCCGGCAGCCCGGCGACCACGGCGAGTTCCGCGGCTCCCGGCAGCAGTTGCGCGCCCCACGCGGCCGCAAGCCCGTAACCGCAACCCCCAGCCGCGCCCGCGCCGGCCTCGGCCGGATCACCGCCGAGCAAGCCGGCCAGCCGGGCCAGGCCGGCCTCTAGCGCTGCCACCTCGGCCGGACTCGCACCCTTCTGCGGGCCGAACACCGCTGCAGCGCCGGCCGG
>DASXIA010000008.1:0-10450 GCA_036488155.1 Streptosporangiaceae bacterium | reverse complement strand
GAAGACGTTGGTCTCGAACAGCGCCCGCATGTGCTCCGCGGTCTCGTCTGCGCCGCCGATGACACCGTTATCCGGAGTGCGGCCTTCGATGCCCGCGTTGTTGACCAGGACGTCCAGTCCGCCGTCCGCGGCGATCGCCTTGGCCGCCGCCACGACGGAGGCGTCGTCAGTCACGTCTAGCTCGACAAATCGTGCTCCCAGCCGCTGGGCCGCCCGCTGGCCGCGCTCAGGGTCGCGGGCCCCGATGTAGACAGCGTGACCGGCGGCGACCAGCTGGCGGGCAGTCTCGTAGCCCAGGCCTTTGTTCGATCCGGTAACGAGAGTCGTCGTCATGAGCCCTTCTCCTGCCTCCTCGGACCGCCATACCGCAACCGGCCCCTCAGCTTGCTTAACTAACTAGTTACTTAGCTTAGAATTGGATAACCGGTTAGTCAAATCGTAGGCTGTGGCCATGAGCGCAGAGCAGACCAAGGCGCGCATCCTCGACGCCGCGTTCCGGGAGTTCGCCGAGCACGGCATAGCTGGCGCGCGCGTGGATCGCATCGCCACGAACGCCGCGTGCAACAAAAACCTGATCTACGTCTACTTCGACAGCAAGGAAGCCCTGTTCGCCACGGTGCTGGACCGGCACCTCTCCGACGCCTACGCCGGCATCCGCTTTACCGCAGAGGACCTGCCAGGCCTGGCTCGCCGAGTGTTCGACTACGCCCAGGCCAACCCCGACGTCTACCGGCTGCTGGCGTGGGCGACGCTGGAACGCGGCACCGCTCTGCCGCCCGCGCGTGAAACTGAGCACGACCGCAAGCTGCCGCTCATCCAAGCGGAGCAGAAATCGGGCGCCATCCAGACCGATGCGCCGCCTGAGCTGATCCTCATGGCAGTGATGGCGCTGGCGACCGCGTGGTCCCCGGTTTTCCCCTTCGGCGCGACCGCCAACCCGGCCAGCGACCTGTCAGCCGACGCAGTCCGCGCCACCATCACGGACATGGTCGCCCGCATCGTCGGTCAGCGGTGACGTGTCGTCGCCCGGAAGGCGGGTTACTTTACATTGACAGAGAAGGAGTTGGTGGCCAGGCCCGTGCCACCATTCCACACCTCGAAGCCGGCTTCTACGCTGATCAGCCACCACCATTTGCGGAGGTAGCCACGGCCCACCGCATCGGCCTCCAGATGCCGCAGGTCCAGTCCCTTGGTCGAGCGTTCGCCGTGCGTCATCAGGTACGTAACGGTGTTAAATCCGTGGGCGTTGCCGTACCACACGTCGTATCTGTGGCCGCCGATGAGGACGTTACTGGCGACCTGGCGGCCGTACGGGTGTTTGGGCCCTTGCCGACGCAGCCAGACCATCAGCTCGGTGCCGTTGGGCTGGCCGCTGGTGGTGCTGGTCCGATTGAACCAGACGTCGTAGGCCGCGTTATAGATGTTCTCGCTGCCGCCGGGCTGAGAGGTGCTCCAGCTCGTGGTTACCGTGCCAGTGCGGATTTTCGACACCCGTATCGGCAACCTGCTGCCGGTGGTGCACGCACCGTAGTCGCAGCCCTTGTAGATGTGTGGATAGCCGCCCGGCGTACCTATTCCGCCGTTCGCGATCGAGGAGTTCACCACTCTGAACTCGGCGTTGCCGTTGGTGGTGAGGCACTCGGGGGCGCCTGATCCCCACTCGTTGTTATTGACCGTGTAGGCGCCGCCGGCGACGCTGGCGGTCTGCGAGTTGCACAGCGTCGTGGTACTTGCTTCCGAACTGGCGGCTGGCAGGCTCAGGGCTAGGAGACCACCCGCCAGCAGCAGCGCGGCGGGTAGTGCGGTGCGTGTGAGGGGGGTCATTCTCGCCTTCCGGGATGACGGGCCAACCGTGCCTGCGCAAGGGCATGCGCTGACCCCTCAGGGTGTTGGTAAGTCGCGAGCATAGGGAGAAACCCGGACGAAATTCGTCGTACGTGCGAATGAGATCTGCGCACGCCAGTTGCAGGACTGCTTTCTACGCCAATTGGGGTAGGCAGGAATTGACGGCCGCACCGACTCGCGGCTGCACGCGTCGCTTAGCCCTGCGCTGCTCCCGAAAACGATGTAATGGCTGCCGCAAGATCAGGCTAAGAACATGCCGTTTCCTAGTGCGGGACGGCATACGGACGGGTAATTCGCCGCACAGCGGGTACGCCCGCGCAGCGAAACGAGTACATGACGCCAACGTGCCATGGCTCGTCGAAAGCGGGTGAACCGCCTCCGCCGTCCCGTCATTGGAGGGAATAATGCAGCCAACCCGTGAACTGATCGACAGTCTTGCAGTGCACACGGCTTTCGATTCAGGAACCCTCGCGCGTGTCATGGACGCTCTTTCGACTTGCGAGGAGGCTGTCACTGCGTGCTCAGCCGGAATGGTGGCCGCGCAAGATATCGACCGGATGCGCGAATCCGTGCTCCGCGACCTGGACTGCAGCGAAGTAGTCGCGACAACCCGTCGGCTGCTCACCCGGGCGACAGCGGACGACAGCACGCTGATCACCGCGCAGCTCGAGGCATGCCTTATCGCATGCCGACGCAGTGAGGAGCAGTGCAAGCTGACCGCAGAAGTGCACGAGCACTGCCGACTGTGCACTGCCGCTACACATGAAGCCGCCGAGGCCTGCAGCCAGGCACTGGAAGCCCTGCGCGGCTGAAGTTCTGCCGCGAACCGTTACCGCCTGATGGAGCGGTACCTGGAGATCCCCGTAGCGTCCCACGCTGTCCAACCGGCGTGCGGGTCTGCCATGGCTGCCCCGGCAAGGACGACCCGGTCATCGTCGATCCGGCCGACCCGACCCGGCTTAGCAGTCAGGGTCTCTCAGCCAAGGCCGCGAGCCGATCCAGCGAGGCCTGCAACCGGTCGGCGGTGGTCGCCCGAGCCCGCGCAAACCGGTTTTCATCGGTCAACTGCCTCCAGTCGTAAGTGCAGGTAACCCGCGTGCGCGCCGGGCCGGCCGGCTCGAGCTCCCATCGCCACAGGTGCCCCGGCCGCGCCTGCCCCGGCTCGGCGGGCATCCAGGCGATGCGACGGCCCTCGCTGAACTCAACCACGTGGTTCTCCCGGATGCTGCCACCGCTCAACGTCATCGTGAACACATCTCCAGCGCGACGGACTCGCTGGCCGGGCGCCGCCCAGGCCAGGTTGTCGTTGCCGTCCCAGCGCGGCTGCGCAGCCGGGTCGGCGATCAGCTCGAAGATCTGCCGTGGATCGGCCGCGATCTCACCGGTGGCGCTGACCACCCGAGACGCCCCGTGCTCAGCTGTCATGCGCCCATCCAGCGTGGACAATCGCTAGGATGCCGGTTAGCGGCGCCGCCTCTGGGCTGGTGCGCCACGTTCCGTGCACAACGCCGGCCGCATCGGCTCCGACGGATCCAGCGAGATCCTCCGGGTCGTTCCCGGTGAGCATCCGCCGCAGGTCGATCACCGCCAGTTCGTCGTCGAAGCCCGCTGCTGCGAGCAGCTGGCCGCGTGCGGTCACCGGGCCGATTGCGCCTTTCTTCATTGACGGGTCGGAACAGCCGCCGCTGCGGATCAGGCGCAGCAGGGCTGCTCGCCAGACCGGGTCAGCAGTCGCGTCGTAAATCCAGCGAGTACCCAGCACGCTGTGTTCGCTCACACTGATCAAGGCAGCCTCGGCGACCCCAGGCAGCGGCGCGCTCCGGTAGGTCATGGGGATCTGGTAAATCGCGTTTCCGTCCGCGAGCACATGGGTTTCGATGCCGACCTCTCCGTCGGGATCCTCGAACCGGAAGAAGCCAACCGGCCGTAGCTCCGGCGTGGCATCGCCGGCATACCAGGGCTGGCGCGCCATCCAGCGCGGCACGAACCATCTGAACTCTGGAGTTAACGTCGCCCCTGGATGCACTTTCGCCACGAAACGCATCGTAGCTTCCGACCTGGCTCACGATCATGGACTCGCGGCAGGCTCGTTCCTCCTATCTGCGGGTTTGCAGTTGGCGGCGAGCGACGTTGCGCACTCAACCCCGGAGGGGAGCCGGTTCAGCCGACGGGCCGCTGGAAGTGCCAGATAACCAGTGGCGGTCGGCGGCCACGGGAAGCCCGTGCCGCCGACGGCAGGTAGTCCATCAGCGACCATGGCCAGTCCTGCCAGTCACCGATCGCGGCCGCGGGCTCAACGGGGTTGGGCCCGCACACTCCTTTCCCCTGGACCGGCATGCGACCTGCGTACTGCATGACAGGAGCCCGGCAAACACATATCGTGTCCGCGTGAGTTCCTCACTCTCCCCTGAAGAGGTCCGGGCCGCTGCAGAAACCCACAACGAGCTCGGCCCTGCCTACCGGGACGCGGTAATCGAGTCGTTCCTGGACAAGGTCGGCCGCGAGATCGACGCCCGGGTGGATGCGCGGCTCGCGCGAGGGCAAGCCGCGCAGCCGTCGGCCCGAGACCGGCGCGGCCATTCCGGGTCCCCGATGGCGCTAGCGATCATCTCCATGACCCTGGGCATCCCGATCAGCGCGATCGTCGTCGCAGCTGGTACGCACCCAGCGGGTTTCATGGGGCTGCTGGTGGTCTGGATCGCCATTACGGCCATCAACATCGGCTACAACGTCAGTTATGCGGCGCGATCGCGACAGCCGTCGGACCGCCGCTGATCCGCCAGTCAAGCTGGCCTTGGTACGAGCGAGGCGCGTATGGCGGGCTGCCTGCTTGCCGGACGACTTCTTAGCTTGGGCAGTGCAGTTCGCGGAGTTTGCTGGGGGTGAGCGGCGGATGGCGCCAGACGGCTTGCGCTTTGCGACCGGGCAGAGAGCAGGTGATGTCCATCCGGTGCGGGGTTTCCAGGAAGATCACCTCGGCTCGCAGCGTCTGGTCGTCGAGCCAGCCGCCGGAGGCGGCGACGGGGATGGTGTCGCCGTGGCGGTCGGCGTGGTCGGAGACGGTCCAGCCTCGGCTGCCGACTGGAAAGGTCAGTTCGTTGTCGGGCTCGGCAAGGCTGATCTGCCAGCCGTCCGCCTGCGGTGCCACCTCGATAGACGTCAGGAACGTTTCAGCGGACGGAAGGAACGGCGAAGCTTGGGCGCCAGCCGTGCTGGCGGTTACCCTGAACGGCCCGCTGGTCCACCGGCCCCAGTCGTCGGGGGCCGGTGCGCCGGGGCTGGCGGCCAGCTCAAGGCAGGCTAGCCGGGCACTGAGCTGATCATGCGCGGAGGCCGTACCAGTTGAGGCTGCGCCGATGCCGGGGAGCAGGTGAGTCCACACGGCGTCGAGCATCGCCTGCATGTCGAGCGCGTACGCGGTAGTGGCGATCACTGCGTCGTGTTCGGGCAAGATCACGCAGAACTGACCGAACGCCCCGTCGCCGCGGTATCCGTGCCTGGACATCCAAAACTGGAAGCCATAGCCCTGCTGCCAGTCGGGGCTAGCGTTCTCGGAGTTGCTGACCTGCACCGATGTCGCCTCGGTGACCCATTCCTTCGGGATGAGCTGGGTTCCCTCCCACCAGCCCTGCTGCAGGTACAGCAGGCCGAGCTTGGCGATGTCCTCGGTGCGAGCGTGCAGGCCGCTGAAGCCCTGGTCGCGCCCCGGCGGGAAGGTATGCCAGCCGACGTGCCCGATGCCGAGCGGGTCGAACAACCGTGACCGCAGGTAGCGGGTCAGCGGCATCCCCGCGTTGCGCTGGATGATGCTGGCCAGGGTGTAAGTACAGGGCTGGTTGTAGGCGAAGACCGTGCCGGGATCGCGCTCGGGCGGGGTCAGCAGAAACCCGCGGACGGGCTCTGCCGGGTCACGTTCAAGGGCCTCGCGCAACGTCTCCCGGGTATGGCCGGAAGCCATCGAGGCGACGTGCCGGACCTTCACCGAACGGCTGCGCGGGTCGGTGATGTCCGCGGCGAATTCGCGGAAGTGCGAGACAACCGTGTCGTCCAGGTCGAGCAGACCCTCGGCCTGCGCGAATGCCGCCGCGGTGGCGGTGAAGCTCTTACTGAGTGAGTAGAGGAGCTGCGGCCGGCCGGCGCTGTACGGCGCCCACCACCCCTCCGCAACCACTTGCCCGTGCCGCACCACCATGAGGCTGTGCATCTCGATATCGGGGCGCTCGTCGAGAGCATCAAGAAAGCTGAGGATCGCGGCCGGATCGACACCCTGTTCGGCTGGCGTGCTGCGCGGCAGAGAACTAGGCATGACTCGACCTTAGGGCAGCGCAAGGTTCTCGCATGCCCTAGCGCGCTCCTGGCGATGGTCCACGCCGATCGTTCCCGCACTCGCACCGTGTGGCCCGGAGCCGACGGCTGGCCTGTCGGGATGCCAGCCGCAAGGTCTATGTTCATAAGAGGGCATATCTGGGTTCATGACCGGTGTCGGTGCAGTAGCGGGCGAAGCGGCCCTACTCCTCCGGCAGAGGCGAGAGGCGGCACATGACAGAGACGACAAGCACGCCAGCACTCATGGTTCCCGAAGACATCGCCAGACTTCGCCAGGTGGCTGACCCGCAGGTGTCGCCGACGGGATCGGCCGTCGCTTTCACCGTCAGTGACCCCGATATCGAGTCGAACACTTACCGACGCAAGATCTGGCTTGCCGCGACCGACTCAGCAGCCGGTCAGCCATACCCCCTGACCGGGCATGGGCACGAAGTCCTGCCACGGTGGTCCCCTGACGGCCAGCGGCTGGCCTTCGTCTCCGCCCCGCCGGGGAATGGCCCGTCGGAAATCTGCATCCTGCCGGTCGCCGCCGCAGGCGAGCGCATCGTTGTGTGCTCCTGGCACGGCCCCGTCACAGAGCTCGCCTGGTCTCCGGACGGCAGCCGACTCGCATTCGTGGCCCGCGATCCCGACGTCGAGCAGTACGGCAAGCCAGGGCAGCCGCGGGAGGGCAAGGACATGCCGCCCCGTCGTGTGACGCGCCTGATCTATCGCCTGAACGCGGCTGGCTGGACGATCGACCGCCCGAACCGCATCTTCGTAGTGGCAGCTGACGGCTCCTCCGCGCCACGCACTGTGACACCGGGGCCATTCCAGGCGGATGGCCTGGCCTGGTCGCCCGATAGCAGCAAGATCGCTTTCACATCCGCGCGCCACGAGACATGGGACCTCGACCTCGCCAACGATCTCTGGGTCGTGCGGGTCGATGGGGCGTCTGAGCCGGAGCGCCTGACTGAGCCCGGATCGGATTACGCGCGTCCGTCGTGGTCGCCTGACGGGCGGCACCTGGCCTACTACTTCAACCCGACTCCGCTGGAGCACCCTCGCCACCATCAGGTCGGTGTGCTCAAGTTGAGTTCGCAACGGCAACAGGTCCTGACCGCTGGTCTCGACCGCAACTGCCAGCCGCTTGGCCTTCTTGTCGCTCCGTCCTGGATCGGGGATCATCTGCTCTTCTCGGCCGAAGACCGCGGGAACGTCAATCTCTATCGGGCGAAGGCCGACGGAACCGAGAAGCCAGAAGTCATCGTTGGCGGCGAGCGCTGGGTGTCTGAATGGAACTGGGCTGCCGGAACGCTGGCGTTCGCCGCCGCCACCGCTACCAGCACGGGCGAGCTGTTCGTCAAACGCCTTAGCGCGCAGAACCCGCAGAACGGCGAGAGCGAGGAGCGCGCGCTCACCAGTCTGACGCAGCCGTTCGCTGATGCGATCAGTCTCGGCTCTCCGCAGCGGTTCCTTGCCCGCTCCGCTGACGGTAGCGAGGTGGAGTGCTGGGCGATTCCGCCAGCCGGAGCACACCCAGGCCAGAAATACCCGACACTGCTCAACGTTCACGGCGGGCCGTTCTCTCAGTACGGCAACCGGTTCATGGACGAGTTCCAGCTCGAGGCCGCCGCCGGCTTCGGCGTCCTGTACTCCAACCCTCGCGGAAGTTCCGGGTACAGCGAGCAGTGGGGGCGGGCTGTGCGGTGGCCCGAGTGTGAGAACGACCCCGGCACCGGATGGGGCAGCGTCGACTTCGAGGACGTGATGGCCTGCGCCGATACCGCCTGCGAGCGTTTCGACTGGATCGACCCGGCGCGTCTTGGCATCCTCGGTGGCTCCTACGGCGGGTACATGACCTCCTGGGCGGTCGGACACACCGACCGGTTCAAGGCAGCGTGCTCGGAACGGGCCTGCAACAACCTGACCACGATGGAGCACAGCGCCGACATCGCCGGGTTCATGCGCAGCTACATCGGGCGCGATCACCTATCGGCGCCGGAGGCATACGTCCGGCACTCACCGGTCACGTACGTCAAGGACATGACGACTCCGCTGCTGATCCTTCATTCCGAAGACGATTTGCGCTGCCCGATCGCCCAGGCAGAGGAGCTATTCGTTGCCCTGCGGCTGCTGGGCCGGGAGCCGGTGATGGTCAGGTTCCCGGCCGAGAATCACGAGCTCAGCCGCGGCGGGTCACCCAAGCACAGGATTGTGCGCGCCAACCTGATCCTGGACTGGTTTCGCGAGCGCCTGTGAACCGTCTGCCACAACCCGTCCTCACCCGCGGGCCGAGGGTGAGGGCGGGTTGGGCACGACGCCGGGCAGGTCGTCCGGGGCCGGCTTCTTGTTCGTTGACTGTTTATGCGGGTCCGCTCTGGAACGGCAGTTGATGGCCTGTTTCCAGCAGGGTTTTGAGCCCGCTGAGGACCTCGTTCCAGCCGCCTCCCGCGCCACTCGACTCGCGTTCGCCTCTGAGGACGGCGGCCCACATCGGTGCGCCGGTCACGTCGTGGGTGACAGTCACTTTCGTGACCCCGCCTCGCACCGGCTGGAGTTCCCAGGTGAGCTTCGTGAAGGCCTCGGCGGCCAACTCGGGCGTCATGGTCATCCGCCAGGTCTGGACTAGCTTGTGCGGGGGCTCGGATTCGATAACCTCGCCGTCGCTGATGATGTCGGGGCAGCCCATCGCTTTCATGCCGTCGTTCGAGTAGGCCCTGAAGGCGCCACCTGACTTCAGCTCGTAGTCCACCAAAGTGGCGTAGCCGTACTTTGCAGTCCACTCTGGCTTGGTGATCGCTTCCCAGATCTCATCTGGTGTCGCCTTGATGTAGACGGTGTACATCTGGACGGTCTCGGTCGCGGGTCCCGCTGTCATCATGTCGGTGCTCCAGGTCTGTCTTGAGGTCGGCGAGCGCCGAGACCTGGCGCTCGGTGTACTTGCCGATCCACCGGTCGTGGATCAGCTTGATCGGGACTGGGTTAAGGAAATGCAGCTTCTCCCGGCCCGACCGACGCGTGACGACGAGTCCTGCCTCTTCCAGCAGGCGTAGATGCTTCATGACGCCGATGCGGCTCATGTTCACCGTGGCTCCCAGTTCGGTCAGCGTGCGGCCCTCCCGCTCGAAGAGCAGGTCGAGCAGGAAGCGGCGGGTCGGATCCGCGAGCGCCTTGAACACCCGGTCGTCGTCCTCCATGGTGAAACAATAGGTAACCTTTTGGTTACCTGTCAAGTCGAGCGACGCTGCGGCGGCCCGGCGTCGCCGAGAGCGCATCCGCGGCGCCTCAAGCGCGGCACGCCTCTCGCGGTTGCGCAAGCCGCCGGCCGTAAGCTGGGCGAAATACAGTTCTCGGATGTGCCATGAGCAGTCCCGCCGACGACTCCGCCGTATACCCGGTACTTAGCGACGATGAAGTGGCGACGCTCCGCCGCTATGGAACTGTGCGCCAGACTGCGGCCGGTCAGGTTCTGTTCTCCCCGGCTGACGATAGCTACGACATGGTTGTCGTTCTCAGCGGTGGCATCGAGGTCGCGGACGACTCACACGGACGAAGCGTGCTTTTCGCCCAACCCGGTCCTGGCCAGTTCGCGGGCGAGCTTAACCTGCTGACCGAACAGCCCCCGCTCGTCACCGTCCGGGTCAGGCGCGCCGGCCAGGTCATCACGATCGCTCCCGGACAGGTGCGTGAGCTGCTAGCGCGCGAAGCAGATCTGGCAGAGGTCCTGATGGCGGCCTTCATCGCCCGCAGGCGCCGCCGCATTTCCCAGAAGGTCTTGAGCGCGTCAATTGAGATCATTGGCACCGGTCAGTCGGCGCGGGCGCTAGCCCTGCGTTCGTTCCTGAGCCGGAACACTGTCGCTCACCACTGGGTCGACATCGACCAGGTCGACAGCCCCGAAGACACCTTGCAAGGAATCGGCGCCTCCCGTGACGACCTGCCCATTGCGATCACTCCGACCCGAGTGCTGATGAATGCAGGCCTGTCTGAGCTGGCAGAAGCATTGGGACTCAGAGCTCCGAAAGGCGGCCGTAGGTTCTTTGACGCGATCGTCGTCGGCGGCGGGCCGGCCGGGCTGGCCGCGGCTGTCTACGGCGCGTCAGAGGGGCTTGAGGTGGCTGTGCTGGAGGCAGCGGCGCCAGGCGGGCAGGCTGGCGCTACCTCGCGCATCGAAAACTACCTCGGCTTCCCCGAGGGGATATCCGGCACCGAGCTGACAGCACGCGCCACGATCCAGGCGCAGAAGTTCGGCGCGCTGCTCGCGAGCCCCTGCCGCGTCGAACGGCTGACTGCCAGA
>DASXIA010000286.1:0-8301 GCA_036488155.1 Streptosporangiaceae bacterium | reverse complement strand
CTGCAGCATCTTGGCGAGGAACCCGAAGCCGAGCAGCGCTCCGGCCAGGAGGAGCCAACGGGTCCGGCCCGACTCGATCGCGCGCACGGTCGCGTACGCGGCGGCCGTCATCAGCAGCACGAGGAGGGCGTCCGGGTTGTTGTACCGGAACATCAGCGCGGCCACTGGGGTGACGGCCAGCGTCAGGCCAGCCAGCAACGCCGCCCATGGGCCGTGCCAGCGGCGTACTGCCGCGTAGAGCAGCGCAACGCTGGCGACGCCCTCCAGCACCTGCGGCACCAGCATGCTCCAGGAGTTCAGCCCGAACAGCCGGCCCGACAGCTCCATCACCCACAGCGAGGCCGGGGTTTTGTCGACGGTGATGAAATTCGATGCGTCAAATGACCCGAAGAAGAATGCCTTCCAGCTCCTGGTGCCGGCCTGCACTGCAGCGGCGTAGAAGTCGTTCGCCCAGCCGCTGCGGCTGAGGTCTGCCAGGTACAAGATCGCCGTCAGCGCCAGCAGAGACCACAGCAGGTAGCGATGGCGCCGCCTGTTGAGATCCGCGGTCATGGTTGCACGTGCCGCAGCCGGGCGGCGGGCCGCGATGGCGGTCATGCCACGTTCCCGCTGAATACCTCGCGCAACGTGACCGGGATCACGGTACCGGCCGGGGTGACGGCACCGGCCGGAGTGACAGGGGCGAGCGGGATTGACGAATGCGCAGGGTACGCGGACGATCTCATCCGGTCAGCATCGGCGAGTCCGCTGGCGGCCCGCTGGTGCTGGTATCTAAGTGAACTCTGAGATTGGACGATTCCTGAGAGGTTGCCGAGTGGCTGTGCCGCGATCGGGTCAGGCGCCGGGGAAAGCGAGGGTGGGCGGGCCCGCTTGGGGTGACCTGGACTTGCCTTGGGAGGAAAGCTGTCCCGCAGGCCCGCCACCGTTCTAAGATAATACGATCCGTAGCGTATCGGTAACTGTGGCGGGTGAGCTGCCGGTCACACCTCCGATTAGCCGGCATCGCCGGTGAACCGCGCTCCCTCGGGCAGCTCGGATAGTGGCAAACTCCTGAATATGACCTACGACGCATCATCCGACAGATACGCCGACAAGATGCCCTACCGCCGCAGCGGTCGCAGTGGGGTGAAGCTGCCCGCGATCTCCCTGGGCCTGTGGCACAACTTTGGTTCGGAAACGCCCCTGGCCACGCAGCGGTCGATTGTTCTCCGGGCCTTTGACCTGGGAATAACGCACTTCGACCTGGCGAACAACTACGGGGACCAAGCGCGGCTCTCCTCGTCCGGCCTATTCGCGAGCTACGGACCGCCGTACGGGTCAGCCGAGGCGAACTTCGGCACGATCATGCGCAGCGACCTGCGCCCGTACCGCGACGAGTTGATCATCTCCACGAAGGCCGGCTACGACATGTGGCCAGGCCCATACGGTGAATGGGGGTCGCGGAAGTACCTGCTGGCCAGCCTGGACCAGTCGCTATCCCGGATGGGGCTGGACTACGTCGACATCTTCTACAGCCACCGGTTCGACCCGGAGACGCCGCTGGAAGAGACCATGGGCGCGCTTGATACGGCCGTCAGGTCGGGCCGTGCCCTTTACGCAGGCATCTCGTCCTACTCGGCGGAGAAAACTGCCGAGGCGGCTGCGATCTTGCGGCAGATGGGCACTCCGCTGCTCATCCATCAGCCGTCCTACTCGTTGCTGAACCGGTGGATCGAGGGCGGGCTGCTGGACGTGCTCGGCGAACAGGGCATCGGATGTATCGCGTTCTCGCCGCTGGCTCAGGGCTTGCTGACCACGAAGTACCTGGATGGCAT
Organism: Streptosporangiaceae bacterium; assembly: GCA_036488155.1. Classification (GTDB taxonomy): domain Bacteria; phylum Actinomycetota; class Actinomycetes; order Streptosporangiales; family Streptosporangiaceae; genus JAJYUU01. The sequence continues at coordinate 6,487 of DASXIA010000286.1, read as the reverse complement.
CCCGGCCGGATCGCGGGCCAGCCGCGGCGATTCGCTCTCAGCCGACCAGATCAGCGAGAAGAACCTGGCCCATGTCAAGGCGCTGAACCAGATCGCCAGAGCACGGGGCCAGTCGCTTGCTCAGATGGCGCTGTCCTGGGTGCTGCGCGACCAGCGAGTCACTTCGGCGCTGATCGGCGCCAGCAGCGTGGGGCAACTCGAGGAAAATCTCGCCGCCGCAGGGCGGACGGAGTTCAGTCCCGAGGAACTGGCTGCTATCGACAAGCAGGCCGTTGACGCCGGAATCAACATCTGGGCGCAATCGAGCGAGGACTGACCGCGCCGGAATCCGGGATCGACGGCTGGTAGGCCAGGACGTGCGCAGATATGCGGGCGGCGGGCAGGCTGTGGATGGCCTGCCCGCCGGTCAGCTCAGCCGGCGCCGATCGCGGCGAGCAGTACGACCAGGATCGTGATCGTGGCGAACACGCCGTGCAGTGCGATGACGAGCACGGGTGGCCGGGCGGCGGGTGTCCGTGCACTTTCGGTCACTGTGCTCGCAGTCACTGTGCTCACGGTCGCGGTACTTGTCGTTATGGCGTTAGCAGTCACGACGTTTGCGGCCGCGGTATCAGCCGTCGTGGTGTTAGCCGTCAGCGGGCCGGAACGCTGCGGATCCGGCATCGCGGTAAGCAGCGTGGCCATGCCGAGCCCGGCAGCCAGGAATGTGATGCCGACCGCGATCCAGCTGAGCGCCGGCTCGGCCGTCGCCATGAAGGCGATCCAGACTCCTAGCCCGGCCAGGCCGAGGCCGGCATGGCCGCCGATCACCGCCGGCGGCGGCCCGGCGCTGCGGAATCGGCGCCGGCCCGAGGGCGTCCGGGTCAGCCAGCCGGCTAGCAGGTACAGGCCCGCTGCTGCGGTGACGAACCAGGCTGCGAGCGCTGCCAGGCTGGCCGGCACGCTGGTCGCTGCGGGCCCTGGCGCGGGGCGATGCGCCGTCGGCCGCGCTGCCGGGACCGACTGGATCAGGCCCGCCAGGTACCGGCTCTCGGCGAGGGCCCGCCTGCGGAATGGCGCTTTGGCCATCGGCCCGACAACATCTCTGAGCGCCCGGTCGACGGCCGCGTTCACCTGCTCGCGGCTTAGCCCGGCGCAATCCGCCGGCAGGCGAGTGACGGTTTCGTGCCGCCGGAGGGCTTGAACTCCGAACGCAAAGCACGTCTCGGTGGTGGCCTGCCCTGGCGGGCTCGCTGCTCCGCAGCCGGTGATCAGCGCGGTCGCGGACAGGATCAGCGCGAGCATGATGACAGGGGAAAGCCGGGGTATCGCTTGCATCACCATGAGCTTGACATGGTTGCGTATGCACGTGGCAACCCGGTCCCGCGAGCACTTCCAGCAGTGCCGGAAGGCGCCGGCGCGACCGTCAAGTGCACGAGGCCTGCAAATCGCTGGTTGCCTGACATGACGGGAGGGCAGCGCCGAGCGTCTCTCTAACGTGGACGGTGCAATGGCGGGCAAGGCAGTCGCTGCCAGTACGGGCAGCGCCGAGAGCCAGACCGGGGTGTCTGGCTATGCCGGTGGCGCGGAGGCGGTACGGACCTTGTTCCGCGACCATCACCTGGAGCTCGTTCGGCTCGCGGTGATGATGCTCGGCGATATCCCCGCTGCCGAGGACGTCGTGCAGGACGCTTTCGAGCAGCTGCACCGCCACTGGCGCCGAGTCCGCGAGCCCTCGAGCGGCCTTGCCTATGCGCGGTCTTGCGTGCTCAACGGCTGCCGGTCGGCGCATCGCCGCGCCGCCGTCGCACGCAAGTACTCGCCGTGGTTGGCCCAGCCTCCGGACGCGCGCGCGGCTGACCAGGTCACTGCCGTCGACGACAGCGACCAGATAATGGCCGCCCTCCGTTTCCTGACACGCAGGCAGCGCGAGGCGATCGTGCTCCGCTACTACGCAGACCTGGACGTGGCGGAGATCGCCGAGACGCTCCGGGTTTCTCCAGGCGCTGTTCGCGCCACCATCAATCGCGCGCTGCACACCCTCGCGTCTGCACTAGGGGAGGAGTGAACCCCATGACCCAGCTCGAGGAGCGGCTGCGCCGCGGCATGAAGAAGTACTCCGATGGCGTCCGCCCGGAAGCGATCCGGCCACTTCGGGAGCCATCGCGGGCGCGCCGGTCGCGGGCTGTGCGCTGGCTCGCCCCGGCAACCGCGGCGGTCGCCGTCATAGGAGTCATCGTCGGCGTGTCGCTGAGTGGCCAGCGCGCCCAGCGGCCCGCGGCAACCCAGGTGGGGCCGGCAGGCGGAACGGCGCCGCGCGGAATGCCCCCGTACTACGTGACGGTCTTCGACACCTTCGCCGGCGGAAGGAATAGCCCCATCAGCAAGGCGGTGGTGCACGACTCTGCTACCGGCGCGGCCCTGGCCTCGGTGCGCGTGCCGATAGTGAAAGTCCAGGGCGGCTTTGACGGGCCAGGCATCACCGCCGCGGCAAACGACCGGACCTTCATGGTCTTTGAGACCGGCACTACGTCCTTCTTCCTGCTGCGGGTCGCTGCCGACGGCCGCTCAGTCACCCTGAGCCGGATGCGGATCAGGGTCCAAGCCCCGGGGAGCGACGCCGTGGCGCTCTCGCCAGACGGGGGACAGCTCGCAATTCAGGTGCAGCACTGCCCGCACAAAGGCGGCTGCGAATACACCGGCATACGGATCGTCACGATCGCGACCGGGGTTGCACGCACCTGGACGACCAGGGAAACCGGAGCGCCGTTCGACATCTCCTGGGCTGGGAACGACCAGGTCGCTTTCGACTGGCAGGGGCAGAGCCAGCCGGGCTATCGGCTGCTAAGCGTGACTGGGCCAGGAGGCGATCTGCTGGCGTCGACGCCTATTGCTTCGCCTGAGCCGGAGCCGACTGACTACACCCCGGCGGCGCTGGTGACAGCGAACGGTCGCACTGTCTTCACTTCGAATGTCAAAATCATCCCGGACGGGCACGGGACCAACACGGTCGTAGCCAAGGTCATGGAGCTGGATGCCCAGACGGGCAGGCTGCTGCGCGTGCTGCGCACGGTCACGATGCATGGAGTTTCGCGGAATCAGGGCATGAACTCCGCGACCTCCCTGGTTCAGCAGTGCAACGTGCTGTCACTCGCGCCATCCGGCGTCCACCTGCTCGTCGCGTGTTACGCCTTCGGCCGGCTGGACGGGAGCGTTTTCACGCCTCTGCCGGGGTTCCCCAGCCCGCGAGACAGCGGGATCAGCCAGCAGACGACCGGTGCCTGGTGACTGAGCCGGAATCGGAGCCCACCGGGAGCCGCTAGATGCCGGTACCCTCACGGGCATGGCTGATGCCGAGTGGAATGTCGAGCGCCATCTGCTGGGCAAGCCGCCGGAGGTTGTCGCGTTGTATCACCACTTCACCCGGCTGGTCAGCGCGTGCGGCCCCGTCACGTATTCAGTATCGAAGAGCGCAATCACCTTCAAGGGTGCGCGCCGAGGTTTCGCTGGTGCCAGGCTTACACATCGCGCGCTCGGCGGATACCTTGACCTGCAGCGGCGCGTGGATGACCCGCGCATCACAAGATCCAGCCCGTACACCAGCCGCCTGTACGTGCACCAGTTCCGTATCGAAACTGCCAGCCAGCTCGACGACGAGTTCGCCGGCTGGATTCGCGAGGCCTACCAGGTAGGCGGCGGAGCGCATCTGGCCGGCATCGGGACACTAGCCCGGCGGCCGTAACCATCGGCGAGCACAGTTATCGCTACGCTCTGCGCCAGCAGTACTAGAAGCGTGACCTGCTTCGTTACTACAGGTAGCGCCGACGGGCGAGGTGGACGGTAATGTCGGCGGCAATCTCGACGGTCTCAGGCAGGACTTGCATGATCTGGCTGTAAACCTGCTCTTGCACCAAAGTCGGCAATTCAAGGTAGGCCGAGATGGTCGACAGATGGCCGATGTAGTCGCGGGTGCTCATAGTGAACCGCCGCTCGATCACGAACTGCTGGACATCGGCGAACCACTCAGACCGTTGGAGTTCGGTGCCTGGCCACTGCATGTCGTGTCCCGGAGGCGTCCCGTCCGGAGACGGAACTTCATCGCTCTCCAGGAACGGCGCCCGGGCAGCCCGGACAGCCTCCGCCACTGCCGCGTCCGCCAGCTGGACTGGTCCGCCGAAAGAGGCGAAGACACCACCGTGCTCCAGCAGCGCCGCCATGCGCGACCACCGGCCCTCCGGGTTCGTCCAATGCAGCGCCGCTGCCGCATAAACCAGCCCGTAGCTCTCGGCCGGCCGCAAGTCCTCGAATGCGGCTTGCAGGATCTTGACGTTTGCTGGCACGTGCTTACGCAACTCGGCGAGCATGGCCCCGTCAGGCTCGGTCGCGGTCACCGTGACGCCACGCTCAGCGAACAGCCGGGTTGCTTTGCCGGTCCCAGCACCAATCTCCAGGGCAGTCCGAACCGGCTGACCCGCGTACGTCATCACGATGTCAAAGAGCTCGACGGGATACCCGGGCCGGAATCGTTCGTATGCCTCCGACATGACACCGAAGCTCAGCGCGCGACTAGGCATGCCGAGCATCCTGACACGATCTGCACCGTCAATGCTCGGTGCTTTTACTCGACCCAGCCGTCAGCCCCGACGTGCCTCACGTGAGTGCGCAAGTCAGTTGATACGGGTGTCGGCTACGTTGGGTCGGTGCAGGCAGACCTCTGTCAGAACTGGTCACTGCGCGCGGCAATGGACGGTGACGCGCTGTGGATCGCCGAGCTGCGGGCACTCGTGCTGCGTCCCGATCTTGAGCGTCTGGGCCGGTTCGACCCTGTCCGGGTCCGGCAGCGCTTCTTGTCGGCGTTCGATCCTGTCGTAACCCAGGTCGTGCTGGTCAGCGGCCAGGAGGCGGGTTCCATTGCGGTACGCCCGGATGAAGGCTCACTGTGGATTGAGCACTTCTATCTCATGGCCGATTGCCAGGGTAGGGGGATCGGCTCGCTCGTCTTGCAGCGGCAACTCGGCGTCAGCCAGGGCGACCGCCCGTTTCGGCTGAACGTCTTGCAGGGGAGCCGTGCTCAGGCCCTGTACGAGCGCCACGGCTTCGTCGTTGAGCGCCAGGATGCCGTCGACGTTTTCATGGTGCGGTATCCGTCCTGAGCCAGGCTGCCTCTCCACAAAGCAAAAGATCAGGACCTCGGGCATTATCCCGGGCAGCGGCGATCTCGCCGATGTCGCGCGGGTCGACCGGGCGGGCCGCCGGCCTACTCCCCGGTAGCGCCGTCGATTCGTTCCCGCAGAAGGTCTGCGTGACCGAGATGACGGGCGTATTCCTTGATCAGGTAGTGGTAGAACCAGCGCAGCGTATACCCGTTCGTCTTGCCGAAGGTGTCGCCGAGATGGTGGGAGGCCATGATCTGACGAGTGCGAGCGCAGTGTTCGCGGAACGTCTCCAGGTCCGTCGCGGCGCCGGCCGCGGTGACCGCCTCGAAGTCGCCCTCCTCGTTCTCGTCCGTGCAGTACAGCAAGCTAGTGTTCCAGTCACCGAGCCGGTGCCCGTAAACCCGCTCCATCTCTGTCATGTGCCGGACCAGACCGAGCAGCGACATCGGCGACGGCTCGCACGAGCGGCTGATGAGTTGCTCGTCGGATAGGCCCTCGCACTTGGCCAGCAGCGTCGCCCGGTAGTAATCCAGCCAGCCGTCCAATAAGCCGCGCTCGTCAAGAAGCCCCGTCGGCATGGTCCGCTCGGTCATCGTATGCTCCTCGTCGCCTTTCGAGTTCGTGGGAACTCGACCAATGTACGCAGCGTTCAGCAGACGTCTTGGCGGTGCACTCACCGCCGGATGGGTGAGGCAATGATCATGTCCCGCGGGATGAGGGATGCTAGCCACAGGTCAGGTAGGGTCGCTGCGGCCCCTGGCGGATTACTAGTGGATCTTCCGGGCACGCTGATCCAGCTCCGCCCGTTCAGGGCTGACGAGGTTGATACGGCTTGGCAGGGGCTGGCGCAACAGGATGAAGCTGCCCACCCCCGTCGCCGGCCGGAGGATCGCCGCCCGCAGCCCTCGGAGCAGTTCCGGCGACGGCTGCATCGTTCGGGGCGGCTGTGGCGAGGCTGCCTCGATCTCGGGATCGGCCGCGATGGGCGGCTTGTCGGCACCATCCAGGCGCGGACTAGCCCGGCGCAGACGCTGCCCGCCGGCGTCTACGAGATCGGCGTGATCTTGTACCAGCCGCGAGACCGTGGCCAGGGATACGGTGCCGAAGCCGTCGAGTTGCTGACAACCTGGCTATTCGAGAGTGGCAAGGCTGAGCGAGTACAGGCGGGCACAGACGTCAACAACATGGCTATGCGCGCTGTCCTGGAGCGCCTGGGATTCCGGCTCGAGGGGGTCATGCGCGGGTACGGGGCTATGAACGACGGGACCCGCAGCGACGGCGCCATGTACGGAGTCCTCAAGCCCGAATGGGGTGACCGGGCAGTTTGAGTCCCGGACATCGGCAACAGGAGG
>DASXIA010000492.1:0-10278 GCA_036488155.1 Streptosporangiaceae bacterium | reverse complement strand
ACGACGGCTCGGCGGGCGGTTGTCGAAAGACCCTAATTCTTGCCGAAGCGGATCCCGGCCATCCAAGTAGTCAGCCCGCGGGCCGGATGTTTATGCATTGCCGCCACTGGGCGTGAACGCCCGCTCATGCCGCCAACCACGTGCTAGTTCGGGCCCCTTGGTTGATAGTCGCCGTCAAGCCACTTGAGAAAGCGGCCCGTCCGGTAAACGTGGGTAGTCACAGAGCTCTCCTTCAGCCCAGCCGCGCGTAGCCCCCACCGACACCCGATCGCACCGAGGCACCCGAATACTCGCCACCTGAAGTGGAGGGGCGTGTCCTACCGGCTGTTGTATCCGGAGATGGCAGCACGGCAAGGGAATTCGGAAAGGGTGCATAGACAATCGTCGGAGTGCTCTGTATGAGCCGGTAATTAAAGTCCTGGGCGTCACGCAGGTACTCGATTTGACAACTACTTGATTGATCTGCATTATCTCTGGCATGGCGAAAAGCGTGCATGTGATTATCAATGACGACCTCGATGGCTCTGAGGGCGCCGAAACCGTCAGCTTCGGTTTCGATGGCGTCAGTTACGAAATCGATCTCAGCGAAAAGAACCGGGCCAAGCTGGAAAAGGCCTTCACCCCGTTCGTCGAGCACGGTCGGCGGGTGACCCAGCGGCATCGCCCCAGCGCTACCCGGACAACTGGCCCGCGGATCGACCGGGCGTCCATCCGGACCTGGGCCAAGGAGCAGGGTCTGCAGGTTTCTGAGCGAGGCCGGATCAGCGCCGAGGTTATTCAGAAGTACGAAGCCAGCCACTGACGTAGGCGAGACTAGTACGATAGACGCCCTCACAAGGTCCACCGATTAGAATTGATCGACGGGTCACTCGAACTGTTGGCGCCGCGCCGCGCTGCGCCAAGTGGCAGGCGACCGCATCAGCCAGCGGAGCGACACCGAAGGCACGTGTTCCTTGCTGATGTTGTACTTTGACTGCTCACCACCCACCCGCTGAACCACTGCCGGGTGGCACCGGCGGCTCGCGGATGTTGTCAGCCCCCAGGCCTTTCAGCAAGGCAATGAGGAAAACGAACGCTCCCAAAAGGGCAACCGCGGCCTCCGCTACGCCGCTGAGCACTGTGACACCAACGACCGCGAGCAGCGCGCCAGCGAGCGCGACCCTGGACCACCAGCGAGTCCGCAAAGTGCGCGCGATGGCAGAACCAGCAGATTTCCTGCTACTTGGACGCGCATTCCCGCGTGACACGACAGGTCGCTGGCGAGGCGCCGACGCACCCATGACAAGCTCCTATCGAGCGGACGGCACCACCCGATTCTGTCCCGAGCATTTCAATGTAGATCCGCAAATGATTTACTGTCCAGCGGCGCCTGGCTCTGATCCCAGCGTTCCGCGTCTGGCTTTTGCCAGCTTCCTCGGTTCTCCTGGTCCTACCCAGCATTTTCCGCTTGGGACCTTGCGGGCCGCTGTCTACGCGAGCTTTGCGGGAGGATCTGTCGCTGCTGACGCGCGGCTGGGCCGAGGTTGGTTCCCGCGATGTGTGCATGGCGAGGCGCACGATCTCAGAGAGTTCGCTGCGGCTCGGGCCTGGTGCGACGCTTGGCCGCCAGCCGCTCGCATACAGCGACCGTGCGCGGGGCTCGACGGCAAGCAGCGACGCGGGCGGCGCGGTCATCGCCAGGTAGCCGCTGATTGCCGCGCGGATGCCGGGGTCAGCCTCGGCGGCAGCGAGGATGCGGTCCGAAGGCAGTGCTTCGGAAAGGTCCAGGTTTTCGCCGGCCCAGCGGCGCCGGGTTGATTCGTCCATGCGGATGTGGTCATCGACCCATGGCTTGATCTGCTCGGTGGACCAGGCGTCGAAGCTCTTGCCGATCGCGTCGGCGTCGTCGCCGTGCTCGTCGATGAGCCGGAACAGCTGCTGAGCCTGCAGCAGGGTGGTAGCAACGCCGCGGCCGAACATCGGCGTGGTCGTGGCGACGGCATCGCCGAGGAACAGCAGTCCCGGCAGGGCGAGCTGTCCGTCGCGCCCGGTCTGGCCGCGGTAGGCGTTGAGCAGCGGGCCGCCGGGAAGCACCGGCGTGGTCGGGGACGTCTTCGCGCGCGGGCCGGCCGATGCGGCGGACCCGCTCGTACGTCGTCCGCGGTTGATCGCGACGCCGCGCGTTGCTTGGTACACCGAGACGATGTTCCGCCGGTCGGCCGAGGTCTTCGCCGCCAGCCTGCGGCGCTACGAAAGCGGCCCGCTGCCGCTGTGGACGGTGAACGAGCCGGCCTTCCGCCGCTGACATTCATTCACTGTACGTGGCTAAATGACTACTAAAAGGCTTCACCTTGCGAGAGAATGCTTGCATCCGGCGAGCAGGCCAGGCACAGGTCGCGGGGAAGGCAGGGTCATGTTCAGGAAGCACAAGCCAGCCCTGGCAGGCGGACGCCGCTTTGCCTGCCCCATGTGCGGCTTAGCAACGAAGGACCCGGCCGCGGCTCGCCTTGGCTTCTGCGACCGATGCCAGGAGTTCACCGGCATGTGCGGGGCCGGCCGGAAGATCGTCTGCCCGGACGCCACCACCAGGACTACCTGGCACACGCCGTGCACGCAGCCCGGCGTTACCGCGTGGCACATCGGCCTGGACGCAGGGGAACAGGTCACGCTGCTCTGCGCAACACATGACGCGCAAGTCCGGGGTGTGCCGCTGCCGTGGATCACGCTGGCCGTCCCGCTGGAGCCGGAGAAGAAAGGCTCGCCAGCCGTTACGGCTGACCGGCCAGCCGCGCAACTCGGCTGACACCCGGCGAACCTAACGCCAAAGGCCGTCGGCGGCCGCATGCTGCCCTTGCCTGGGCCGCAGATGGCGGGCCACGCTCTTCTCAGCCGGTCCAACTGGGTCAGGTTGCCTGTGGGTGCCGAAAACCTGTGCCACCTGGGCAGATGCATCCTCTGGACGCCGGCGACTCGGTCCGTGTCCGGCACGTGGCTGGCAGGTCCTGGCCTCGCTGGACGTGCGATGATCTTCGGCTTGCGGGCTTGAAGCTGGTCTTCCTGATTGTTACCCGGGCCGTGTCGCTGCTGGGTTTGTCGCACCGCGAGTCGTGGTGGAAGGACGCCGAGATCTTGATGCTGCGCCATCAGCTCACTGTGGCCGAGCGCGAGCATCCTCGTGCTCATTCGCGTCTGACGTGGCCGGACCGGGCGTGGCTGGCGCTCCTCGCCGGGACGCTGCCCATCGGGCGCCCCGCCCTGATGCGGCTGATCGTGACCCCGGGCACGATCTTGCGCTGGCACCGCGACATCGTCCGCCGCCGGTGGACGCGCCGGTCGCGCCAGGTAAGGTCCGGCCGGCCGCCGACGAGCCGCAACGTGCGGTCGGTGGTGCTGAGGCTGGCGCGGGAGAATGAATCATGGGGTTACCGGCGGCGTGCCCGAATGGGTGGTCAGGGACCGGCTCGGGCAGGCGACGGGCCAGCTGCCGGGGGCGGGCGGCACGGCGAGCGGGTCAGCGGCACCCGAAGCCCAGTCCATCGTGCTCCGCATGAAGGCGTTGCTGGCGGGTAGCGGTGCAGCGCAGGCCTTCCCAACCTCGTGGCTTGTGCAAGGAGTGATTCCCATGAACGGGATGCTGCGGATCTCCCGGAGCCGGGGTGCCCTCAGCGGCGTGTTACTGGTACTGCTCGGCGTCTGGGGCGGGCTGATCGCCTTCGTAGGCCCGTACTTCCATTACGCCTACACCCCTGACAGCGCCTGGTCCTACTCCTCGGGCCGGCTCTGGCTGGAGATACTGCCGGGAGCCGGTGCGCTGCTCGGCGGCCTGATCACGCTGGCCAGCGCCAGCCGGCCGGTGGCCATGTTCGGGGCCTGGCTGGCCGGGCTGAGCGGGGCGTGGTTCGCGCTGGGCACCATCATCGGGCACGCCTGGGCCGGATCCGGGCTGAGCGCGGGCACGCCGGCCGGCGGGCCGGCCACCCGGGTCGTGGAGCAGATCGGGTTTTTCACCGGGCTGGGCGTGGTCATCGTGTTCCTGGCCGCGCTGGCGTTCGGGCGGTTGACCGTGGTGGGAGCCAGGGACGCGGCAACGCCTGCGGCCGCCCCGGCACGGCGCTTGGGCCCGTGGCGACGCCGGGCCGCGTCGCAGCCTGAGCCGACGCGGTTACAGGACCAGGAGCGGGCCTAGGTCGGGAAGGTCATCATCCGTCAGCGTGTCCATAGTCGCTGGCATCGGAGGCAGGCTCCGGCCAGAGGAATCCTTGATCGTTACGCCATGTCGCGTGGTCCGGGCATCATTGCTTCGTCAAGGCCTTCGTAGATCGCCAGCACCCGGTCAGCGCCGGTGAGTTCGAGCACTCGCCTGACGTTACGGCCGGGCCTGAGCAGCCGCAGTTCTACACCGCTGCGGGCGGCCCTCTGGTGCGCCAGCAGCAGCGCGCGAACGCCCATGCTGTCGCAGAACTTGGTGGGGGTCATGTCAGCGATGACAACCCTGACGCCGGGCCTCAGGGCGGCGGCGATGATCTGGATGCGCACGTCGCGGGCGTTGGTTGCGTCGATCTCGGCGGGAAGCGCGACCAGCACCGGCCGCGCCTCTGCTGCGGGATTCACCGCCATCTGAGCCCCTTCCCACCGGGGAAAGGCGAGCGCCGCGCTCCTTGGTGGGGGAAGGCGGGCACGAGCAGCCCGGCACTGCGGCTGGCTCGACAACCAGTCATTGTGCGCCCGCCGGCAGGCACCGGTCTAGACAGGCAGGCCGCGAGTTCCTTGATCGCTGTCCCCGTGCTGACATCTGGCGCGCGGCGACCAGGGAAACCCTGGCGCAGAGCACCAGGCAGCATCAGGCCCCTCGCTGGCTGCGGCGAGGTTGATCACCGCCTCGTCGCTGCCGCCGATGACATCGGGCCCGGTGCCAGCCCAGCGGGGCCAACCAGGTACGCGTCAATGGCGGACTGCCGGTTCAGGGCGGCATCTCGGCAGCTTGTCGCCCGCGGACGCCATCAGCGCATGAGAGCCGTCATGGGCCGTGTTCACCATCACTACCGCTCCCCGAGGCATCGACCAGGGCCGGGTGCGAGGTGATGCCAAGGAAATGCTCGAACCTCCTCATGCCGGCTCTCCTGGGAGTGGGGTGAGGATCTCCATGAGGTGGCCGTTCGGGTCGCGGAAATACAGGCCGCGCCGGCCGTTGACGCTGCTGTAGACCTGGCTGGGCTGCCGGCAGGCGGGGTCGGCGTAATAGCTGATCTCGCTGCGCCTGATCCGGGCGAAGGCGGCCTCGAATTCCTCGTCGCTGAGCTGGAAGGCGTAGTGGTGCTCGTCGACGTGCTCGTAGTGGTCGAAGTCCAGGCTGACCCCGTTGGCCAGGGTGACCGGGGTGAAGTGCGCCAAGGGCGGGTCGACGGTGAGGCCGAGGATATCGGCGAGGAACTGCGCCGAGGCCTGCGGGTCGTGTGCGGGGACGATGGTGTGGTTCAGCTCGACGGTCATTGTCGGCTCCTTTGCGGTCGGTTCGGTTATCGGCCCTTGCGGGCGTAACTGCTGGGGCCTGGCGATGCTCCCGTGAGCCCGTCAGGCAGTCACGCAAGTTGAGGGGGCCCTCATCGCGAGGACCCATGCCACCTTGCCATTCACGAGGCTCCACCGTGCGCTGCCACGAACTCGGACTCGGCTGATAGGACTCGCGCGGCCGGCGGAAGCAATCTGACGTCCCCTTGAACCGCACATAGAGCATGATCACTATGCCGATCCCGAGCATCACATACAGCGAGACAAGGTCCGGCCGGTCCAGCCGCCAAGCCCGGCTGCGGATCGGTACATGATGTAAGCCAAGAATGCGGCGGCGGCGAAGGTAGCGCCAGCGGCCCGCGTGGTCATCACCGAATGTGATCCGGATCGCCGGTGGTCGAGTGCCCAAACGCGGCCATATCGCCGATTCCGGCGTCACGGCAGCTGGGGGAGCTGGCAGGATCTCGATGCGCAGAACTCCCCATTATGGCCGCCCGTGGCGACAGGCCAGGAAAGGCCTGGCGATCCGCCCAAGACGTGGCAGTACGCACACGGCTCCGGAAGCCGCGCAGCTCACGGATGGGGGCGCTCACGGCTACGGACGGGGCCGGTGGGAGCGGTTACGCCGACCAGCCGCCCGGCTTCCTGGCGGCTGGCGTGCCATTTCAGGCTGCATGCTTGCTGTCGTCACCTCCTTCGTCGCCTGGCTGGGCACCCGGAGGCGGGGAAGGCGTTAATAATGAGCCTTGGCGGCTGCGCGGGCCAGGTCGACGGAGTGGGCGTAGATGTTGAGGGAGGGCGGCGACGCCGTGCCCGGGGCGGCAAGCGATGCTCAACAGCTGCTCGAAGCGTCGCAAAGCGTCGTGTGGGCGGTCCGGCCTTGCTGCGACGCGGGCAGACTGCTGACGTGCCACTTCAGGCAGCCGACTCGCTGTCGTCGCCTTCGTCATCGTCGGGCCCGGGCTGGGTGTCGCTGCTGTTGAGGGCGTCGGCGATGCGCCGGTTGGCTGCTGGACGCTGGCGGACCGACGTCATGGTCCTAGATGGCGAGGCGCGCGCTAGCCGCGGGAGGCAGACGTGGCCGGTCAGGCGGGAGGTCCCGGATCAGAGACGCCTGCCTGCGGCGCCGACACGGAGAATATCACCGCTCGCTTCGGCCAGGGATTCTCAAAGTCGTGTCGCCGTCCCGGAGAAGGCCGGGCCGACGGCCCGCAGCGTCGCCGTCAAGGGTCCGCACTGATCTGCCACCTGGCCGGGCGCCCGCTAGCAAATCCGTGAGCGTCGCCGGCCCGCAAGACGCGCAGCACGTATCGGAGCCACCGCTCGCCGTGGGGCCGGGAATCTCCCCGGTAACCGTGCCCGGCGCGCAGGTCAGCTCGCGCAGATCGTCTCGACGAACTGTCCGACCGACTGTTCGGGGAGGTGACGTGCCAGGTCGGCTTCGGTGATCATGCCGATGGGCTGATTGCTGTCGATCACCGGCAGGCGGCGGATCTGGTGCTGCATCATGACGTTCAGTACATCGGTCACCTCCGCCGATGAATCGATGGTCACCGGCGGGCCCTGGGCGAGCTGACCGGCGGTGACGGTAGCCGGGTCAGCGCCGCTCGCGACGCACTTGGTCACGATGTCGCGGTCGGTGATGATGCCGTGCAGGATGTTATTTTCGTCGCAGATTGGCAGCGCGCCGACATCGAGGTCGCGCATCCGCTGTGCTGCATGCTGCAAGGTCTCGTGCTCGGCGATGCATTCCGCGCCGGTGTGCATGATGTCTCGCGCAGTGGTCATCATTAGCCCCCTCGATCCGGAAGGCGCGTCGCCTCCGGCCTTTTGGTGTTCCCGGCAGCAGTTCCGCACGCAAAGCCCGGCCCGGTACCGGACGCCGGCACGCCAGGACTGACGGCTGGGCGCCTGTCCTGTGATGGACTTCGCGGCCCGCAGCGTCAGGCTCACGGCCGCTGCCCTGAGACCGACTTGGCCAGGAGCAGGAACTCGTGGGCGCGCCTGGCCGCCTCTTCGGTATTCACGCTCTGGGGCTCGGCTGCCGGCCCGCCCTCAAGGGCGCGTGGCCAGCACGCCTACGGCCTCCATGAGCGCCTTTACCTGCACCTCAAGCCGCTGCAAGCGATCCTCGGACAAGGCCCGCTCCGGTGTGTCGCCTCCGGGTGCTGCGGATACGTCCATGACCACAGATGCTGCCCAGCCTTCCGCTGCCCCACACGCCAGTAGCCGGCCGTAACTCGTATCGGCTCGCGGGGTGAGTTTCGCCTCTGGCCGGAGATGTCGGGCAACGGGATGGACATGCCGTGACGGCTGAGGCATCCTGGCCGACTGGCGCCACTACGGCGCCTGCAGGTTGGCGGGCCCGGGCCACGTGGGTGCAGGTGGTTCCACCGTGCTCCCGGCGCCTCCGGATCAACACCAGTGGCGGCGGAAACCGGCGGAGCGCAGCCTCGGAACGAACCCACCCACCGGCCCGCACCCGATCTCCACCACCACAGCAGGCAAGACCTAGAGCATCCGCTGATGGCTCGGCACGGGGGATTGCGCATCGGCTACCGGGGCTGGTGGATGCTCAGCCGAGTGAAGGACCCGGGCCGCTGCTGGATTCCTGGGCCTCAGTCCTCGCCGTGCGCTGCCGCGCCGTCGCGAAGCTTGCCGACCATGATCTCCAGGATGTCGGCCATCCCTGGATGTGCTGGACGCCTATCGTGGCGCGGCCAGGTAGCTGAAGAATCTTCGCCCTGGCGGTTAGGTCCCCAGACATGACCCGGCCCGCGCTGGCCCGTCCCTCGTCTGTGACTTGCTTGTCTTCGTAGTTCATACGTGTGTCCGTCGTGGCTCCCCTCGCGCCCGACGACCGGACTCCGGCAAGCTACCCGTGCTCACCGGAACAAACCAGGTCGGCGCCCACACACCGAAATCCCGGCATGCGGCGCAAACCTCATCCCTGTGCGTGACAAGGCGCGCCCACTCGCCACAGCCGATCAGCCTCCGGAAACTCCGGGGCGGTTCATGCCGTGTCCGGCAAGGATCGGGGCCACGTTCAAGTGCTCCCGGCGCGCTCACGGGGCGGGCAGCGTCATGGCAGAGGCTTGATGCCTTTGGGGCGGCGCGTGCGTCGGAACGACGCGCGCGGCTTCGTCGTCTGCGCTGGGGCGGGCGTGCTGCCCGTCAGCGGATGATGGCGTCGACCGTCTTTTTCAGCGCACTGGGCTGGGCCGGCGACCTCGGCGCTTTCTTCCGGGCCTGCTCCAGCTTGGCGCCGAGTTCCTGCAGCTGTTTACGGCCGAGGCCGGCCCGCACCTTGGGGAACCAGTCCTGTTCTTCTTCCTCGATGTGATGGGTGACGTTCGCGATCAGCACCGAGGCCTTGGCGTCGAAGCGCTCAGCCCCGGCCGGCATGCCGGCCAGTTCCGTGCACAAGACGTCGGCCACGTGATGTTGTTCGTATGACTGCAGCACGTCGTCCTTGAGGTCGGGCAGCAGCGCGCAGACCTCGGGATACATCACCTCATTCTCGAGGTAGGTGTGGACCGTGAGCAGTTCGGTGATCTGCTCAGCGATCTTGGCTTTCTGCTTGACCGTCTTATCACCAGCGGTTTGGAATTTCCGGAAAAGGTTGCGGATTTCCTTGTGATCGGCCTTCAGCACGACGATGGCATCAGATGGCATGCTGGCCTCCCGGCTTGGCATCCACCGGCGGGTACCCGCCAGCCCCGCCACTAAACCCCGGCGGGGGCATATGCCGGGCTCTCATCAGTTGCTGGCATGAGGACGCTGAATGCCGGCGATGTGCGCTGGGCGCTTCGCCTCGGCAGCACAGATTTGGAACGCTCGGGCGGGTAGCGCCTGGGCGCGCGTACGCCTGCTCCGCAGCCCCGCAGGCCCAGGAAGCCACCACCCTGCTCACGCCCAGGGCTTCCTGCCCATGCAGCCGGTCACCATGTACATCGACAGCCGCAAGACCATGACCCTGCGGCCAGGCCGGCAAGTCGTCGATCTGGTCAGCATGCTGATCACGACCACGAACGCGTTCCGCTCCGCCTGACCGAACGCCCCGTCGTTTTGACCGAGGAGCCGTCGTGAGGTCTGGCGCAGGGATGCCTCGGCGAGCACGAACCGCAGATCGCCCCATTCCGGCTCGCCTCTGGATGTTCGAACCTGACCGCCCGCCGCAATGCAGAACCGGCGGGACTGCGCGCGGGCGCCACTGCGAGCCGGCCACACTCTGTGACAGCATTAAGCGCAGATGTCGGGGCAGGCTGATGTTCAGGTGTCCATGAGGCCATGCTTGGCTGGTCAGGGCCGGGGTCGGCGCCGGTCGTAGCCCGCTCATCGGGACCGCGGCGGTCGCGAGCTGCCTCACTGCGGCGGAAACGTGCGGTGATGACCGCACCGGCAGGGGGCCGGCGATGGTGGCGCTGAGCCGGCGGGTGATGACCGGATTGCCCTGGTGCTGGACGCGGCGGAAGGATCGAAGATGCGATGCCGACGGACCTGACAGTGATTCTCGAGCACCGGCCAGGCGAGCTGGCCCGGCTGGGGGAGATTGCCGGCGAGGCGGGCGTGACCATCCATGGCCTGGCGGCCTTTACTGGTGAGGGCAGGGGCGTCGTGCACATGCTCCTCGACGATGACGCGGTGGCCGGGTGCCGGGCGGCGCTTGAGCACGCCGGCATGGGGATCGCCGACGAGCGCGAGGTCTTCGTGATCGACGTCGAGGACCGGCCTGCGGCCCTCGGCGAGCTGACCCGGCGGCTCGCCGAGGCTAACGTCAACGTCGACCTC
>DASXIA010000474.1:0-2008 GCA_036488155.1 Streptosporangiaceae bacterium | reverse complement strand
GTCGGGCTGCCGAGGGCATTCGTCCGCACCCTGCTGCTCATGCTGGTGGTGCCGGCCATGATCATGGACCGGGAACTTCGCGGCCTTCAGGACAAAGCCGCGCAGACTGTTGTGCTCCGCGCCTAATCGCGCGTTCCCGGTCAGATCATGCCGGGAGTCATGCCGCTGCGCGCCTGCCAGCGCAGCTAGCGGGTTCGAGGCCGCGGCGGCTTGGGCATCCGGGCTGATCGCGGCACCGGGCCCTTGGGCATCTGCAACTGCGCGGGCAGTGCGTTGAGCCGGAAGTTGAGCTCTGCGACCGCCTGACCCTTGATATTGCGCGGCAGCTTCATGATCTTCTTGTTCAGTTCCCTGATCGGGACCTGTCCCTCGCCGTCGCCGACCTGGAAGTCGTAGATCGGCACCTGGCTGGCGATCCGCGAGATCCGCTTCTTCTCGGCAGCGAGCAAGCTCGGCAGGCGGTTCGGGGAGCCCTCGCCGACCAGGATGACGCCCGGCTTGCCGACGGTCCGGTGGACTACGTCCATGTTCCGGTTAGCGGCGATCGCGGGCGTCGTCGTGAAGCCGCCACGCAGGCTCTGCAGGACCGCTGCGGCGGCGGCCGGCTGTCCCTCAAGCGCCTTGTACTGCGCCGACGTGGCGAAACGGCCAAAGACCAACATCGCGCTAGTGACGCCAGCCAGGATTCCCAGCGGGATGAAGCCCCAGATCAGGCCGACGAAGTAGCCGATCACGATGAGGACGGCTGCGACGCCGACGCCGGCTAGCGCGACAATCGGCAGCGCGCGCGGGTTCTGCTTGCGGATTATGCCCGCGACCATACGTATCTGCTTGATCCGCCCCATCGATGTGGGATCGGCCGGGTTCGGCGGCTCCGCGCCGGACTTCTTCACCATGACGGCGAGGATACCGGGCGGGAACGTCGTTCCATGGCCTGGCGGTACAGTCGGCCTGCTCGGTATGACGAGCGGACCAGGGGCCCGGACTGGACGCCCGCGAACCCGAGTTCGCTCGCCTCCTCGGCGAGTTCGTCGAACTCCTCGGGCGGGACCCAGCGGTCGATCGGATGATGGCGGACCGACGGCCGCAGGTACTGCGTGATCGTGATCAGCTCGCAGCCCGCGGCCCGCAGGTCTGCCATGGCCTGGCTGATCTCGTCCCGGCGCTCGCCCATGCCCAGGATCAGGTTGGACTTGGTCACCAGGCCGTCAGCACGGGCGAGCTCGAGCACCCGCAGCGAGCGTTCGTACCGGAATCCCGGCCGGATGCTGCGGAAGATCCTCGGCACGGTTTCCACGTTGTGCGCGAGCACCTCAGGCCGGGCCGAGAAGACTTCCGCCAGCTGGTCCGGATCGGCGTTGAAGTCGGGAATCAGCAGTTCCACGCCGCAGCCGGGAATGGCCTGATGGATTTCGCGGCAGGTCTGCGCGTACAGCCAGGAACCGCCGTCGGGGAGGTCGTCACGGGCGACGCCGGTCACGGTCGCATAGCGCAAGCCCATGGCGGCGACTGACTCGGCCACCCGTCGCGGCTCGTCGGTGTCCAGCGGTGCTGGCTTCCCGGTGGCGATCTGGCAGAAGTCGCACCGTCGGGTGCACTGGTCGCCGCCGATCAGGAAGGTCGCCTCGCGGTCTTCCCAGCACTCGAAGATGTTAGGACATCCGGCTTCTTCGCATACCGTATGCAAACCCTCGTTCCGGACTAGTTGCTTGAGTTCGGTGTATTCGGGACCGGTGCGGAGCCGGGTCTTGATCCACGGGGGCTTGCGCTCGATGGGGGTCTCGCTGGTGCGCGCCTCGACGCGCAGCATGCGGCGGCCTTCAGGTGCTAGAACCACGCCTCCACGCTATCTGATGTGACGCGTGACCTGGTTTCCGGGAGCATGGGGGCATGCCAAGTCAGTTTGACCCCGCCTCGGGGACCCGCGACTTCCTGGCGCCGGAGCTCGAGCGCCGCGAGCAGGCGTTCGGCGCGATCCGCGCGGTGTTCCAGCGCTACGGCTTCGAGC
>DASXIA010000275.1:0-24914 GCA_036488155.1 Streptosporangiaceae bacterium | reverse complement strand
CATGCATCATCGCGTGACGCTGGCACTCGTCGCCGCAACTCGTGCAGCTGGCGATGCAGGCGTGAAGCAGCGGCCGGGTGACGTTGGCGTCGTAGTCTGTCTGGCGGCTTGTCACCCCTGCGGTGGTGGCGCAGATGTCAGCGCAGTCCAGGCACAACCGGACGCACTTGACCAGGTCTGCCACGTTTGGCTCGCTCAGGTCGTCGTCGGCGTTGGCGGTGCAGGCCTGGGCGCAGTCGGTAAGCGCGTCGATAGTGGCTGCGAGTATCCCGGCGTCCACGTTGAAGGTGCGCGGGTAGCTGTCTAGCAGTTGGCTGGCGTAGCTCATTACTCCCCCTGTTTGCATGCGATGCAGCGCTAGTTACCCAGGCGCTCTAGCCGGATAACCGGCGGCGTTGCAGTGTTCGGCCTTGTCGGGCAGATCGAGGTCATCCTGGCGACCAAGGCCGTCCACTAACCGAAAACTGGCTCCTGACCAGGCAGAATCTGGGTGCCGATACACTCCCTAGCATGGCTGGCATGCCGGGGCCAGTCGGCCATGACCGGATCGCGGAGGAACGGGCGGCGCTGCGCCGGGTGGCGACGCTGGTAGGCCGCGCTGCGCCGCCGGAGGCAGTATTCGCCGCGGTCACCGAGGAAGCCGGGCGGCTGCTGGGCGCCCACCACGCGACGATGAGCCGGTATGACCCGGACGGCTCGGCAAGGGTGGTCGCTTCGTGGAGCGGCACCGGTGCTGCCTTCCCCGTCGGTACCCTCCTGCCTCTGGGCGGCCGGAACGCGCACACGCTGGTGTTCCAGACCCGCCGGCCGGCCCGGATCAGCGACTACGCCGACACGTCAGGCCCGCCCGGCAGGGCCGCTCGTGAGTTCGGCTTCCGCGCGTCGGTCAGCGTGCCGGTCATGGTCGAAGGCAGTTTGTGGGGCGTCCTGGTCGTTGAGCACACGAGGGAAGAGCCGTTGCCCCCCGGTACTGGGGACCGGCTGGCCGGGTTCACCGAACTGGCCGCCACTGCGATCGCTAATGCCCAGGCGCGCGTGGAGCTGCGCGGGTTCGCCGAGGAGCAGGCTGCGCTGCGCCGGGTGGCGACGATGGTGGCCCGCGCGGCCCCGCCGGAGGAGGTGTTCGCTGCGGTCACTGAGGAGGCCGGCAGGGTGCTGGGCACCCACCGCACGGCGATGACCCGGTACGATCCAGACGGCGCGGCCGAGGTGGTCGCCTCGTGGAGCAGCATCGGCGCTGCCTTCCCGGTCGGCAGCCGGTGGAGCATCGGCGGGCGGAACCTGCCGACAATGATCTTCCAAACCGGCCGGGCGGCCCGGATCGACGACTACGCCGACGCCTCGGGCCCGATCGTCGACGCCGTCCGCGAGCTCGGCGCTCGCGCGGCTGTCGGCGTACCGGTCATCGTTGAAGGCCGTCTGTGGGGCCTCATGATGGTGGGGTCCATGCTGGGGCCGCTGCCGGCGGGCACCGAGGCGCAGCTGGCCGGGTTCACCGAACTGGCCGGCACCGCGATCGCCAACGCCGAGGCGCGCGTGGAGCTGCGCGGGTTCGCCGAAGAGCAGGCCGCGCTGCGACGGGTCGCGACGCTGGTCGCCCAGGGAGCCTCTCCGGGGGAAGTGTTCGCGTCGGTCACCGAGGAGGCCGGGCGACTGCTGCACGCCGATTACGCGGCCATGAAGCGGTATGACCCCGACGACATGATTACCGTGACTGCCACTTGGAGCACCACCGGGGCCGCCTTCCCCCTCGGCACCCACGCAAGGCTCGGCGGCCATAACGTGCCGACAGTAATCTTCCAGACCCGCCAGCCGGCGCGGATCGACGACTACACCAGCGCTTCAGGCCCGCTCGCCGAGCTCGCTTTCAAGTTTGGCATGCGCGCGTCGGTCGGCGTGCCGGTCAATGTCGAGGGGCGGCTGTGGGGCGTCATGCTCGTGGGGTCCAGCGGGGAGCCGCTGCCGGCCGGCACCGAGGCCCGGCTGGCCGGGTTCACCGCACTGGCCGCTACCGCCATCGCCAACGCCGAAGCCCAGGCCGCCCTGACCGCCTCCCGGGCCCGGATCGTGGCCACCGCCGATGCCACCCGCCGCCGAATCGAACGCAACCTGCACGATGGCGCCCAGCAGCGCCTTGTCTCGCTCGCCCTGGACCTGCGCGCCGCACAGGCCACCGCACCGCCAGGGGCCGGTCAGCTGGAGCAAGAGCTGGATGGAGTAGCCGCGGGACTGGACGACGTACTTGGAGAACTGCGTGAGATCGCCCGTGGCCTGCACCCGGCCGTCCTGGCCGAGAGCGGCTTGCTCCCGGCTCTCAGAACCCTCGCCCGCCGATGCCCCGTCCCCGTTGACCTTGACATCCAGGTAGACCGGCGGCTGCCCGAGCCGGTCGAGACCGCCGCCTATTACACCGTCTCAGAAGCCCTGACCAACGCCGCCAAGCACGCCCACGCCACCGCCGCAGACATCCTGGTGGCCGAAAATGACGGCGTCCTGCATGTGCGGGTCCGCGACAACGGCCGCGGCGGCGCGGACTTCAGCCACGACTCCGGCCTGGTCGGGCTCAAAGACCGCGCCGAAGCCCTCGGCGGCCACTTCCGGCTGCACAGCCCGCCCGGCGAAGGCACTGCCCTGGAAATCGAACTGCCCCTCGAGCCCGGCGCCACAGCTGCCACCCCGAGCCGACGACGAGACATGAGGAGCGGATTACGGTACTCCGCGCGCGGTAGACGCTGACTGGCGCGGCTGGGTGAGCGCGGGGTGGCGGTGTCAGGGGCGGCGGGCTTCGAACCCTCGATCTTGTGTGTCGCGGCCACCTTCCCAGCGGCTGGCCGGGTTTACCGGGCGGTGGCTGCCCGATCGGGCGACTAGATTGTCCGCTATGGCCGTCAGCCTCCGCCCGAGCGCCCGCGCGATCATCCTGGACGAAAGCGATCGCATCTTGCTGTGCCGCTTCGAGCTCAGTCGCGACGGGCGCGCGGTCGTGGTGTGGGCGACGCCCGGCGGCGGCGTAGAACCGGGCGAGACGCTGGAGGCAGCGTTGCGCCGCGAACTGCTCGAGGAAGTCGGACTCGAGCTCACCGGCGACTGGCCGCACGTCTGGCACCAGGAGGTAATCCGGCCGGGCCACGCGGTCGGCTTCGACGGTGTGATCAACGACTACTTTCTGGTCAGGACGGCCGCGTTCAGCCCGTCCGGGACGCTGAGCGAGTCGGAACTGGCTGCCGAGAACGTGAGCGGCTTTCGCTGGTGGACGCATGCCGAGATTGCCGCATACCGGGGAACTGACCTGTTCAGCCCGCGAGGCCTGGCTGCCGCGCTGGGCGGGCTGCTGACCGACGGGCCACCCGCCGTTCCCGCCCTGATGGGGTTGTGAGCGCTATCGCCCGGCCTTGGTTGCGGTCCGGTACCGGTCGATAACCAGTCCGGCCAGCGCCGGGTGGCTGCCGAGCGGTTCGGTGACCCAGTCGGCGCCGCTGCTGTGGAGCTGATCCTGGAAATAGCCGGGGGCGAGCAGATAGCTCGCCACCGCCACCGGTCCGCCGGTCCGCTTCCGCAGTTCGGCGACGGCTGCCGCCACCTCCGGCTCGGCCGCGGTAGCGAACGCGCCGAGCACCGGCACGCCGAGCTCCGCTGCCAGCAGGTCTGCCTGGCGGGCCACGCTGTCAGCGGCGGCCGGGTCGGACGAGCCGGCCGCCGCGAGCACTACTGGCGTTCCCGCGGGAACGCCGGCTTCGGCCAGGCGCGCGGTGAGCACGGTGAGCAGCAGGTCGTCGGGCCCTAGCGGGCCGGCCACGAGGGCGCCAGCCGAACTCGCCGCGTCGGCGATGTCTGCTGTCAGGTGGTAGCCGGAGGACAGCAGCAGCGGCACGATCACCGCGTTCGACCCGGCCGCTCCGAGCTCGTCAGGCAGCGACGGCTCGGCATGCCCGATAAAGGCGACCCGGACGTCGAGCATCGGTGCCAGCCGGCGAACCTGCCCCGCCAGCGCGCTGACGACGTCAGCCGCTGCGGGGTCGCGGCTGCCGTGCGCGACCGCGAGCAGGGCCGGCCGGCTCACGCCGCCGCTCCCGGCGCTGTCGTTGCAGGTATCGGCGTGCCCGGCGCTGCCGCTTCCGGTATCGGGCCTAGCAGCAGGTCGCGCAAGCGGACGACCTCGCCGATGACGACGACCGCAGGCGGCCGCACGCCGGCTGATTCCGCGTCAGCTGCAACGCGTTCCAGGGTCGAGGTCAGCACGTGCTGGCCGGGTGTCGTGCCATCGCAGATGACCGCGACCGGCGTGGCCGCAGGCCTGCCGCGCTTGATCAGCTCCGCCGCGACCGCGTCGAGGTGGGCGACTGCCATCAGCAGCACCAGTGTGCCGGTACCGCGGGCCAGTCCTTCCCAGTCCACGGTCGCTCCCGGCTGCGAGGGATCGAGGTGCGCGGACACCACCGAGAAGTCCTGGGTGATGCCGCGATGGGTGACCGGAATTCCGGCACAGGCCGGCACCGCGATGGCGCTCGTTACACCGGGAACGACCTGGAACGGCACCCCGGCTCGCACGCAGGCCAGTGCCTCCTCGCCGCCCCGGCCGAACACGAACGGGTCGCCGCCCTTGAGCCTGACGACTCGCTGCCCGGCTTGCGCCCTGGTCACGATGAGCTCGTTGATCTGCGCCTGTGTCAGGTTGTGCGCGTGCGGCCGCTTGCCTGCGTCGATGACCTCGACATCCGGGTCAAGCTCAGCCAGCAGGGACCGGGGCGCCAGCTTGTCGGTGACGACGACGTCGGCCTCGGCCAGCAGGCGGCGGCCGAGTACGGTGATCAGCCCGGGATCGCCAGGCCCGCCGCCGATCAGCGCGACGCTCCCGGCCCGCGGATTGCCCTCGTGGTTAGACCGATGGCGGCGCGGCCTGACCGGAAGCGTGCCCTCGGACAGGGCGCAGGCGATGGCCGCACGGAGCCGCTGCGACCGGCCGGGGTCGCCGCCGGCGGTGATTGCCACGGTGACCTCGCCATGCCGGGTGACAGCGGGCGTCCACGCTGCCGACACCGCCGCGTCATCTGCCCGCACGCACCAGATCCGGTTGCGATCGGCGTCTGCCGCCACGTGCGCGTTGACCGCCGGGTCGCTGGTGGCGGCATGCGCCACCCAGGCGGTCGCCAGGTCGCCTTCGCGGTACGACCGCGGCAGCACCGTGACCGGCAGTTCGGCTAGCTCAGGTAGCACGGCCGGCGCGATGACGATGACGTTCGCGCCCGCGTCGAGCAGGCCGCTGACCCGGCGCAACGCGACCTGGCCGCCGCCGACGACGACGGCGCGCCGGCCGGCCAGCGACAGCATTAGCGGATACCGCTCAGGCCCCGCTCCAGCTGGCCCCGCTCCAGCTGGCTCTGCGTCAGTTGGTCCGGCGTCGGCCAGCTCAGCTGGCGGCTCCCCGGTCACAGCGCGCCCGATGCTGCGGGGTTGTACGGCCGCGGCCGCACGACACCGACGAACTTCAGGCTGAAGCCGCGGGCACAGGCACGGCACTCCCAGTCGCCGGCGTCGGCGCTGGCCGGGCGGAGGTTCTCCTCGCCGCAGTACGGGCAGAAGAACGGCACCTGCCGCTCGCCGCTCATGCCTGCCCGCCCGCGTGCGCCAGGTCGCCTGGGTGTCCCAGCTCGCCTGCCTGTGCCAGCTCGGCCGGGCGGGTCAGCAGGTCCGCGTCGGCTCGCCGCACCCAGGCGGCGAACTCCTCGCCGTCGGCCCGGTCGGCCTGGTAGTTACGCAGCAGGCCCTCGACGTAGTCGGGCAGCGCGTCCGCGGTGACCTTGAGCCCGCGCAGCTTCCGGCCGAAACCCGGGTCGGTGCCCAGTGACCCGCCCAGGTGTACCTGGAAGCCTTCGACGCCGTCCACGATCGAGCCCTTCAGGCCGATGTCGGCAAGCTGGAAGCGGGCGCACGAGTTGGGGCAGCCGTTCACGTTGATGGTGATGGGGCTGTCGAAGTCGGGCAGCCGCCGGCCAAGCTCGGTGTAGAGGTCACGGGCCCGGCCCTTGGTCTCGACAATGGCCAGCTTGCAGAACTCGATGCCGGTGCAGGCCATCGTGCCGCGCCTGAAGACGTTCGGACTGGCTTGCAAATCGACCGACTCGAGTTCGGAGACCAGCTCCGCAACTGCGCGTTCCGGCACGTCAAGGATCAGCAGCTTCTGCTCGATCGTGGTGCGCACCCGGCCCGACCCGTAAGCCTGCGCCAGATCAGCCACCTGCCACAGCTGCGTCCCCGATGTCCGTCCGGTGTGCGGGGCCACGCCCACGTAGTACAGCCCGTCGCGCTGCCGGTGCACACCGATGTGGTCGCGTGAACCCGGCGCGGGCGCGGGCGGCGCTGCCCCGTCTGCTAGCCCGTTCCCGCCCAGGTACTCGCGCTCCAGCACCTCGCGGAACCGCTCCGTCCCCCAGTCGGCGACCAGGAACTTCAGCCGGGCGCGGCTGCGCAGCCGGCGGTAGCCGTAGTCGCGGAACAGGCTGGCCACCGCGGTCCAGACCTCGGGTACCCGGTCTGGCGGGACGAAGACGCCGAGGCGCTGGGCCAGCATCGGGTTCGTGGACAGGCCGCCGCCCACCCAGAGGTCATAGCCGCGCCTGCCTTCGGGTGAGATGACGCCGACGAAGGAAACGTCGTTGACCTCATGCGCGGTGCACTGGTTAGCGCAGCCGGAGATCGCGGTCTTGAACTTGCGGGGGAGGTTGGTGAGCTCGGGGCTGTTGGTCGCGACCTCTTCCGTCGCGCGCAGCACCGCGCTGGCGTCCAGTACCTCGGCCGCGTCGATCCCGGCGACCGGGCAGCCGAGGATGTTGCGCGGCACGTCGCCGCAGGCCTGCTGGCTGGACAGGCCGACCTCCTCGAGACGGGCCCAGATCGCCGGGACGTCCTCGATGGAGATCCAGTGGAACTGGACGTTCTGCCGGTCGGTGACGTCGGCGAGGTCGCGGCCGTACTCCTTAGCGATCTCGGCGATCGCGCGGAGCTGGTCGGCCTCGAGCTGCCCGCCAGGGATGCGGACCCGCATCATGAAGTAAGGGTCCTCGATCTCGGCGTCCTCGAGGGCGCCCGTCTTGCCGCCGCCGATGCCGGGCTTGCGCTGGGTGTACAGGCCCCACCAGCGGAATCGCCCGCGCAGGTCAGACGGGTCGATGGAGTCGAAGCCAAGGTGGGCGTACCGGTTCAGGATGCGCTCGCGGACGTGCAGTCCGTCGTCGTCCTTCTTGAATCGCTCGGCGGGATTGAGCGGCTCGTGGTGGCCGAGGGCCCACTGGCCCTGGCCGCGAAGCGGCTGGGATGGCATCGCTGAGATCCTTCTGCTGGCATGGCGCGGGCGCTTGACAGATTCCGCCCCGGCAAAGCGGCGGGGCGCTGGTGAGGTGCCGGGAAACCCGGCTCAGCAGAAGGTGGGACAGATCGCGCTGGAGACGCGCAGCAGGTCAATGTGACGCCGGCAGACTAGCCACGGGCCGCGGCTGGCGGTCGGGCTGGTCACTGTTGCCTCCCGGAGGCTAGGCCTGAACTCAACTTGACCGTAACATCCGTCATCAGCAATCGCGCAATGGGAATTATTTCTGCTAGTCAAATTCCAGGCGGGCCAGGGGCAGCGGGTCGGGCTGGGTCTGGCCGAGCAGCGGCTCGTCCGCCGAGCGGATATCGCCGGTGGGCAGGCCACCTGGATACAGTTCCCGGACCCTGACCACGACGGAGATCGCGATCTCGACGTGCTGGCGGCGGGTCGCCCGGTAGAAGGCCTGCGCATCGTCGTTGAGCTTGGGGCTTGCGTGCAGTGGCTTGTCGCTCACAGCGAGCAGCGTGGCCGTCGGTACCCGATAGCGGAATCCGTTCGCTGCCACCGTCGCTGACTCCATGTCCACCGCGATGGCCCGCGACAGCCCCAGCCGGTCGCTGACAGCGGAGAGCTGCAGCTCCCAGTTCCTGTTTGCGGTCGTGAACACGATCCCGAGCCGGCTGCGCAGGTCGCGGGCCGCTACCTCGTCGAGCAGGAGCCTGTTCAGCGTGTAGTTGGAGACGATCGGCACGCTCAGCGGGAGCACGTCGTCGAGTACCCGGTCGTCGCGCATATAGGCGGAGGCCAGGACCAGGTCGCCGATGTCCTGGTGATTACGCAGCCCGGCGCAGTGCCCGATCATCAGCACCAGGTCAGGGCGGAGGACCGCAAGGTGATCGGTGATCGTCTTGGCGTTGGACGGCCCGACGCCGATGTTGATGATGGTCAGGCCGGACCGGTCCGGCAGCGGGTGGTGCCAGGCTGGCATCTGCCGGCCTGCTGAGTCGGGACCGGTGCAGTTCGGCAGCGCCTCCCGGAACTCATCGACGTGCCAGGAGTAGTTCGTCAGCAGCACGTAGCGCTGGAAGCTGTCGGCCGGGGTCCCGGTGTAATGCTGCAGGCGGTCGATGGACAGCGCGATCCGCTCCGGACCGAACAGGAAGAGCTTCTTGCGCCGCAGGTCTGACCGGGTTTCGTCGACGGCCTCGGCGAGCGCCGGGTCGTGCAGGCCGAGCGCCTTGCGACCGGGGTTGACCGAGATTCGGGCGCCAGCCGTCGCCAAGCGCCCGAGCTCCCGCTCCAGGTACCAGCGGATAGCGCCGGGCGCGGCGAATTCTCCTTGCAGCACCGGGTTGTGCGCTGACCAGGGTCGCTCTACAGTCAGCCGCGGGTACCGGCCTTCTTTATCGGCCTGCTCCATGGCTTCGCAGAGCCGCGCTACCTCTGCCCCGCGCCGGTCCCCGGAGACATCGGAGAAGTCCACCGAAACGGTCATCCGGCCATCATGCCAGCACCTGGCGACTGCTCAGGGCCGACGACTGGACGGCCGGGTGCGCCTGGCTCACCGGCCGGCCGGGTCGGCTGAGACGGGTAGCGCGAGGTCCGGGTCGATTGTCGGTAGCTGCTGGCAGGATGAGGCCATGGAGCCATTCGTGAGGTGGGCGAAGTTCGCCGCGATGCGGCCGGACCTCGCCAGCGCGGGGCGCGACCTGCTGTATCAGTTCAGTGTCGGCCTGGCGTTCTTGTCCACCGTGCGGCCCGATGGCGGGCCGCGGGTGCATCCGGTCTGCCCGGTGCTGGTGTCAGACCGGCTGCTAGCGCACGTCATCCCCTCACCGAAGCGAGACGACCTGCACCGGGACTCGCGGTATGCGCTGCACTCGTTCCCGAGCCCGGATAACGAAGACGCGTTCTACCTCACCGGCCGGGCTCAGCCGGTCAGCGACCCTGGCCTTGCGGGCAGCGCCGCTGCGCAGTTCCTGGCTGAGCGCGGCATGGAGACCGAGCCAGATGGCTTTGCCGATGGCGAGTTCTTCGAGTTCTTGCTGGGCCGGTGCCTGCTCACCAGGACCATCGGCCACGGCGACTGGCATCCGCAGCACACCACCTGGGCGGCCTAAATTGGGCTGCGCGGGGGCCGTGCCGGCCGGCATGATGCAGTATGGCCGCCGACCTGCAGCATGCCGAACTGCACGCGTACTACGAGCGTGGCGAGGAAGCTGATCGTCTTGCGCGCAGCGGCGCAGGCCGGCTGGAGTTCGAACGGACTCAGGAAATCGTGCTGCGCCACCTCCCGCCGCCACCTGCGACAGTCGCCGACATTGGCGGCGGGCCGGGGCGCTACTCCGTCTGGCTGGCCGCACTGGGCTACCGGATCGTTCACCGGGACCTCGTGCCTATGCACGTGGACCAGGTGCGGACGGCGTCCGCCGCGGGCGGCGTCGAAGTCGACGCAGCGGTCGGTGACGCGCGCAGCCTTGACCTGGGTGACGAGACCGTGGATGCCGTGCTGCTGCTTGGCCCGCTGTACCACTTGCCCCGGCGGGCCGACCGGGTGCAGGCGCTGCGCGAGGCGTGCCGGATAGTACGGCCGGGCCGGCCGGTCTTCGGCGCGGTGATATCCCGCTGGGCGGCGCGACTCGACGGCATGCTGCGGGCGCGGATGTACACCACGTACCCCACCGCCGAGCAGGTGGTCGACGAGGTTGAGCGCAGCGGTCTGCTTCCCCCGCTCGGTCCGGGCTCGTTCTGCGGCGTCACCCACCGGCCCGGTCAGGTGCGGGGTGAGTTCGCAGCCGCCGGGCTGGCCGTGGCCGACCTTGTGTCCGTTGAGGGCGCGGCCTACCTACTTGATGATCTTGATGAGCGGATGGACGACCGGCGCGACTGGCAGGTGGTGCTGGACGCCGCGAGGGCGCACGAGCGCGTTCCCGAGCTGTTGGGGATTGGCTCGCACTTGATCGCCACCGGGCTCCGTCACTGAGAACAGAACCGGGTTGCCTGCCGATCGGCGGTTCCGCGTGCTGCGCTCTGCCGACCGGCAGGCTGCCTGTTATCCGGTTACGTGGTGCATGCTCTGGTAGATCGCGATAGCGCCATAGCCAATGGCCGCAATGATCGCGGTGACTACCAGGATGAGTACCAGCCGGATCGCCGTCCGCCAGAACGCGACGACCGCGATCGCGGCTAGCAGCACCAGGACCCGGATGCCTTCCGCATTCTGAGCCGCAGCCTGCATGCTCGCACCTCCCTCCGGCTGCTGCTGGCGGAGGGCCAAGCCAGGCCGCGAGCGCCTGGCCAGATAGGCATCTTGCATTTGGCCCGCGTCCGGGTAGCATGATCCCCATCACTTGGCCCGTCCTTGCGTGGGCTCGGTTCTGGTGACCCGGCACGGTCGATGGCGTCAACATCGGCCGTGCTTTGTGTTGTAGTCCGGGCCCGATGGCCTCCTCACGTCACCAGGTGAGGCGCCGGGCCGTCGCCTCCTTTCCGCCGCTAACGGCTTTCCGGGGGCTTGAACCTGATCCGCCCCCTGCAGTCACGGTCTCACACCGTTTGGCATTTGCCAATGGCGTTAGCCGTTGGGACTCGCCAGCGGATGAGCCGTTCTCGCTGGCAGGACGAAGCACGTACCGGAAATTGGCGCCGCCCTGGCTTCTGGTGAGGACGACCGTCACCGACGATTGGCCAGGTCATCGCATGGAGAGCACGATCTGCTAAACGGCTGCCGGCAAATGCATGTCCGTTATGCGGACGGGCCTGTTCGGTGTATCTTCGTCCCGTGGCAAGTGCCAATGGCGATGGTGATAGGCCATTTCCGACGCAACGACGGGCTAGTCAGCGACCGAGACCCACCGCTGACGCCAACCCGACCTTGCGGCAGCGCGAGCTTGGGATCCGGCTGCGCGAGCTGCGAATCAGCCTTGGACTCACCGTCGAGCAGGTCGGTGCCGAACTGCTGTGTTCAGCTACCAAGATCAGCCGCATCGAGACCGGGGCGCGCCGGACGAGCCTGCGCGACGTCAGGGATCTGTGCCAGGTCTACGGCGTCGAGGATCCGGCTCCGCTTATGGAGCTCGCGCGCCAGGCGCGCGAGCCCGGCTGGTGGTCACAGTTTGGTGATCTCAACCTCGACCCGTACATCGGCCTGGAGCAGGACGCGGTCGCCATTACCGCTTACAGCATGTACTACGTTCCAGCATTGCTGCAGACGGGTGACTACGCGCGAGCTGTTATCCGAGGGATTGAGCGGAAAATTGATACTCGAGTGTTGAACGAGCGGGTTGAGGCTAGGCTTTTGCGGCAACGACGGTTCGATGCTCCGAGCCCGCCCCGGTACCGGGCGCTTGTTGACGAGGCGGTGCTGCGGCGGCAGGTAGGCGGCTCTGCGATTATGCAGGCTCAGCTCGACAAGATCTTGACATGGACAACCCTGGACAGAGGCTCAATTCAGGTGATTCCGTTCAGCGCAGGCGCGCATGCAAGCGGCGACAGCAATTTTGAGCTGCTGGAATTCGGGGACAACTCCGTGCAGGCGCCCGTCGTGTACGTCGAGGGCCTGGTAATGAGGCAGATGCTGGAGCGCCCCGCAGAGATCGCCCGTTACCGGGAAGCGGTTGAATATTTGCGCGACTCGGCGCTCAGCACCCAGGATTCGGCGGAGCTCATCGCCGAGATCCGTGATCAACATTTGAACTAGGACTCGAAACGTTTCTGTCGAAGATCAGCTATCTATGAATAGGTCAAAGGAGGTTAGATGCTGCACATGCCGCATAACCTGGGCGAGCTATCCTGGCGTGTCGCACGGAAGTGCGATGCTGGCGCTTGTGTGAGAGTGGCCGCTCACGGCGACGAAATAGTTATCGGATCGACGAAGCATCTCGACGGGCCGGTTATTGCCTATAGCCGCGATGAGTGGGCGGCGTTCGTGGAGGGTGTCCGGCAGGGAGATTTTGACGATTTGTAGCAGCGCAGCGGATCCGAGCGGGCAGTCTCTGCGCTCGCTGCATGTTCCCCTCTTCGGCCTCGTCGGCCATGCTCGAGCGGCCACAGCGGAGCGTGCTCGTCCGGACCGTTAGCTGCTGATCTTGCGGAACGGGTTCTCGATGCGCACGCCGCGGATTATCTGCCCGTCGGCCAGGTCCTCGGTCAGTATGCGCTCGCACTGTGCCAGGCTTGCCGCGGCAACGATCAAGGCGTCCCAGATCGAGATCTGCGCTGACTGACTTGTTTCGATTGCTGCGATGACGAGGTCGGCATCGGACCCTACGACGTCGAGCTTGGTTAGCGCCCGCGCTGCCGCGGCAGCGCGCTTCGCGTCGAGCGGTTTAGCAAGCTTGCGGGTCACAGCGTGATAGAACTCCTGCAGCACCTGGGTGCTCAGTACGAGGTTCTCCGCTTGGTCAGCCAGCAACTTGACCGCGGCGTCATGCTTAGCGCGGTCGGCGGGGTTCTCGTCGGCTGCGTATACGACCACGTTTGTGTCAACGAAGGATCTAGCGGTCATGGAGGTCGTCGCGCGTCCACGTGCGGCCGCCCCGACCGCTGCTCGCGCCCGCTCCGGACACGAGGCTGAGGAACTCGGCGACACCGTCTGCCGCCTCAGATTCTCCGGCGAGGCGAGCGATGTAGTCGCGCACCAACGCGTTGACCGACGTGCCACGCTGCATGGCGTGCATCCTCGCCCGGCGGAGGATCTGTTCGTCAATGGCCAGCGTCAGATTTGTCATTGTGTTCTCTCGGCTTGGGCATGTGCTGCACCGACTGATACGTGCTACACGTAATCAGTGTAGCACGTACCGTCGTCGGGTGGCGGGCGGTATAGCGCACGGCTCTAGCGTCTCGGTTGTGTCACCAGGTCGGTGCGGCTAGCCTGGCGCGGATGCGGCTGACCGAGTTCTGGGAGCGGATGAGGGCTCAGTTCGGCGAGGTGTATGCCGAGAGCGTCGCCAAGGACTATGTTTTGTCCGCCTTGGGCAACCGGACAGTTGATCAGGCGCTCGCAGAAGGCACGGACGCTAAGACGGTCTGGCGGGCTGTGTGCGAGGCCTTCAAAGTGCCGGAGCGGCGGCGGTGAGGCAGCGTTCGAGTGCTCGCACTCCGGCCTCCTGCCCAGCTGGCCTGCGCTGATGCTGACCGGGCTCACCGCACGGGGAGTCGTCATCGTTTCCGGGCCACCCGCGGCCGGGAAGTCCACGCTCGCTGACCCGCTCGCGGCGGAACTTGGCTTCATGCTCATCGCCAAGGACCGGATCAAGGAAACGCTGCATGACGCCCTCGGCCAGGTGGCCAATACAGATCTCGCCTGGTCTCAGCGGCTTGGCGCGGCCGCTATGGAGCTGCTCTGGGCGCTTGCCCTCGACGCGCCTGCGGCGGTGCTGGAAGCCAATTCTGGCCTGGCGACGCGCGCCTTGAGGCGCGGCTGAGCGCGCTCGGCACGGTGCCGGTCGAGGTGCACTGTCAGTGCCCGATCGACGAATGCATGCGCCGGTACGTCGAGCGGGCACCGTCCCGGCACCCGGTGCACGTAGATAGTGCGGAGGGCAGGGCGACGGCGGAGACTTTCGCGAGATCCGCCGGGCCGATCGGGCGAGGGCCAGCCATCACCGTAGACACGACCCGGCCGGTGGACATTCAAGTGGTCGCGGCCGAGGTCTGGCGCCTGCTTGGCGTCGGCCAGCCGGCCGTTTTCCGTGGCGGCGATCCCGTCTCGGCTTAAGTCGGCGTGTCCGAGTCGGCGTGTCCCCTTCATGATCGAACAGTTGTTCGTTAGAGTGAGTTCGCTGGCGGTCGTCTGCGGGTGCCGACGGCACGGGACGAGGGCGGGGCTCTCACGGCAGGCACTGACTGTCAGAGGGTCCGCGTAACGTCAGCCAGCAGTTAAACGAGGCCGCGAGTCCCGGCTCCCGGGTCACGCGGCATGGTCAGGCCACGCGCACGCGAGCGGCTCAGTCGGCCCTCGGTCCTTCCCCAACAGGAGCTTCAGATGGCACCGAATGACAAGGCGGGTAGCGGCAAGGGTGTTGGTGGTGACAGGGACAAGTCCCTGGAGACCGCGCTCGCGCAGAT
Organism: Streptosporangiaceae bacterium; assembly: GCA_036488155.1. GTDB lineage: Bacteria > Actinomycetota > Actinomycetes > Streptosporangiales > Streptosporangiaceae > JAJYUU01. The sequence goes on along the minus strand of DASXIA010000275.1, from coordinate 10,540 downwards.
CGAGCGGCAGTTCGGCCGGGGTGCCATCATGCGACTCGGCGACGAAACCCGCGCGCCGGTCGAGGTAATCCCGACTGGATCTATCGCGCTGGATGTCGCGCTCGGGATCGGCGGGTTTCCCAAAGGCCGCATAGTGGAAATATACGGACCGGAGAGCAGCGGGAAGACGTCCTTGGCGCTCCATGCCATTGCTAATGCGCAAAAGGCTGGCGGGATCGCGGCATTTATCGACGCGGAGCACGCGCTCGACCCGGATTACGCCAAGAAGCTCGGCGTCGACACCGATGCGCTGCTGGTCTCTCAGCCAGACACCGGCGAGCAGGCACTGGAGATCGCGGACATGCTAATCCGCTCCGGCGCTATCGACGTCATCGTCATCGACTCCGTCGCGGCGCTGGTCCCGAAGGCCGAGATCGAGGGCGAGATGGGCGACAGCCACGTCGGCCTGCAGGCCCGGCTGATGTCTCAGGCCCTCCGCAAAATTGCCGGCGCGCTGAATCAGACAAAGACCACAGCTATTTTTATTAATCAGCTGAGGGAAAAGATCGGCGTGATGTTCGGCTGCGCATCCTGGTATACGTACGTGACTCTCGCCGACGGTAGCCGAGAGCGAATTGGAAGGATTGTCGACCAAAAGATGGCGGTCGAGGTCCTTTCTTACGACCCTGCACTCGGGAAGATCGTTCCGAAGAAGGTAATTAACTGGTTCAATAACGGACCCACCGAACAGTTCCTGCGCTTCCGAGTAGAACGAGCCGGTGGTGGCCGCGGACGCGGTACAGCGGCGTTTGATCTCACTGCGAACCACCTCGTCCGCACGCCCGGTGGCTGGCGTGAAGCCGGAGAGATAGCAGTGGGTGATCGTCTGATGCTTGTGCAGCGCCAACTGCTTAGCGATTTGCAATGGCAGGTCATTCTCGGTTCCGTGATGGGCGACGGTAACCTGTCTCGGCCGATCAGAAGCTCTGCTCACAGCGCCAGATACCGCATGGGCCACGGCGTTAGGCAGGCGTCCTACCTAGACTGGAAGATCGCGCTGCTGGAGAACATCCCACACTGCAGGACGACCAACTCCAAGGGCGCAGTATTCGCCGACTTCACGCCGCTCAGTGAGTTGGGCGAACTGCGAGATGTGGTCTATCAAGGCGACGGGAAGAAGCACCTGACCTGGGACTACCTCAAGAAGCTGACGCCTCTCTCGCTGGCCATCTGGTATATGGACGACGGTAGCTTCACGCTTCGCTCGAAGGGCCTGCAGGAGCGGACTCAGGGCGGATCGGGCCGGATCGAAATCTGCGTGGAGGCAATGAGTCCCGGCTCGCGCGAGCGGCTGATTCAGTACCTGCGCGACACTCGCAAGCTGGATGTCAAGCTGACAATACGCGGAAAGCGTCAGGTAGCGGTTCTTCAGTTCACAACGGCCGCAACAGACAAGTTCCAGAAGCTGATAGCTCCGTACGTGCACCCGTCGATGGACTACAAGCTGTTGCCCCGCTATCGCGGCAAGTTCGACGTGCAGCCGGAGTTCGCTGACCCAGTGAGCGTTCCTGCCCCTGCTTCTGTTCTTGAGATCAAGAACAGAAGCGGTTACCCCATCATGAGCCGGTATGACATCGAGGTCGAAGGCTCGCACAACTACCTCGCAGATGGTGTCATCGTTCACAACAGCCCTGAGACGACGTCTGGCGGTAAGGCGCTTAAGTTCTACGCTTCAATTCGGCTGGATATTCGGCGCATCGAGACGCTGAAGGACGGGACGGATGCCGTCGGAAACAGGACTCGGGTAAAGGTAGTAAAGAATAAGGTAAGCCCTCCTTTCAAAGTCGCGGAATTCGATATTCTATATGGCCACGGAATTAGCCGCGAGGGCAGCCTTATCGACCTTGGCGTCGAGCAGGGCATCGTGCGCAAGTCCGGCGCCTGGTACACCTACGACGGCGACCAGCTTGGCCAGGGCAAGGAGAACGCCAGGAACTTCCTGCGCGACAACCCGGACCTGGGCAACGAGATCGAGAAGAAGATCAAGGAAAAGCTCGGCATTGGCGCCAAGGCCGACGCTGATGCCCCGGCAGCTGGAGTCCCAGGGTCCGCGGCGCCTGGGCTGGCGTCGGTGACGAACCTGCGCGGCCAGTAGGACGCCCGGTGCCCGGTTGGCCGGCTCGGCGAGGGAGTAACCAGCGCGAGGGTGACCGGCGCCAGGGCACGCGCTCCAGAGCAGGTGCCGGCGGCCTGACAAGCGCGAGTCAGGCTGCCGGCACCGAAACGGGCGCCGGCGCAGAAGCAGGTGTCAGCGCCGAGGCGGCTACGTGGGCCGAAGTTGGCGCTGCCGGCAGGACGGAGGCGGATCCTGAGGCGGTCGCGCGGCAGATCTGCTTGCGGCTGCTGACGACGGCGCCGCGCACCCAGGCGCAGCTGGCGACTGCGTTGCGGCGCCGTGGCGTCCCGGACGAGGCCGGGGCCGCGGTTCTGGCCCGGTTCGCTGAGGTCAGGCTGATCGATGATGCGATGTTCGCGAGGGCCTGGGTGGAGTCGCGGCATCATGGCCGCGGCCTGGCGGGCCGAGCGCTCGGTGCCGAGCTACGCCAGCGGGGCGTGGCGCAGGACGACATCCAGGCAGCGCTCCGGGAGCTAGATCCCGAGCAGGAGCTAGCAACGGCCCGTGAGCTGGTCGCCAGGCGGCTCGCGGCGACTGCTGGCATGCCCGTTCCGGCCCGGATGCGGCGGCTCTCCGGCGTCCTGGCCCGCAAGGGCTACGCCGCAGGGCTCGCTTACCGGGTAGTCCGCGAGGCGCTCGAACAAGAGGGCGGGGAGTGCCGCGTTTCGTTGGATGATCTTGACGTTCTGGGTGAGCCCGATGACGATCAAGATGCGGCCGGCGCGTAGGCGGCAGAGATTGCTCATGTTGCCGCGACTCGCAGAAAGCGTACAAACCGGTCTTTCCGGAGACCTTAGGTCGGCCTAACACTGGCCGGGAATTCGGCCCAACACCGACCGGGAATGATGTGCCTGTAGCTGGCCAGGCCATGGGGGAGGCCGTCATGCAGCGACCGCAATTGGCCGTGGTATCTGAGGATGCGCAGCGGCTCGAGTCGCTTGCCGGCGACCTAGTGCGGCGGTACGAGCCCGACTATCAGGTCGTTAGCGTGGCTTCGGCCGGCCACGGCCTGGCCATGCTGGCCGGTCTCGGACAGGCCAGAGCCGATGTTGCCCTGGTGATCGCCGATGAGCGACTGGCGCAGATGCCGGCGGTCGGCTTCCTGGCGCGTGCGCACGAACTGCATCCGGGGGCCAAGCGGGTCTTGCTCAGCAACCGGGGTGACTGGTCTCCTTCGCATACGGCCGTCGGGGCTGTGGCTCAGGGACAGATCGACTATCACCTGTTGGGGCCGTGGGCTGCCGGGCGGCGCCCAGGCACAGGACGCGGGTTCCTTTCCAGCATCAGCCCATGCTCTACCGGGCGCCTCAGCCGCTCACGTCCGCCTTGGCACCATAAAGGTTAACAAGGCACACCGTCGTACGTCTGTTACCAGGAAGTCCCTGGATACGGCAAGAGTTGACCAGTTTGTTATAAGCGCTTAGCCTCACGGCAGCGAGGTTTTTTGCTCCGTGCAACCAAGTTCGGTATGTGAAGGCGTTCAAGATACGAATGGCCTAACGGCAGGCAGGTCTGGCCGGCCTGCTGAAAGGGCCTTGACAGCGGGGAACGAGCGAATGCGCCGGGGCCGGCCCGGCGTGGCGCGACCGGCGGTCGTACCGGCCGGCGGCGTGACGGAAGGAGAGTGCGGCACTGAGCTAGCGTTCGCCACGTGCGGCGTGTGAAGCAGGTGGCGCTCGCGCGGCCCGGAGGTCAGCGAACGGCGACGATGCGTCTGACGGCTCGCCAGTAAGCAGTCCGCCGAACCGCGAACGCTAGCTCGCGGCGTCGGAGCCTGCGCAGGACCCAGGCTTCACAGGGCCGGAGCTGCGCAGGGCCGTGGCTGCATAGCGCGGGCATGCCAGCGAGGTCGCAGCGGCGTTCCTGGTTGTATACGCTGCGTCGGGCCGGTCAGCCGTTGCTCGGGCAGTACCCCCTCGCTGCGCGTAGCCGAGCGCGCGATCGGCTAGCGATATAGGCGGGCCAGGGCGGAGAGGGGCAGTCGTGAATAGCAGCGGGGCAGTGCTCGCGCTAGTGATAGTTGCCTGCCTGGCCGCAGTAGGCGCCCTGGCCGTACTGGTTGTATTGCTGCGGCGTAGCGGGGGCGTGCCCGCGGCGACAGCCGCGCGGCCTGACAACGCCGGCCTGTCCGAGGCGGACACGGCGCGCCTGCAAGCTGAAGCCGACGCCCATGCGGCTCAGCTGAAGGCCAACGCCGAGCGTGACGCTGCGGAGATCCTCGGCAAAGCCGCGGCGGTCGCCGCGACGGCAGCGGAAACCAGGCGAGAGGCCGAGGCTGAGGCTAAGGCTGTCATGGACGAGGTCAGGCAGCTGCGCACGGACATCGAGCGGCGTGAGGACCGGCTCGGGCAGCGCGAGCAGCGCATCGACGAGCTTGCCAGGAAGGCCGAAGAGCGCTCGGCGGATCTGGACGCCCGTAAGGCCGAACTGGACCGGCTTGGTGCTGACCGGCAGGCCGAGCTGGAGCGCGTGGCGGGCCTGACTGCGGAGGCAGCAAAGGCCGAGCTGGTCGCCGCCATCGAGAGCCAGGCCAAGCGTGATGCGGTGCGTATCGTCCGGGACATCGAGGCCGACGCACACAAGGACGGCAACAAGCGCGCCCGCAAGATCGTGACACTCGCGATCCAGCGCATTGCCAGCGAGCAGACCAGCGAGTCGGTTGTCTCGGTGCTGCATCTGCCCGGCGACGAGATGAAGGGACGGATCATCGGCCGGGAGGGTCGCAACATCCGGGCCTTCGAGTCGGTGACTGGCGTGAACCTGATTATCGACGACACCCCAGAGGCAGTGCTGCTGTCCTGTTTCGATCCGGTCCGGCGCGAAGTCGGCCGGCTGACGCTAGAGCGCCTGGTACTGGACGGCCGGATCCATCCTCAGCGGATCGAGGAAGCGTACGAGCGCAGCAAGGCAGAGATCGAGGCGCTGTGCGTACGGGCTGGCGAAGACGCGCTCGTCGACGTCGGCATCACCGACATGCACCCTGAGCTGACGAACTTGCTCGGCCGGCTTCGATACCGCACGTCCTACGGCCAGAACGTGCTCAGGCACCTGATCGAGTCGGCGCATATCGCCGGGATGATGGGCAGCGAGCTGGGCATGGATCCGGTGCTGATGAAACGATGCACGCTGCTGCACGACATCGGCAAGGCGCTTACCCATGAGGTACAGGGCAGTCACGCACTGATCGGCGCAGAGATCGCCCGTAAGTACGGTGAGCCAGAAGACGTAGTGCACGCAATCGAGGCGCACCACAACGAGGTCGAGGTCCGCACCGTCGAGGCGGTCCTCACCCAGGCGGCCGACGCGATCAGCGGCAGCCGCCCCGGTGCTCGCCGCGAGTCGCTCGAAGCTTACGTCAAACGCCTTGAGCGGCTGGAGCACATCGCAATGGCCCAGGACGGGGTCGAGAAGGTGTTCGCCATGCAGGCTGGCCGGGAGATCAGGGTGATGGTCAAGCCCGGCGAGGTCGACGACATCCAAGCCCAGGTCATCGCCCGCGACGTGGCCAAGCGGGTGGAAGACGAGCTCACCTATCCCGGCCAGATCCGGGTCACGGTGATCCGCGAGTCGCGAGCCATCGAGTTCGCCCGGTAGGGCCAGGACGCGCTCGCTACGACTGGCCGGCCCTGGCGGTGGTGACCTCGATGTTCGGGATCCCGGGCGGGTCAAAGCCGAGGATCTGGCCATAGAACGAGAGCTCAGCCTCGAACGCGGCGGTTACCGTCTCTGCCTTGCGAAAGCCGTGTGACTCGCCCTCGAACGCGATGTAGGCATAGGTTGTGCCGTGCGCTGCGAGGTCGGCGGCAATGCTCTCAGCCTGGGCCGGCGGCACGACCGGGTCGTCGAGTCCCTGCAGCAGCAGGATCGGGCAGGTCGCCTCGGTCACGTGCCCGACTGGCGCGCGCTCCTCGTAGGTGACCTCGAAGCCGGGCAGCGGCCCGATCAGCCCGTCCAGGTAGCGGGACTCGAAGTCGTGCGTGGTGGCGGCGAAGTCGCGCAGGTCGGATACGCCGTAGTACGAGGCGGCCGCGCTGAACACCCTGCCGCGGCTAGTGCCGGTGGTTACGGCCGCGAGCGTGGTCCAGCCGCCGGCGGAGCCGCCGCGGATGGCGAGCCTGGCGGGGTCCGCGCCAGCCGACTCCGCTAGCCAGCGGGCGGCCGCGATAGCGTCCTGCACGTCCACGATGCCCCAGGACCGGCGCAGACGCTCACGGTACTGCCGGCCGTAGCCGGTGGAGCCACCGTAGTTCACGTCGATGACGCCGATGCCGCGGCTAGTGAAGTACGCCTTGCCGAGGTCGAGGACCGCGGAAGCGCGTGACGTGGGCCCGCCGTGGACCCACACGACGTAGGGCGGCTGCGCACCATCTGGGCCGGTAGCGTCCGGGTTTGCCGGCGGATAGAGCAAGGCGTGGACCACCTGGCCGTAAGGGCCCTCGAAGTCCACCTCCTGCGGCACTGGCAGGTATGCCGGGTCTGGCAGCTCGGCCGCATCTCGTTGCAGAACCGATGTCTTGCTGGTTGTGGCGTCGACCCGGATCACGGCGGGCCATGTCGTCGGCCCGCCACCGATCGCCGCGATCGACTCGCCGTCGGCGGACAGGTCGAAGGCGACCTCGGCGAACGGCGTGTCGAGGTCCTTGAGCTCGAACGACTCCGGATCTAGGATGCCCAGCCGCGTCGCGCCGGCGCCATGAGCAACGGCCAGACGGCCGTCGCCGAGAATCGCGAACGGCCTTCCGCCGAGCTGCCAGAGCGGCCCGGCGAATTCCTCGTCGGCCGGGAACAGCGCCAGCGGCGGCTCGCCAGCCAGGCCAACCTGGTAGATGTTCCACCAGCCGGGCCAGTCGGTTGCCACGTAAAGACTGGTGTTGTCCCGCCACGCCGGTGCTAGCACTGACTCCCGCTGGCCGCCCAGGAGCGGCCTGCCTCTGCCGGGCATACCGTCCTCGACCGGGGCGACCCGCAACTCCGTGCCGTCCCAGGGCATGTGCGGATGGTTCCAGCAGATCCAGGCCAGCCAGTTCCCGTCCGGCGACGGTGTCGGGAAGGCGAAGAAGTCGAAGCCGTCGACCAGGATTCGGACTGCTTCAGCGTTGCGGCTTGCCGAGCCATCCAGCGGCACAGCTACGATCGCGCGGCTTACCTTTCCGCCCTCGTGCCGTTCCTGCACGCACCAGACCTCAGTCAGGTCCGGTGAGAGAACGAAGTCGGCGTAGCGGAGGCCCGCGCCGCCGAGCGTGCCGCCCGCCCCGGCGGCTGGCACCTCGGCGGGATCCGGAGTCAGCGGCGCCGACTCCGCGCCGGCGGGCCCGGTCAGGTAGAGGCGCTGGTCGGCATAGTTAGCAAACAGGATCTGGTAGCTGCCGGAAGCCGCCGTACCCTGCCTGGGCAGCGCGGCCGACGGGATGGGCAGGTAGGACCGGCCACCGTACTCGTGCACCCGGGTCCTGGCGTTCCAGGGCGCGGCCAGGAGCAGTTCCCGCTGATTGCCGTGACTGTGCATCACCGTAGTGCGGCCGCCCTCGTCAGGCAGCCCCTGCTGCCACCACACGTCGCTGCCGATGACAGTCGGGGACGAGACTCTTACCTGCCCGCTTGCCACCTGCGCCGCGGCAATGGGTGATGGCCACTCGCCAAATGGGACAGCGGGAACCGCAGCTTCAGCTCCGACGTAATCTCCTGGCTGGCCGGCCGGCCCGGCGGGGCCGACGGCGGCTTCGTTACCGCTGTCTGTCATACGCATATGGTGCCCTACCGGACGACCGCCGGTAACGGCGGTTAGGAACTCTGGTCCAAACCGTCCGGCCAGAGGTAAACACAGGCAGCGATCTCAGCTCACGCCCCTCTGCCGGTCGGCACGCCGCCGCTGCGCGCGGCTGCGTCTACCCTGGGGAGCATGGCTGGCGCAACCGTCGAGCGAAGCTTCGAAATCCGCACCTATGGGTGCCAGATGAACATGCACGACTCCGAGCGGCTGGCTGGCTTGCTGGAGGCAGCCGGTTACCGTCGCGCGGTGGCCGGGGATGACGCTGACGTCGTCGTCTTCAACACCTGTGCCGTCCGCGAGAACGCCGACAACCGTCTCTACGGAAACCTCGGCCACCTGCTGCCGGTCAAGAACTCCCGCCCTGGAATGCAGATCGCGGTCGGCGGCTGCCTGGCCCAGAAGGATCGCGCCACGATCACGGAGCGCGCACCGTGGGTAGATGTTGTCTTCGGCACGCACAACATCGGCTCGCTGCCGGCCCTGCTGGAGCGCGCGCGAGTGCGGCAGCAAGCGCAGGTGGAGATCCTGGAGTCGCTTGAGCGCTTCCCCTCGGTACTGCCGGCCAGCCGTGAGTCGCCCTACTCGGCCTGGGTGGCTATCTCGGTTGGCTGCAACAACACCTGCACGTTCTGCATCGTGCCGAGCCTGCGCGGCCGGGAGGAGGACCGCCGTCCGGGCGACGTGCTTGCCGAGATCGAGGCGCTGACGGCCGAGGGCGTGCTGGAGATCACGTTGCTGGGGCAGAACGTCAACTCCTACGGCGTCGGGTTCGGGGACAGGCTCGCGTTCGGGAAGTTGCTGCGTACTTGCGGGAACGTGGCCGGCTTGGAGCGAGTCCGGTTCACTTCGCCGCATCCGCGTGACTTCACCGATGACGTCATTTCCGCGATGGCCGAGACGCCGAACGTGATGCCGCAACTGCACATGCCGTTGCAGTCTGGCTCGGACGGGGTATTGCGCGCGATGCGGCGTGCCTACCGGCGGGAGAAGTACCTGGCAATCCTCGACCGGGTCCGCTCGGCGATGCCGGAGGCCGCGATCACCACCGACATTATCGTTGGCTTCCCCGGCGAGACCGAGCAGGACTTCGCCGACACCCTGGATCTGGTTCGCCAGGCCAGATTTGCCGGCGCATTCACCTTCCAGTACTCGATCCGCCCCGGCACTCCGGCCGCTGACATGCCCGGCCAGATCCCTGCCGACGTCGTCGCCGACCGGTATGAGCGGCTAGCCGCCCTCGTTACCGAGGTGGCGTGGCAGGAGAACCGGAAGCTGATCGGCCGCGAGGTTGAGGTTCTGGTAGCCGACGGCGAGGGCCGCAAGGACAGCGCCACTCACCGGATGTCCGGCCGGGCACGGGACAACAGGCTCGTGCACTTCACCCCGGCGGAGCCCGTGCCGCGGCCGGGAGACGTGATAACCACCGTGGTAACCGAGGCTGCGCCGCACTACCTGCTCGCCGATATCAGCCCGAGGAGTGTACGGCGCACCCCCGGCGGAGACGCCTGGGAGGCACGGCGCACGGATCAGGGCGATCCTGGCGCCGGCCCGGAGGCGCGGAACTCAGTGCTGCTCGGCATGCCGTCCCGGAGGCCGGCATTCTCGTGAATCACGCAGACTTATGCTCCGCGCCTAAGCGCGCCTAAGTCTGCGTGATCACTGAGGGATATGGGCTGCTAGCGGACGCTCGAGCTGGCTGCTGCGAAGCTCACGGCGAGTCGTCATCCTCGTCCTCGTCGTCGTCTTCGTCCTCGTCGTCGAAGTCGTACTCGTCTTCTTCGTCGTCGTATTCGTCGTCGAGGTCGAGTTCGTCGTCATCCAACTCGTCATCGAGGTCGAGTTCGTCGTCCTCGGTGGGCGTGTCGAGATCATCGGCGTACGTCATATTTCCCCCAAGCGCTGGGTGGCGATCCAGCCACCTCGCCTGTGCAGGGACCTACCCTGCGCCTGTCAGACTGATGCAATGCTACGGCCAGTCATCGCGGTCGTGGGGCCGACGGCTGCAGGTAAGTCCGAACTCTCGCTGACCCTGGCTCGTACGCTCGGCGGCGAGGTAGTTAACGCCGACTCTATGCAGCTGTATCAGGGTATGGACATCGGCACCGCGAAGCTGACGGAGGCCGAACGAACGGGCGTCCCGCACCACCTGCTGGACGTCTGGCCCGTCACGCAGACCGCCAGCGTGGCGGAGTATCAGCTGCTCGCGAGAGGGGTCATCGACGACATCCGCCGGCGCGGCAGAACCCCGATCCTGGTCGGCGGCTCCGGGCTTTACATCCGGGCCGCGATCGACAAGCTCCAGTTCCCTGGTACCGACGCCGAACTCCGGGCCGGCCTGGAACGCGAAATGGAGCGGGTCGGCGCGGCTGCCATGCACGCACGGCTGGCCGCGCTGGACCCCGCGGCAGCTGCGGCGATCCTGCCCACCAACGGGCGGCGCGTCGTCCGCGCGCTGGAGGTCATCGAGCTGTCCGGCCGGCCGTTCAGCGCCACGCTGCCGGGCTATGAGTCGGTCTACCGCGTAGTACAGCTCGGCGTGGCAATGCCGCGACCGGAACTCGACCGGCGTATCGCCGAGCGGGTGGACCGGATGCGGCAGCTCGGGCTCGTCGACG
>DASXIA010000410.1:0-4667 GCA_036488155.1 Streptosporangiaceae bacterium | reverse complement strand
ACGCGCCATGGAAGCGGCTCGGGATACTTCCGTTGCACAGTCGGTCGCGAAGGTTCCGGTCCTGTCCCGGCGCGGATGAGTCGTACTTCAACGGCGCCTTGAAGGCGAAGCTAGCCAACGCCTACTACCGGGCGGTTTTCGCGCCCACGTACAGCTTCCAGGCGACGGCCAGCAAGGTCGTGCACGCGTGGAAGTACCGGACCAGGATCGTCTCGTTCCGCATCAGCCCGCACCGGGTCTCCAGCAAAGGCGCGGTGACGATCAAGGGCCGGCTCCAGGTCTTCGTCAAGTCCTGGCGAGCTTTCCCCGGCCAGACGGTGTACATCATCTACAACGACAAGGGCACCTCGTACTGGGCAACGCTGCCTCAACACCCGAGGACGAACTCAAAAGGCAACTTCGAACTCCGGGTGAAGGGCGCATTCCAGAGCTTCGTGGCCATCAATTACGCGGTGTACCGCGGAAACGCCAAACACCTCGCCTCCTCGAGCCCCGGCATCGCCGTCGACAACACAGGGCAATCGGGGACCGGCACCAGCGAGATATCGCTGGCGCTGGCGCCGCCGCCGAAGCTGCCTGAGCTGCTGAAAGTCGCCGACGCTCCAGAACTGCCGGTACCGCTGGTACCGGCATTCCAGCCTCCCAGCGCATTTCCTCTCAGCGATCTGGTCAAGCAGGCGAGCGCCGGGTAACTAGCGCTGATCACGACTTGATGGCGGCGTCCAGCATCGCCGCCCACTGGGCAACGACGCGGTCCCTGCGCCTCGAATCGTCGGCCAGCGTGTCTGCCAAGCCGAGCCCGCGAGCGAGGTCGAGCGTCGCCTGTACCGCCTCGTGTACGCCGGGCACAGACTCGTCCGCCTGAAGCAACTCGATCGCCGTCTTGTGCGCCTCCCGGCCCAGCCGGGCCTCAAGCGGCAGAACGAGTTCGCGCAGCACGTCGCTGGTTGCGGCAGCCGCCCAGATCTGCAGCGCGGCGCGAAACAAGGGCCCGGTATAAAGCCGGACCAGGAGCCCGACGACGTCTTTGGTGTGCTGCTCCCCAGCTGGCAGCTGCGACGCCTCGCGCCGGATCTCCGCGACCCGGACATCGGCCATGCGCGCGAGGGCCGCGGTCAGCAAGTCCTCCCTGGTGCGGAAGTAGTGCTGGGTGGCGCCACGGGACACCCCCGCCCGCGAGGCGATGACGGCGACGGTGGCTCCGCTCCAGCCAAGTTCGGCAACGCAGCTGACTGCCGACTCCAGCAGCCGGGCCCTGGTAGCCCAGCCCCGGTCCTGCCGCGGCTCCCGCGTCCCTGAGCTACCCGTCCTCGAGCTGCCCGTCATCGGAGCTACCCGGCCGCGTAGGACGGCCGTCTTTTTTCCAGGAACGCCGCCATTCCTTCCGCGGCCTCCGCCGAGCCGAACAGCCGTGCCGACAATTCAGCGAGCTCTGCGGCCCTGGTGTCGAAGCCATGGAGCACGGCCGCTGTCAGCAGCGGCTTCGTTTCCCGCAGGCCCTGCGGCGAGACGGCGCGCAGCGAATCGAGTACGGCCAGCGTCCCGGCGTCGATGTCGTCGACCGCCTCAGTGATCAGCCCGATCCGCGCCGCGGTGGCAGCGTCGAACGTCTCGCCGGTCAGGTAGTAACGGCTGGCGGCCCGGGGCTCCATCTTCGGCAGCGTAGTGAGCGAGATCATCGCCGGAGCCAGACCGAGCTTCACTTCAGTGAACGCAAAAGTGGACGTGGGCCCGGCCAGCACAATGTCGCAGGCGCCGATCAGGCCAAGGCCGCCAGCCCGGACGTGCCCGTCGATACTGCCGACCACTGGCTTCGGCAACGTCACGATCAGCTTCATCAGCGTTATGACCCGCTCGGTGCCGCCTTTCATGCCACCCTGGCTGGCCTCGCTCAGGTCCGCGCCTGCGCAGAACGTGGACCCGGTGTGAGTCAGCTCGACCGCGCGCACGTCGTCCTGCGCTCCGGCAGTGTCCAGCGCGGCGGTGAGCTGCTCCACCAGAGCGGCGGACAACGCGTTCCGGTTCCGCGGTGAGTCCAGCGCGATCCGGGCGATGCCGCGGTCTGCCGAGTACTGCACAAGCTGACCAGCTACTGTCTCATCGGGCACTAGATGCCTCCTTAGTAGGACTTCGGCAAGCCCAGGGAATGCTGCGCTACGAAGTTAAGGATCATCTCCCGGCTGACCGGCGCGATCCTGGTAGTCCGCACGTTTGCGAGCATCGCGGCAAGACCGAATTCGCTGGTCATCGAGCTGCCGCCGAGCGACTGGATGGCCTGGTCAACAGTCCGGACGCTGGCTTCGGCTGCCGCGTACTTGGCCATGTTCGCCGCCTCGCCCGCGGCCATGTCGTCACCAGCGTCGTACAGCACGGCTGCCTTCTGCATCATCAGCCTGGCCAGTTCCAGCTCGATCTTCACCTGCGCCAGCGGATGAGCGAGGCCCTGGTGCGCGCCGATGGGCACGCTCCACACGGTCCGCTCTTTGGCATAGGAGACCGCCTTGTCCAGCGCATACCTGGCGGAGCCGGCCGCCATCGCCGATGCCATGATCCGTTCCGGATTAAGCCCGGCGAAGAGCTGCAGCAGTGCCGCGTCCTCCTCGCCGACGAGCGCGTCAGCCGGCAACCTGACCTCGTCGAGGAAGAGCAGGTACTGCTTCTCCGGCATGACGATGTCCATATCGATCGGCTGGAAACTGAAGCCCGGAGCATCGGTCGGCACCACGAACAGGGCCGGGCGCAGCTTGCCGGTCTTAGTGTCCGCAGTCCGGCCGACGATCAGCACCGCCTCGGCCTCGTCGACGCCGGAGATAAAGATCTTGCGCCCGGTCAGCACCCAGGTGTCGCCGTCACGGGTCGCGACCGTCGCCAGCTTGTGCGAGTTCGATCCGGCGTCTGGCTCGGTGATGCCGAAAGCCATGATCGAGGATCCGCTGGCGATCTTCGGGAGCCAGTGCTGCTTCTGCTCGGGCGTGCCGAACCTGGCGAGAATCGTCCCGCAGATGGCGGGTGACACGACCATCATCAGCAGGCCGCAGCCGGCTGCGGCGAGCTCTTCGAGCACTATCGATAGCTCATACATGCCTGCGCCGCCACCGCCGTACTCCGCGGGCAGGTTCACTCCGATGAAGCCCAGCTTGCCGGCCTCCTGCCACAACTCGGTCAGCCGGCCGCCGCTCCGCGCCTGCCCGGTGAAGTAGGCGTATCCGTACTTGCGCCCGAGCTTGGCCACCGCCGCCCGGAGCGCCACCTGCTCGTCGGTCTCGGTGAAGTTCACTGTGCTTTCTCAACCTTCACGGATGTCCTCCTGTGGCTTGACCACGGCGAGCACAGCGCCCACCTCAACCTGCTGGCCGGCCGATACCGGCAGCTCAGCGACAATCCCTGCGACCGGAGCCGAGATCACGTGCTCCATCTTCATGGCCTCCAGCCAGAGCAGCGGCTGGCCGGCTGTGACCTGGTCGCCGATAGCCACGCCGATCCTGGCAACAGCTCCGGGCATCGGCGCGAGGAGCGACCCTGCGGCCGCCTGGCTGGCCGCATCGGCGAACCGGCCGACCGGCTGCAGCTGGGCCGGACCGAACGCTGAGTCGACGCAAGTAAGCCCCGGATAGGCGGCGACTTCGAACCGGTGGATGAGACCGGCAATATCAAGCACGACCTCCTCTGGCGCCATCGAGACCAGCCGCACGTCGTCACGCCCCTCGACGACCAGCCCGCCGCGCTCGACCCGGTACCCGATCTTGTATCTGCTCGCCACCCGGCCCCGGCTGCCGGCCCGCACGTACTCCTTGCGCTGGAACGCGGACGGCACATTGCGCCAGCCGGATGGCAGGCCGCCGAGCACGCGGGCACGTGCCTGCCGGCCGGCCGCGTCGGCGAGCGCTGCCGCGAGCGCGGACACTTCGGCGCCCTGCTCGTCCGCCAGCGGCGCGGCGAGGCTATCCAGGCCGTGCCGGTCCAGGAACGCGGTGTCGGTCTGCCCGGCCAGGAACGCCGGATGGCGCAGTACGCGCACCAGCAGGTCCCGGTTCGTGGTCAGGCCGTGAATGCGGGCTCGTGCCAGCGCGCCGGCAAGCATGGCAGCGGCCTGGTCCCGGTCCGGCGCCCAGCAGATCACCTTGGCCAGCATCGGGTCGTAGCGGGTCCCGACCTCGCTACCATCGGTAACCCCGGAGTCGAGGCGGAGCCCGCAGTGTGCTGGCCCCAACTGCGGCGGCCCGCATTGGGGCGGCCCGAATCGTGGCAGCACCGCGAACTCGGCCAGCACGCCGGGTACCTCGAAGCGGTGCAGCGTGCCGCTGTGCGGCTGCCAGCCCGAGGCCGGATCCTCGGCGTACAGGCGGACCTCGATCGCATGGCCATTGACAGCCGGCGGCGTGGCAGGCAGCCGCTGGCCAGCTGCCACCTGCAACTGGAGCGCGACCAGGTCCAGCCCGGTCGTGCATTCAGTAACCGGGTGCTCGACCTGAAGCCGGGTGTTCATCTCCAGGAAGTAGAACTGGCCGGAGTCATCGGCGAGAAACTCGGCCGTTCCCGCATTGATATAGCCGACGGCACAAGCGGCCGCGCGTGCTGCGTCGAGCAGTCGCTCCCGCATGCCGGTTATTCGCTGTGCCAGCGGCGACGGTGCCTCCTCGATGATCTTCTGGTGCCGGCGCTGGATC
>DASXIA010000322.1:0-3223 GCA_036488155.1 Streptosporangiaceae bacterium | reverse complement strand
GAGCATCGAGCCGAACGAATAATGCGGCCGGACGCCTGAGGTGGCCACCATGGTCGACAGCAGCGAACTCCAGCCCAGCTTGGCCGCAACGGCTTCCAGGATCGCCGTGACGTCAGAGTAGCCCGCAAGGACCTTTGGCTCCAGGCTGGCGAGACTGTCCCAGTGGATGGCCTCAATCGTGCGTTGCGCCCCGTAACCACCGCAGGCGAAGAGGATCCCGGCGATGCCGGGGTCGGACAGCGCGGCACTCAGGTCACTAGCCCGCTGAGCGTCATCGCTGGCCAGGTACTGGCGGAAGCTGCCTGCATCACGCGCCGACGGGTAGACGACGGGTTCCAGCCCGGCAAACCGCAACGCGTCCAGGCCCGCCGGCAGCGCTTCCTGATTCACCGGACCGCTGATCGTCAGCACCGCGACCTTGTCGCCCGGCACTAGCGCAGGCGGACGGCGCAGCGAAACTGGCCGATGCTCACCGGCCCATTGACTACTCATGCGAGGCTCCTCTCGGCCGGCTGGCGTCGTCCGGCCAGCCGGCCGGGTGCCGGCTGCACCGCTGGCCGCTCGCACAGTTCGAGCTCGTCGCCGTGCCACAACAGCGCCTCAGCCGGATGCGGCCTGCCGTTGTACCGCGAGGTGAATGATGCCGCATAGGCGCCCGCCTGCTCGATCGCGACCAGGTCGCCGCGGGCAAGTGACGGTAGTTGATGGGTGCCGAACGAGTCGGTCATCTCGCAGACAGGCCCGTCGACTGCGGTCGCCCGCAAACAGCCGGCGCCAGGTCGCAGGGCGTGCACGCGATGCAGGCTGCCGTACAACGCCGGCCTCATCAGTTCCGTCATGCCGGCATCGAGAATCACCCGCGGCTCCTCTGCACTGGATTGCGGCTGCCGCGCATGCAACACCCGGCTCACCAGCCAGCCGGCACCACCGGCGAGATAGCGGCCAGGCTCGATCGCGGGCCTGGGGGGCAGCGACAGTCCGGCCGCGGCGAGGGCGTCGCGCAGCGCATCCCGGAACTGCGCGACACCGGGGCGCGACCCAGGCAGCGGGAATCCGCCACCGTAATCAACGGTGTCGGCCTGCGGGCAGTACCTGGCAACATCTGCCAGCAGTCTGGTCGCGCGAACGCCAGCCAGCGCCCATGCCCCGACGTCAGTGAGCGCGGAACCGACGTGCACATGTATGCCGCGTACCGTCAGGCCAGGGCAGTCTGCCGTGGCGCTGCGCGCCAGCTCGCTGAGCTCGGCGGCCGGGATACCGAACTTGCTGGCTGGCGACCCGACCGCGAATTCGCGACGCGTCTCTGGATCGACACCCGGATTCAGGCGCAGCAGGAGATCGATGGCAGGCCTGCCGCCGCGGCCTAGCTGATATTCGGTCGCGAGGTCGGCCAGGCAGGCCAGTTCCTCAGAAGACTCGACGACTAGCCACCGGGGCGGCCGGCCCGCCGCCGTCTCGGCTGCCGCGTAGGCGAGTTGCGCGTCGGTCTTGCCGATCCCCTCGAAGACGACGCTCTCATTAGCAAGCCCGCCATGCCGCGCGTGGTGCCACTCACCAACCGAAACGACAGCCCCGCCCCAGCCCCGGCCAGCCAGGTACCTTGCGATAGCCGGCAGGTCGTTGGCTTTCAACGAGTAGTGCAGCAGCCATGGCGAGCCGAACGCGGCCTCGACTTGCCGCGCGGCGGCAGCCACGGAGATCATGTCCATGACATAGACAGGCGTGCCGAACTGGTCAGCGGCTCTTGCCAGAGCCTCGGTTAGCTGGGCAATCGTGCGCGACCCGGCACCGGTTCCAGACACGCGCCTGAGTACAACATGATTCACGATCCTGGGTCAAGCTGACGTTATGAATGATATGGAACACAGCGAAGGGTCAGCCGTGGCAGCACCTGAACGCGCTGACGGGCAGCCACCGGCAGGTCCCGATGAGTGGAGAATTGCCGAGCGGATCCGCCAGAAGCTCGGCTCGCTCTCACCTTCCGAGCGCCGAGTGGCCAGGGTGCTGCTGTCTGGTGCGCCCACTGCCGGGCTTGAGTCGTCGGCGAAGCTGGCCGATCACGCGGGCGTGAGCGGCCCCACGGTGAGTCGCTTCGTTACCCAGCGCCTGGGCTTCCAGAACTATGCCGAATTCCAGCAGGCCTTGCGCGAGGAGATAGCCGCACGGGTCGTTTCGCCGGTAGAGGTGTATCGCCGGCATCAGGTTGAGCCAGCCGAGCCCGACTTCGCCAGTCGCAGCGGAGCCGCTCTCGCCGACTCCGTGCTGGCCAGCCTCCAGGGCCTCGACCCGGCCGAATTCGCCCACGCTACCGCGCTGCTCGCTGACACCCAGCACCACGTCCTGGCGGTGGGCGGCGCATTTAGCCAGCTCGTCGCAGGCTATCTCGTCGGCGTGCTGCGGGAGATACGGCCAGGCGTGCGCCTGGTTCCGCCCGTCGCCGCCGAGCGCGCGGCCGCGCTTGCAGACATCGGCAAGCGAGACGTGCTGTGCGCATTCGACTTTCGCCGCTATGAGAGCGATACGCAGGTGTTCGCCGCCGCGGCGAAGGAGGCAGGAGCCCGGCTCGTCCTGTTCACCGACCCGTGGTTGTCACCCATCGCCGACATTGCCGACGCCATCCTGCCGGCCCAGGAGGCCGGGCCGTCCCCCTTCCCGAGCCTGGCCCCGACGGTCGCAGTCACCGAGACTCTGATTACCGCTGTGGCTGGCGCGCTCGGTGAGGCGGGCCGCGCCCACTTCGAGCGATTTGGCGGGATAGCCGATCGGTGGATGAGGTTCTGGCCGCAGGCCGAGCGCAGCCGAGCAGACTGACCGCCCGGGGGACTGCTTCGAACTCGTAAGGCAGGTGCACGGGGTGCGCTGGACCTGAGTTGGGCCAAGATCTGGCGGTCGAGTCAACGGCTCTTTGACGTGTAGTTTCGCGTTTCGGGCCAGATAAAGGTGCGCGCTTTGTGCGGCCCGTAGAGCATGGGCGTTTCTGTTCGGACTGTTGGTTCAGATCCGCGCCAGGGTCAACCGTTCCATCGTTCCGGACGCGCTCCTGCGTGCGGTGTGAGGAGGCGCCAGGGACCTGGAGTTCATCGGTGGCCTGTCCGTGGACAGCGTCTTCGAATTCAACCGAACAGGCAACGTTGTCCAGGCATACTTCGCCGTGGTGGCTCATCTCGCGCCGGGCCTGCGAGACCTGTGCGTGTACATCGACAACCTCGGCGCTGAGGCCCCA
>DASXIA010000306.1:0-12035 GCA_036488155.1 Streptosporangiaceae bacterium | reverse complement strand
GCGATGGCCGGCCCGTCAGGGAACGCCGACGTCCCTGCGCAATTCAGAGTCGCGCTGCAGGCGCTGGATCTGATGCCTGAGGCGATGCGGTCGATCGGCTTCGACCCGGCCCCTGCCAATGAAGCGTTCGTGGCACGCTGCCAGAGTGCGCTGGATGTCGTGCAGCACGACCTGGACGTCACCGGATACGGCCGGTACCGGATGCGGGCACACTTCGGCGGGGACTGGCCCGCGACCGTGTTCGCGACGTTGCCGGACGGCTCATACTGGGGTGGGGGCCAGGGCATGTCCCGCGAGATGAGAGGTTCCTTGCTGCTCTTCAACGCGGCCGGCTCGGTCTCCGCCACGCTCAAAGAGGTGCCCGAGATCGAATGGCCGGTCTGTGCCGTCCACGGCGGTCATCCGGCCTCTATCTGGGACGGCGAGGAACCCGTCGACCTCATCGACTAGGTGGCATGGTGGCGGTGCACCAACACCGGGCATGCGCTCGCCCCGGTAGGCCAGCCCGACGCCGAGATCGCCAAAACGCTATGACCATTCACCGAGCATGCCGACAGTGCCGTTGGAGCCGGATCAGAAGCGGCTGAGGCTCGAGGTGGGAGCAACACCGGCCCGGCGCAGATGGCGAACGCCGCGGAAGGTCAGGCTGAGCGGGGGCAAGGTCGTGATCGCCCACGCCATGGCGTCCTCTTCGGCCACGGCGAACACCGGTTTGGCCGCTTCGGCGGTCAGCCGCGCTGATGTCGACGCGATCGTCTGCGCCGATACGCCTAGCGCGCCGACGATCGCCGCGATCGACGTCCAGACCTCGCTTCCTCCCTGGAGATAGCGCACTGCGAGGAAGAGCGTTGCGCCCAGGGCTGCGGCAATGCACAGCAAGCCGGGCCAGTAGTGCCGGATGATGCTCCGGACGATAGCTCCCGAGCGGCGCAGGGCCGCCTCGCCCGCCGTAACGTAGCCCTCCGGCGTCAGCAGCCCCGAGGTTGCCAGTTCGCCGATCAGCAGCATGAGCCAGATATCGCCCTGCTGAAGCAGGTACGTGCACATGCTCTTTGCGATCGACGTTCGCTTGTCCTCTGCAGGCAGCCGCCGCAGGCCGGGCATCCTGGTCCGTGCTTGCCCGGTCACGTTCGTGCCTACGGTAACTGAGGCAAGATCGCTCCACCGGCCGAGAGACCCGGCTACCACGGCGGCCGTTAGCTGCGGGAACTCGGGGGAAAGAGTGACCAGCCAGTCCTGAAGCCTCGCGATGCGGCCGTGGGCGAGCTGCCCCGCGAGGCCAATCGCCGTGCCATCCGGCGGATTGGCCGTGTCGCGGAGTGACCTGCCTAGCTGGTAGGCCAGCTGGATGTCCGGCCGTGAGGCAGTAAGCGCAATGAGGATGGCGACATTCAGCGACTCTAGCTTCGCCCTGCGCGTTTGCGGGTCGTCTAGGTCGCCCGCGGTCAGCGTGGCCAAGCCGGTGAAATCTGGGAGGAGACCCGCCAGCAGGTGACGCAGTCGAGCTAGTTCCAGCTCCCGGCGTTCTTTGGGTGGTAGCTCATTAACGGTGGGCAACCGGGCCGCCGGGGCAGGCACGGTCTGGACGTCGCGATCGTCGTGCGCGGCGTTCGCGTCGGCCGCTGGCTCGGCAGGGATCGTCCCGAATAGCACAGCCATGGTCCAGCCGGCATAGAGCGCAAGCCCCACGGGCTGCAGCGCGAGTTGCGTCGCAACCGAAAGCCCTTCGGCGGCCGGTCGCGCTCGGCCTGCATGTGCTGCCGAGTCGTCCTGCGGTGCTCCGGGCGCCGCTGCGTGCGCCTGGTTGTCAATGGTCATCCGGGACCTCCCTTCGGGCCTTGCTGGCTTATCTCAGCGGCCCCGGGTTTAACACGAATGACAGCACTATCTCGCCCTATTGTCCATGCCATTGCCGGGCTGGGAGCGGAAGCGTCGGCGGTGTTAGGAAATTCGGCGGACTGTTGAAATCCAGCGCGTCAAGGGGATCGACCGCTGCGGCATCGCGCCTGGTCAGCGGCGGAAGGTTCCATTTTCGCTCGATGAGCTTGAGTATCGAGGTGTGGTCGTAGACGGTGTTTGTCTCATGCCCGGCCTTGGCATAGGGCGAGACAATCACCGCTGGCACCCGGAAGCCGAGCCGGTTATAGGTGGTCGGTCCGTCGTCGCAGGCCTGGATCTTCTTGGCATAGCTAGTGAATGACAGTAGAAACCGCAGGAACGCGTTCCGCTGCAGGATGCTCTGACCCGGGATGTCGTCAGGCTCGACTGCCGACGGCGGATCAACGTGATCGAAGTAGCCGCCATGCTCGTCGTAGAGCCAGATCAGCAGGGTCTTCGGCCAGCCCTTGCCAGCCATGACAGCGTTGATCACCTTGGCCGCGAATCCCTCGCCGACCTGGACGTCCTGCGGGTTCTCCTCCGAGCAGGAGCCGAAATCAGGATCGACGATGGTCACCGCCGGCAGCTTGCCGGCCCTGGCCGCCTGCCAGAACTGGGTGATCGGGCGCAGGTGGTTGATCGAACGGAGGAAACCCAGCGGGTATAGGCCTGCGGTCGTCTGCAGCTTGCTTTCCATAGCCGGGATGAGTTGCGGGATGATCGCGGCGACGAGGCCACCGAGCACGCGCAGGAGGTTCAGGCCAGACGTGCGCGAGAGCAGTCTCCAGTTGACTCGGACCGGCGAGAGGTGATGGTAGTTCGTCCAGCTGATGTTGTGCGCGCTCAGCATGTCGAAGATGGTGCCCGAGGCGGGATAGTCGACCATGCCGAACGGCAGGTCATCGATCAGCCCGTGCGCCGTACCGGAGATGAGGAACCGCCTGTTGGGAAACGTGGGACCGAGGCAGGACGAGAACCAGCGGGTTGCCAGCGGGAAGGTCCTCGCCAGTCCGTAGTAGAACGGCAGGTCTGTCTCGTCCCAGTAAGTCATGGCCATAGAGGCATCAAGGCCGGGCAGGGTGCTCTCGATGCTCCTGACGAAGCCATCGCACTTGCCTTCGTTCCACTGGATATGGGAGGCATTCCAGGTCTGCGTCGGCACGCCGCCCTTCTGCCGGGTGCCGGTGAAGTGCCGCATCCGGATTGGCGAGCCATCCACGGCCAGGTTCGTCGACGACGGCCGGTTCTGCTCATCGCGCGGCAGCCCATCGCCCCGGCCGTCGAGCATCCCTAAGTAGTTGTCGTAGGAATGGTTTTCCATCATCAAGATGACGATGTGCTCGATCTGCGGAAGCCGGCCGGTTCCCATCGCCACTTCGGGCTCCGGGCGCGGGCCGGGACCTGCGCCGCGCCGGCCAAGGCGACGCCGGGCAGTCGAGGCTTCCCACCGGTTCAGCATGCGCACAGCGTGTCATAAACCAGGGGCTGCAGCGAAGATGGAGATGCTGGTTTTGGCGCACCGGGCGGTCAGGTCTCCAGGGCGCCGGGATCTGGCGGGACGTCGACTGCGTGCTCTCTGAGCGTCGCCAGCGGAACGATCTGCAATGCCCGTTCATGAGTCGATGCCAGGACGACAGGTGCCGCCGCGCCGTCGAGGTGAGCTCGGAGCCAGTTGGCCGCGGTAACACACCAGCGATCGCCCGGCCTTAGCCCCGGGAACTGGTAAGCGCGCACCGGCGTGCTCAGATCATTGCCGATGCCACGCTGATGCTCGAGAAACTCAGCCGTCACCACAGCGCAGATCGTGTGGCTGCCGAGGTCTTCTGGCCCGGTATTGCAGCATCCGTCGCGGTAGAACCCGGTGACCGGGCTATTGCTGCAGGGCTCAAGTTCACCGCCAAGCACATTGCGATCGCTCACCGCAGAAGTATCAATGGTCAGCGCGGCCCGCTACAAGGACCGCTGCCGGGGCGACGCGGATTTCGCAAAGTCAGCCGTTCGCAGGCAGGATGCGGTCAGGCGGGAGGGTCAGCGAGTGAGTCACGGCCGGCTGCGGGAACTCTGGGCGCCGGACATCCGCGCGCTCACTGTCGGCTTGATTCTGACGATTACCGTTGTCGCCTCGGAGTCGCTCGCCGTGATCACGGTGATGCCTGTAGTGGCGCGTGACCTCGGCGGGCTGCGCCTGTACGGCTGGGCATCCGGCGGCTTCATGCTGAGCAGTGTCGTCGGTGTCGTAGCCGGCGGGCGCGAGAACGACCGGCGCGGGCCCGCCCTGCCGTTCACGGCCGGGCTAGTGCTGTTCGGCCTGGGTCTTACCGCAGCCGGCCTCGCCCCGTCGATGGGCGTGCTGGTCGTCGGGCGCATGCTGCAAGGGCTCGGCTCAGGCGTGGTCCCGTCGGTCGCTTATGCCTCGATCGGTCGCAGCCTGCCGCCCTCGCTTCGGGCCCGGATGATCGCAGTCATCTCCACCGCATGGGTTGCGCCGGGTCTGGCCGGGCCGGCTCTGAGCGCCGAGATCGCGCACGTGTTCGGCTGGCGCTGGGTTTTCCTTGGCCTGCTGCCAGTGGTCGGGATCGCGGGCTCGATCGCCGTGCCCGCGCTTGCTCGCCTCGGCCCGCCGCAGTCCGCCGAGGCTGCCGAGCACAAAGTCACCGACGCGGTCCGCACCGCGGCCGGGACAGCGATGATCCTTGCCGCGCTCACGATCGCGGTCAGTTCCAGCGAACTGCCGGTCGTTCGCTCGCTGGTCGCGCCCGCGCTCGTCGCCGGCGGTCTTGGCGCGGCACTGCCCGCGCTGCGACGACTTGTCCCGCCTGGCACACTGACCGGCAGGACAGGACTGCCCGCGACGATTCTCAGTCGCGGCCTGCTGACGTTCGCGTTCTTCGGCGCCGACGGGTATGTCACGCTGGCGATCACAGCGATACGCCACGACAGTTCTCTCGTTGCGGGCTTCGCGGTCACCGGCGCCACTGTGGCCTGGACCGGCGGCGCGTGGATTCAGGCGCGGCTCAGCGACCGGTGGGAAGGGCGCCGGCTCGTCCGCACCGGCCTCGTCGTCATCGTGCTAGGCATTACCGGGATGCTGCTCATGCTCCAGCCGGGCGTGCCAGTCGCTGCCGGTATCGCCGCATGGACAGTCGCCGGCCTCGGCATGGGCATGGCATACTCGCCGATCCTGCTGCTGATGCTGCGCCAGGCACCGCCGGGCCGGGAGGGCCGGGAGTCGGCGTCGCTCAACCTCGCGGACGCCCTCGGTACCGCGACAGGCCTAGGTGTCGGCGGCACAGCGGTCGCCGCCTGGGCTGGCAGCGACCTCGGGCGTGGCGTCGCTATCGCCTTCGGGATCAGCGCCGTGGTCGCGGTGCTCGCACTGGCCGTCACCCGCCGGCTTCCGGCCGGGACGACAGCGGCAGCGCGAGATACAGAGCACGACTGAACCCGTGAGCTAGGCCACGGGTTCGGCCATCCGGTCTGGATGGCTCGCCGACACAGGCCCGGCCACGAATTGCGGCGCGCTCAACTCATTAGCTGCGGGAGCGCGAACGAGCGGGGCTTTCACCGCGTGCCGGTCAGCTGTCCGATGGCTCCGGCTGCGCTGCTGCCAGTTGACCGGCGGCGCGCCTTCGCTGGACAGCATCCGCAGGGCCGCCACTCGGTCCAGGCCGGTTGGCAGCTCCCGCACAAACCGCTGCCATTCCTGCCGATCCGCCCGCCAGGCGCGGAGGTAGTCCTCGCACAACTCTGGCGTGATAAGCGCGAGGCGGCCAAGAGATCCCTTCAGCGCGGCAATGCGCCGGGCCTTGTCCGCAGGCTGGATGTTGCTGCTGGCCACCATTGCCAGCACCCGGTCAATGAACTGCCTGCGCTTGACGAGGAACCTGGCCCAGTGCGCCCGGTCCGCATCGGAGATCGAGAGATGCTGGTCCAGCAGCCAGTAGATGCCCTCGGCCAGCACGTCACCGAACTCCTCAGCGCGGGCGCGCTCGGGATTGCGGAAGGGATCATACGGATGCTGGATGACCTGGCCGATCACCGCGACAGGCTGGATCCCCTTATCGCCGTCAAGCAGGAAGAACCAGTCGTCGTTGTAGATCTCCGGGAAGAACGAGGTGCTGCGCTGCACGTGTACGGCCAGCGCCCCGCCGCCGATGAACGACTGCTGAAGGCCGCCGGCCTCCCGGTATGCGTGACAGACGACCGAGTGATCCGGGAACCCGCCCACCTGCAAGCCAACGGCATTATGCGTGTCAAGCAGGCCGCCCGCGTCGAGCACATCGGCTGGATTGAGCCCGGTGATGTCGTCGTCCAGGAATAGCACGCGCGACCAGCCGATCAGCCGGCTGAGGACCAGGGCCAGATTGCGCTTGGCGCTCAGGTCTGTCGGTGGCCGGCGCGGGTCCCGCGGAAATACCTTGTGCGCGGCCAGCAGGGATGTCTGGAAGCGTGGCAGCCGCAGCAGCGCGGGATCAGGCACGTCGATAGCGATCAGGTCGACCTGCCTGGGCAGCCGCTGAGCGGCCCTGGCGGCGGTCGTCCACTGCCTGCTGTGGAGCGTAACCAGGGCGCACCCGAGATCCTCTGCGAGGCGGGATGCCGCGGCCAGGTAGGCCGGCGTCCTGATAGTGGGCACGAAGATCGCATCGATCCGCTGCGACTGGACATGGTCACCCGACCACAACAGATCGCGGTGCGAGCCATGATGATCTAGCGGCTCATTGCCGGACACCGGGTCACCCGGACCATTCGAACAGGGTGTACTCACCGTTCGTCCAATCAGGGGTCAAGGTGGCTCCGTCGACGATAGGAACACGGGTAAGGATGCAGTAGGCCTCGCAGCCGTTGAACCGGGATCGCAGGTACTCGGCATTGCGGTCGCGGAACCGTTCGTCAGTGAGCGCACGGACTGCGCCGTACGTGCCCCGGCCGTACATGCCGTTGCAGATCGTAACAGTTCGCTTCCTGTTGAAGGGGCTGACCGCACGAGCGAACAGCGCCACATCTTCGAGCAGGATTCCCTTACCGGTTCCCTCGCTAACCGGCTGACCGGCGGCATCCCAATTGCTGGCCCTATCGAGAACTGCGCGATGCTTAACTGACTTCCCGTTGACCTCTACTTCGAAGTACTGGCCGTCTGGAGTGCTCCAGTCAGCGACCTGCCTTACCGGCAGCTGCAGTCTCCTGAGTGCCGAGCTCGTTACCAAATTCCAGTCGACTCCGCCGAGCGAGACCAGGTGCGAGGTGTAGTCATCCGAAGCGAGCTTGCCGGCGATGCGGAGGTTGACCTGATTAGCCGGGTTGGCGGCACGCAGATGTCCGTGCAGCTCGAAGAGCGCATCGAGTTCTGAGTAGTTCAGCAGTTCGATGTAGTCCGGATCGTCGACCTCGGTGTAGGGCATCCGGTCCAGCATGTGCTGCGGCCACTGGGCGCAGACAATGGTGATCGTGTTGCCGTCGGCGAATCGCCACGGCCCGCCGTTCAGCGATTCCACAGTCGCGTTGGCCTGGACAGGCGCTGGGCTGGACGGTGTCGCTCGCAGGGCGTCGTTCCGCAAGTGGATCAGCTCCTGCTTAAGTTCTGCCATGGCGCGTCTCTCCGCCTCGCTCATGTCGGCTGGAGTGAGCAGGCGAGGCGGATTCGTCTGGAAGGAGCGGGCGGTCGCGAACAGAGCCGCGTATCCGTCCAGCCTGGCCAGCGGCGGGATCCGCGGATTTGTTTGAGACTCCCATGACGAGATGAGCGGCACGCTGAGGGGCTTGACGCCACCCAGGGCTTCTGCCAGCTCAGGCTGGGTGATCTTGCGCTCGTGCGGCCCGTGCTCGCGAAGCGAACGCAGCCGATGAGCAAGAAGCCGCCGGGGATCCTGCGCGTCCACGTCACCCTGCCTTTGTTCAACTTAACTTCAGCACCCATTGCAAATGCCTCATACCACTATAGCTACGTCCTGAAACTGCAGGTAGTCCCGAATGTGCCGGCTCGCCAGCGCGATCTTCCTGGCACCGACTTCAGCCCAAGCAGATAGTTCAGCAGGGTTGATGAATGTGAAGAGCCTAGCGCAAACTTAGAGCAAGCCGTTTAAGAAACGGTTGGGCGAAACGAGAACTTCACTGAAGTTAACGGAGGGAGTGAAGATGATCGCGACTACTGCCGCCGCGAGCAGATTGGCGGCCGCAAGCAATGCGGGCACCCTTGCGCCAACAAGGATGCCCGCCAGGCAGAACCCCTGCGCGCTCTCATACACGAAGGAAGTCCCGTGCACACCTTAACTCCCCGCCTGGCGGCGGCGGCCGTCCACGCAGCGTGCCACGCCGCGACGTGCCACGCCGCCGCGTACCACACCAGTGCAGACCACGCCATGACCTTCCACGCGGCGGGAGCGATGACAGCGGCCGCGATGACAGCGGCCGGGGCTCCCGGCATGGGTGCCCTAGTCGTCATCGGCGTGATCATTGTCGTCACGGCTGCACTGGCCAAGGCCGCGCGCAGCATGGTCGCGCTGCTGTCCGAACTACTCCGGGTGGCGACGGCCGTGACGTCCGTCTTGCTGACCACGGTCGTAGCAATCGTCCTTGGAATTGCATTTTTCGTGCACTGAAGTGGCCCGGGCTCCAGTTGCTTCGCTGACTGGAGCCCGCCAGCCGGGCACGGAACGGTTGCGCCAGAGTCCAGCCGGCAAGAGCAGCAGGTAGCTTAACTGCCTTTGATAGAAGCCAGGCAAACTTCAGCTCAGACAGCTAACGACATCGCAGGTGGCCGCGACCCGGTCGGCCGCTTGCCAGGCTAGATGGCATCGTGTCAGAATCAACTTTTATGCCCGATATAAAGCTGCTTGTCCCTGGGGAATGGCCGCTGCTGCGCGACACAAGGCTGGCAGCATTGCGTGACTCACCGCATGCATTTCTCGCTTCTTACCAGACCGAAAAGGACTTTGACGAGCTGAGATGGCGCGCGGAGTTTGGCCGGGGCGACTGGACAATCAGTATTCTGCAGGACGAGCCAGCTGCCATTGTCGGATGCACATGGGAAAACGGCATATCGGATTCCGGGCGATATCTGGAATATCTCTGGGTGGCGCCAAGGTGGCGTAATAAAGGCGTGGCTCATCATATGCTCACGGTCGTTCTGGACCGGTTGCGCAAGGCCGGGGTGCGTACCGCGTACCTATGGGTCCTGGATGGCAACGACGCGGCGGTGCGGCTGTACAAGAGCGTCGGCTTTACCAGCAGTGACCAGCGCCAGCCGCTGGCGGCGAGGCCAGGGCGCACCGAGGAGCTCATGCAGTTCAATCTGGGCTGAGCGCAGGCCTAGCCCTGGCCTGGCCCCCGTCGGCCCATCAAGATCACACCGGCCTGCGCGCCGGGAGGCGGGCCTCAGCGCAGCGACAGCGCGGCTAGGGCTGCGTTCACGATCGAGCCGGCGTCCAGGTCGTGGGCCCGGTACAGGTCGGCTACCGCGCCTGACTGGCCGAAGCTGTCCACGCCGAGGCTGACGGCTGCGACGCCGAGCGCCGACCCGAGCCAGCTCATCGTGTGCGAGGCGGCATCGTGCACGGTCACCACCGGCGCCCGGTCCGGGAACGCGCTGCGAAGAGCCCCCGGTGTGGACGGCGCGGTCGCGGTGCGTACACCCTGGCGCAGGGTCCGCTGCCAGGCCCGGTAGAGCCGGTCGGCCGAGGTGACATCGACGACAGTAGCGGCGATGCCTTCCTCGGCGAGTTCGGCTGCGGCCTGCAGGACTTCGGGCAGCACGGCGCCGCAGCCGACCAGGTAAACCGGGGGAGCGCCGCCGGCCGCGGCCTCCGAGGCGTCGACGAGCCGGTAGGCCCCGGCAAGCACCTGACGGCGCAAGATCGCGTCGCCGAGCCGCTCACGCGCGGCCTGGAACGGCGCCTGGTCGATCCCGCGAGTGGTCAGCCGGAAGTAGTACGAGCCGGTCTCGGCCTGGCCGGGTCCAGCCTCACCAGGACGGGCGTCCCGGGTCGCGGCGGCCGCGACCGATTGCAGCGCGCCGCACAGCAGCCAGTCGAGCGCCACCGCATAGGCAGGCTCGATGAAGGTCACGTTGGGCAGCTCGAGCCCGACCGACGCGGTGATCGTCGACTGGTGCGCGCCGCCCTCCGGCGCGAGCGTCACCCCGGACGGCGTGCCCGCGACGATGAACCGCGCACCCGAGTACACCGAGTAGATGAACGCGTCCAGGCCGCGCAGCACGAACGGGTCGTACACCGTTCCGACCGGCAGCAGCGGCTGATCGGACAGGTCCCAGCTGAGCCCGAGCTGCCCGAGCAGCAAGAACAGGTTCATCTCGCTGATGCCGAGCTCGATGTGCTGACCGTCCGGGCCCTCGGCCCACTTGAGCACCGGGTCCTCGCTCCAGGCCCGGCGCGGCACCGGGGAGAACACGCCGGTCCGGTTGATGAAGCCTGCCAGGTTCGTCGACGTTGCCACATCCGGTGCGGTGGTCACCAGGTACGGGCCCGCCGATTCGGACCGCGACAGGTCCACCAGGATCCGCCCGAACGCTTCCTGCGTGGAGATCGGCCTGGCCGCGCGCAGGCCGACAGCATCGGGTACGACGAGGTCGTTCCCGGTGTTAGGGGCCGGCGCCCGGGATAGCTGTTCGCGGCGGGCGGCTGCCCATTGCCCTGCCGGTGTCATCGGGTCAAGCCGGTCCCACTCGGTCGCGGCGGTGAGGCCGAGCCGTTCCCGGATCTGGCCGATCTGGACGGTGGTGAGGAGAGCCGAATGGTTGCGCGGGTTGCCCGCGATCGGCAGGCCCCAGCCCTTGATCGTGTAGGCGAACAGCACGCTCGGCCGGCCTTTCTCGGCGTCGCACTCGGCGAAGGCCGCGAGCAGCGAGCCGAGGTCGTGCCCGGCCAGGTCGGTGACCAGCGGCGCAAGCTCGGAGTCCGGGATGCCCGCGCAGAACCGCTGCACCGCTGGCGGCGCTCCGTCCAGGAAACGCTCGCGCACCGCGGCCGGCTCCATGCCGAACAGCGACTGATACTGCTCATTGGGCATCGCGTCGATCCAGTCGCGCAGGCTGTCGCCGCCGGCCTCGGCGAAGGCGCGCTGGAGTGCCTGGCCGTACTTGGCTTCCACCACGTGCCAGCCCGCCGCGCTGAACTGCTGCTCCCACTGGGCGATCCGGACGCCCGGCACGACCCGGTCCAGTGACTGGCGGTTGACGTCGACGATCCACAGCACGTCGCCAAGACCGTCGGTGGCGGGATCGGCGACGGCTTCCCAGATGTTGCCCTCGTCGAGTTCTGCATCGCCGATCAGGGCGATGAACCGGCTGCGTGGACGGGGACCGAAGTGCGCGTCGACGTAGCGGCGCGCAGCGGCGGCGAACAGCGGAGCGGCGGCACCCAGGCCGACCGAGCCGGTCGAGAAGTCGACAGTGTCGGGATCCTTGGTCCGGCTCGGGTAGGACTGCAGCCCGCCGAAGGCACGCAGCGTGGTGAGGTACGACCGGTCGAGGTTGCCGAGCAGGTACTGGATGGCGTGGAAGACCGGTGAGGCGTGTGGCTTCACGCTGACCCGGTCCGCCGCGTCCAGGTGGGCGAAATACAGCGCGGTCATCACGGTGACGAGGCTGGCGCTAGAGGCCTGATGGCCGCCGACCTTGACGCCGTCGCCGGTGTCCCGCTCGTGGTTTGCCGCGTCGATGATCCGCGTCGCCAGCCACAGCACCCGCTGCTGGATCTCGTTCAGGACCGCCGGGTCGCAGCCTGGCACACCGGGCCGCGCTGGCGCCCCGGGCGCCGCGGTCGGGGTGCTGATCGTGTCGTCCATGCTGCTGGCTCCTGGCGTGCTGGGCGCCTGGGGACACCATCGTCCGCCAGTCGCGCCGACGTGGCAACGGTAGCCGACCCGGGCGCGCGAGCTACCGTCCCGGTGCTGGAAGGGATCATTCGGGCGGGAACGGGCACGTGCGGATTTCTGCCTATTGACGCCGGCTGCAGACGGCGCTAGCGTCGCGGTCGAATCAAATAGGAAAGTTTCCTATTTGATTCGGGCATTGCTCGGGGTTCGACCGGAGTGGGCTGGCGGCCGCCGGTGCGCAAGCGGCGGCCGCCAGTCCGACGTAGCTGATTGCCGCTTCGCACAAGCCAAGGGATTCGCGCATGAAACGACTAACCCCTCTGCTG
>DASXIA010000303.1:0-25545 GCA_036488155.1 Streptosporangiaceae bacterium | reverse complement strand
GCTACCTCCGGGACGGCAGCGGGGATCGGAGCTGACCCGCGGGTCGTGCATCAACGCGAAGATCTCGTTGTAGGTGCTGACGACGTAGGTGCCGTCGTCCTTCCGCGTCACAGGAGTCTTGCGCAGCTCGGCGTAGAGGGGGTACGGGTTGGCCCGGTTAGCAGGATCGAGCACTTGCTGGTAAATGCTGGGCTGGGCCATGACGTTCCCTCCTGCCGGTTTGCTGTCGATGACGGCAGCAGCGCCCTCAGCGGGCAATGGTGTAGCGACCTCCCAGGTCAGCCGACGTGGATAATTTCCGCTTGCCGCTCGCTGGGGTTGTGGCCGGTCACCGCAACGGTGGCGTGGAAGCTTTCTTTCTGGTCGATCTGGGCAGGCAGGGGCTGCGGGTAGGACGGCGGGTCGACGACGGGGAACGGGGGCGGGAAGGGCCCGGCCGCCTCGATCATTTTCTGGTAGAAGTCCAGCCAGATGCCGTGGTCGAACGAGACAGCGGCGGTCATCCGGCCCCGGTAGCCGTAGGCGGCCACGAACTGGCGCTCAGGCACCGAGCCCTGAGCGACGACCACCTGGTCGGCGAAGGTCGGCACACCGACCGACTTGATGTTCGTGCCGAACTGCTGCGACCAGAACACCGGGGTGGCCAGGTGCGGCCAGTGGTCTCCCGGCGAGCTGACCATGTTGTGAGCGGCGACCTCGGCCTGGGTGACCGCGTTCCCCCAGTGCTCAAGCGCGAGGAACTGGTAGTCATACAGCGGGTGCGGAAAGCGCGAAACGTCCCCGGCGACAAAGATGTCCTCGGTGGTCACGGCGTTGACATCGAAGGCGCGACAGCCGGCGTCGCAAGCGACCCCCCAGAAACCGACGGCCAGCCCAGAGCCTTGCAGCCACTCGGTGTTGCGGATCGCCCCGAGGGCCACCACGGCCACGTCGGCATCGATGGTGGTTCCGTCGGATAGCTGCGCCTGGCGCAACCGGCCGTTGCCATCACCCTCCAGAGAGGTGACGGTAACACCGCAGTGCAGGTCAACACCGTGATCGCGGTGCAGACCGGTGGCCACTCCGCCAACCACTTCGCCGAGCGCGCCGACCAGAGGCGCCGATCCTCGCTCGGCGACCGTGACGGCCAGATCCTGGTCCCGGCACGCCGAGGCGATCTCCGAGCCGGTGAACCCAGCGCCGATGACCAGCACCCGCCCCGGCCGGCCAGCAAGCCGCCGCCGCAGCGCGGCCGCGTCCTTGCGGGTCCGCAGCGTGAACACGCCGTCGAGCGCTGCCTCGGCCTCGTTGTGCCACGGACGGGCGCGGGTCCCGGTCGCGATCAGCAGCCGGTCATACTCGGCCGTGCTCCCGTCGGCAAGGAGCACGCGCTTGCCTATAGCGTCCAGCCCCGTCGCGCGGACTCCCAGCCGCCACTGCGCGTTAACCTCCTCGCCGAGCGGCAGGCCGGCGTGGTCAGGCGGTATCCAACCGTCGAGGACCTGCTTGGACAGCGGCGGGCGGTCGTAGGGCTGATCCGTCTCGTCCCCGATTAGAGTCAGCGAGCCGGCGAAGCCCTCGCGGCGCAGGAACGCCGCCGCGGCCAGGCCAGCCAGCGAAGCGCCCACAATCACGATGCGACCGCCCCGGCGGAAGGCCTCGACCGTGGCAGCCCGCCAGCTGTCCGCAGCAGGTTCGCCCGCCCGCTGTGGCGGCACAGCCGGCGGAGGGGTCGGCTTCGACCGTGCTGCCGCTGCCGCGGCGCCCGACACCATAGCCGTGGCGTTGTCGGTCGCATCGATCCGGTCAACCCGGATTGCCTGCACCGGGCATGCCGCCGCCGCCCGCAGGACACGCTCCTGCTGTGCGTCGTCGGGTTCGGGGTTATCCCACAGTGCTTCGCCACCGCGCATGCGGAACACGTCAGGAGCTAGGAAGGCACACTGGCCGAACCCCTGGCACCGGGTGAGATCCACGACAAGCCTCATCGGCCAGCCCCCGTCCTGGCGCTCCGCCGGCTGTTATTTCTTCGTGCGTTTGCGAATCTTCACCCCATGCCCGACACAAATGGTCGGCAAACTCTGAGCCGGAACACAGTGGCCCAGAGCCTGCCGGCCTCTGGGCCGCTCGTAGCGAGCCGCTAGCCTCCGAGGTGCGGCAGGTGCAGCAAGGCGGGGATGAGCAGGCGCGTACCGAGGACCAGCGCGCCGACGCACACGAGCGCGAAAACTGCGACCCAGGCGCCGGCAGGCACTCCGGTGAGCCGGCCGAGCTGGTCGGCATCCGATGTGCTCACCTGGCCACGGCGACGGCTACGGCGGCGGGATCCCTGCAGCTCGACGACCGCGCGAACGCCGCCAAGAAGCAGGAACCACGCGGCTGTATAGCCAAAGGCCGCCTGGACCGCGGCGGTGGCGAACCAGCTCACCGCCAGGACTGCCCCGACGGTGAGAGCCACAGCCAAGACTCCGTAGGCGTTGCGGATCGCCAGGAACGTTGCGGTGAGCAGCGCGAGCAGCAGCCAGAGCATCGCGATCACGTGGTGCGCGGCCAGCAGCCAGGCCGCCCCGGCGCCAAGTAGCGAGGGACTGAGGTAACCCGCCGCCGACGTGACTACCATCGCCGGACCGGTCCGCCTGCCCCGCGAGTAAGTCACACCTGAGGTGTCCGAATGCAGCCGGATCCCGTCCAGCCGCCTGCCACTCAGCACGGAGGCCAGCGCGTGGCCGCCCTCGTGGGCGATCGTGATCGAATTGCGCGCCAGGTGCCATGTGCGGGCATTCAGCACGATCAACAGGGCGATGATGCCACTGGATGCCATCACCCAGACGGGCGGAACAGCCTGCGTCCCGCATACGCGGTCCCACAGTTCGTGTATCAACCCGAATACTGACATGTCGGCAAGGATAAGCGGCTGGGAGGTGCCGGATGACCGGTCTATTGAAGGCGGAACCTCAGGATGAGCTACGGGAGCTCTAGAGCTGCTGCCGCCAGGCTCACTTTCTGAGCTGCCTGCTGGAAGGTCTGCCCTGCCGCTGCACGCTCAGCCAGTCCGCTGATCTCGGCCACCGCGAGATCGTCGGCAGCGGTGCGCGCCACGAGGTCAAGGTACCTGTCGTTCAGGTCCGAAACCCTTAGCGCATCTTGCCAGTCCCGGTACGCGGTTGCCGCCGCGCGGACGCACTCCGCGTAGCGTTCAAGTTCCGCAACCCTTGCCGTGATCGACTCCTGGGCTTGCGCCAGAGCGCTCCGTTGCGGCTTGAGAACGGCGTTCGTCATCGGCCCGACGCTGGCGGCAGCATTCAGACCGTGCTCGGCCCGCAGGTCCGTGATATCCCGCAGAGCTACAGCGATCTCCCATTCGTGCCGCACCAGCGTGCTTTCCGGGACTGCACCGTCAGGTGCGGCCGCACCTGCCTCGGCATCCAGAGCCTCGGCTACGGCATTCTGCGCCCGGAGCAACAGCTCGCGCGATAGCTGGTCAAGGGTGGAAGGCACGACGATCAGCTCGCGGTCTCGCAACTGGTACACCGGCTCGTCAAGCCCGATCGGATCCTGCAAGACGGTGCGGTCCACGAGCCTAGTCCGCCTGCGCGCCGGAAGATCCGGGTTGGCTACCGGCATAACGTCCCAAGAAGCATCCGCGACCATGCCCACAATTCTGAGTATCACGGAACATGCAGGCCATCTGCCAGCTAGCACGTCCTCGATGTGGGTCCCGCTGTGGTGCTACATGACGGCGCCGAGCTGCCAGGGCACGAATTCCTCGTCACCGAAGTCCTGCGCCTCGCTCTTGGTGGGCTTGCCCGATGCGACATCGATGAGTTCGGCGAAAATGCGGGCGCCGAGGTCGGAGACGCTGGTGCCGCCAAGGATGACGCCGCAGTCGATGTCCATGTCGCCAGGCATCCGCTGGTACAGGTCGCTGCTGGTGGCCAGCTTGAGACTAGGCACCGGTTTGCAGCCGAACACCGACCCGCGGCCAGTGGTGAAGCACACCAGGTTGGCACCGCCGGCGACCAGACCGGTCACGCTGACCGGGTCGTAGCCAGGGGTGTCCATGAAGATCAGGCCCCGCTCGGACGGCCGCTCGGCATAGCCGACCACCTGCCGCAGCGGCGTTGTACCGCCCTTGGCGACCGCGCCGAGGGACTTCTCCAGGATGGTGGTCAGCCCGCCGGCCTTGTTACCCGGCGAGGGATTATTGTCCATGCTGCCGCCGTGCATAGCGGTGTAGCGCTGCCACCAGGCGATCGTGTCTGCCAGTGCGGCGGCCACAGCCGGCGTCGCGGCCCGCCCGGCCAGCAGGTGCTCGGCGCCGTAAATCTCCGGGGTCTCGGCAAGGACCCCGGTGCCGCCGTGCGCGACGAGCAAGTCCACCGCCGCGCCCAGCGCCGGGTTGGCGGTCAGCCCGGAGTAGCCATCCGACCCGCCGCACTGGGTGCCGAGCACCAGTTCCGACACCGGGCACGGAGTGCGCCGGGCACGGCCTAGCTCTGGCAGCATCTCGCGCAGCTGCGCAACCCCGGCGCGCACCGCGGCAGCGCTGCCGCCCAGGTCCTGGATCGTCCCGGTCACGACCGGGACGTCGGCCCGGTCCGCCAGCTGGCTCGTGAGCGCCCGGACCTGGTTGTCCTCACACCCCAGGCCCAGGACCAGTACCCCGCCGACATTCGGATGATCCAGGTAACCGGCCAGTGTCCGGCGCAGCACCGCCATCCCGGCCCCGTCAGGCTGCATCCCGCACCCGGTGGAATGCGTCAGCGCGATCACCCCGTCCACGCCCGGCTGATCGTCCAGTTCCCCGGACTCGCTGACCTGCCGGGCGATCCGCTTGCACACCGTTGCAGAGCAGTTCACGGTGGACACCACCGCCACGTAATTCCGGGTGCCGACCCGCCCGTCGGCCCGCCGGTACCCGGCAAACCTCAGCGGCTCACCCGGCACCGCTGTCGTCGCGGCGGAATGCCCGCTCACCGCCCCGGCGGGCCCGGCGGCCCGGTCGAACTCACCGAACGCCAGGTTGTGCACGTGCACATGCTCGCCCGCGGAAATCGGTGCCGACGCGAACCCGATCACCTGACCGTACTTGCGCACCGGCGCGCCGGCCGCGATCGCGCGCAGCGCAACCTTGTGCCCGGGCGGAACCGGACCAGCGGTACGCACCCGGCCCGCGGGCCCGTCTAGGTCCGAGCCAGCCGCCAAGCCAGTGACCGCCACACCGACATTATCTGCATCATGCAGAACAACCAGACCGGACACCCTGGCCGTGACCGTCATCGACGTGCTCCCCGACTTCTCCCGGCGGGCAGTTCGACGGCCGAGCCGGCGCCGCTAGTGTCCGCAATGATCACCGACGCTACAACAGCTCCCCTCGGTGCGATAGCGCCGTCCGCGCATGCCGCCACCCGTATTGGTCACTGCTCTTGCCGGACTAGCTGGACTTCGATGATTTCGGTCCTGGCGATGACCCTGTCCCGCTCGCCGGCGAGCGACTGCCGGCGCCTGTCGGCCTGGAAGGCCTCGACCGCGTCTGCGGAGGGGAAGTCGAGAAGCTGGATCTCCAGCGGCTGCCCGCCGCTCCCGCTGCTCCTGGCCCGCTGCACCACCCGGCCGCCGTATCCCGTGGCGATGCCAAGGACTTGGTCCTCGTAGGCAATCAGGCCATCTTCATTGCCTGGCCGCGCCCACAGCAGGACGCACAATGTCGCGCTCACCTGACGCATTATCGTGCTGGGGGCCGGTCGGTATGGTTAGCGGCACGGACAGGGACAACGCCGATGGACATCAACGCGCGCCGTGAGCTTGCCAGGCGACTGCTGGATGGCTACGTGCATGGCCCGGCAGCTGCGACCGAGGCCACTGCTCGGGCGCTAGCGAAGGTGGCAGCCGCGGAGGCCGTCGTGCTTGTCGAGGGCATCAGCGACCAGATCGCAGTCGAGACGCTTGCCGCCCGTCGCGGCTACGACTTCGGTGCGCAGCGCATCGTGGTCGTGCCGGTCGGCGGCGCGCACGCGATGACCCGCTACCTGACGCAGTTCGGCCCGGCTGGCGCTGGCCTGAGACTGTCAGGGCTATGCGACGCCGGCGAGCAGAACGTCGTCCGGCGCGGTCTGGCCAGTGCAGACATTGGCTCACCCAGGACGCAGTCCGACATGGAGCGACTGGGCTTCTACGTTTGCGTCGAGGATCTGGAGGACGAGCTGATCCGCGCGATCGGCCGCCTCCCGGTTGAGGCCCTCATTGACTCGCAGGGAGATCTCGGATCGTTCCGCAGCTTGCAGCGACAGCCCGAGTGGCGCGGTCAGCCCGCCGCGGCACAGCTACGGCGCTTCCTGGGCAGCGGCGCCACGCGCAAGCTCCGGTACGCGCGCCTGCTCGCCGGAGCGGTGGATCTGGACCGGCTGCCGCATCCGCTCGAAGCAGTACTCGCCCGGGCATAACCCGCGGCCCGCACGGCTGATAACGACGTGTCAGACGGGATCCGGCGTGAGAGATTATGTCGTCATGGCGGATTGCGGAACTGTTGTTGCGGTCGCACAGCTCGCGCTCTGCGTGGGGGAACCGGACGCTAACCGGCAGGCCGCGAGGATAGCGATCGCGCAGGCGGCGCTCGCCGGTGCGCGGCTCGTAGTACTGCCAGAGCTGTCAGATTCCGGGTACGTATTCTCCGACGCCGGCGAGGCGCGATCGCTCGCGTCGCCGGCGGCATCTTGCCTAACGCTGCGCGAGTGGCGGTCGCTGGCCGCCAGGCACGATTTGGCCATTGCCGGCGGGTTCTGCGAACTGGGGCCGGACGGGAGGCTGTACAACAGCGCGGCGATCGTCGACGCCTCTGGCACGAGGGCGGTGTACCGCAAGGCCCACCTGTGGGACGCAGAGAAGAAGATCTTCACGCCCGGCGATGACGCGCCACCGGTAGTGGGGCTGCCGTTCGGCAACGTCGGTCTCATGATCTGCTATGACCTGGAGTTCCCGGAATGGGTGCGGCTCGCCGCACTGCGCGGCGCCGACCTCATTGCAGTCCCGGTGAACTGGACGGCGTCAGGTTCGCCCGCGCCGCCTGGCGAGCGATCCGGTGAGGTGGTCTCCGCGCAGGCCGCAGCCTCGTCCAACGGCGTGTTCATCGCAGTCGCGGACCGATGCGGGACCGAGCGGGGCGTGGACTGGCTCGGCGGCTCAGTCATCGTGCGCCGTGGTGGCTACCCGGCCGCCGGACCGATGTGCGAGAACCGGACAGCGGTGCTGACCGCCACGATCGACCTCGTGCAGGCACGGGACAAACGGATCAGTGAGCTGAACGACCTGTTCACCGACCGGCGGCCGGATCTGTACGCGCGGCTCTGGGACGTCACCCAGTCGGCAGGCAGCGGACGCTCATAGGTCGTGCGAGTAGGGACCGACCTGGTGACAACCGAGGTCCCAGGCCTCCACATAGCTCTCGCGCGCGAGGCTGTCGAGCTGGCGCTGGAGTTGCGCCGTCTCAACGGCGACCTGCTGACCGCCAGGCTGCTCTTCCCTGCCGAAGTCAGCGCGCTAACCCTGAAAGGCCTTCGCAACCAGAGTCCGAATGAAGCCCACGGACATCCTCGACATGTGGCGCTGCCTGGAGATCTGCTTCGCGGAAGACGGCCAGGGTACGCCGAAAGCGTCGCAGGCGGTTCGAGCCGCTTAGCCAGCCATATACGCGTGGTAATAGCAAGATCGCTGAGCGAGAAATCGGTTGGCTGATGAGACCGAGCACCCCATGATGCCGACATGACTCAATTCGCGTCTTACGACGGCACGAAGATCGGCTATCGCGTTCTCGGTGCAGGGGCGCCGGTGGTGTGCCTGCCCGGCGGCCCTGGGCGGGCATCGGAGTACTTCGGTGATCTTGGCGGGCTGAGCACGTCTCGGCAGCTGGTCATGCCCGACACCCGGGGCACCGGCGCGTCAGAAGATGCGGCCGACCCGTCCAGCTACCGCTGCGACCGGCTCGTCGGGGACGTCGAAGCGCTGCGCGTGCATCTTGGCCTCGACCGCATCGACTTGCTCGGCCACTCGGCCGCGGGCAACCTGGCGGTCTTGTACGCGGCGGCGTACCCGGAGCGCATCGCGCGCCTGATCCTGCTGACGCCCGGCCTGACGGCGCTCGGCATCGACGAGTCCGACGAGGCCTGGCGGTCAGCCCTCGAGCGCAGGTCCGGTGAGCCGTGGTATCTGGATGCCCTCGCGGCTATCGAGAAAGCCGAGGCCGGGGACCAGACCCTCGAGAACCGCCGTGCCTATTCACCGTTCTTCTACGGTCGCTGGGACGACGTGGCGCAGGCCCACGTGGAAGTCGGGATCAGCGAACGCGCTCGCGCCGTGATGGCTAACTTCCGCGCCGAGGGCGCATTTAACACAGCTGCAACCTGCGAAGCGATCGGCCGGCTGGCTGCGCCAGTGCTGCTCTATGGCGGCCAGATCGACACCGCTCCCATGCCGGAGACCCTTGAACGGGCGGCGCGCCTGTTCCCGAACGCCAGCGTGACTCTTCAGCCCGGCGCTGCCCACTTCCCGTGGATCGATGATGCGAACTTCTTCACCGCCGCGATCAGCTCGTTTCTTGAGTAGTTAGACCAGCGCGGGCCGATGCTGAGCCTGGCAAGTGCGTTTCGCGCTGGTATACCGGAGGCATGGCTGGTGACGGGATCGCTTCACAGATGCGGCAGGAGGCAGGTGCGCTGTTGCGGGAGCTCGATGACGAGCAGCGCAAGCTCACGGCATTGGAGTTCGCCGATGACGCGGCGCGGCGGTGGATCGAGTACCGGCCGCACCCACGGCCGGGCGGATGCCTGGCACTGATGAGTCTGGCCGGCCGGAAGGCCGCGCACCGACTGCTGGGTACCGGGCTGAGTGAGCGCAGTTTCGCCCAGGCGATGGCGATCATCGCACTCGAGGAAGTGCTCGATCTGCAGGAGCAGCGCGCGATGGACCGGCATAGCGGCGGCTACTTCCTGACCGTGTTCGGCGATCCGGCCGCGGACGATGTCTGGTCCTGGCGGTTCGAGGGTCACCACTTGTCCGTGACGATGACCATCGCCGGTGACAAAGTCTCCCCCGCCCCTGTCTTCCTCGGCGCCAATCCGGCGTGCGTGAGTTACGCCGGACGGCCGGTGTCGCGGCCGCTCGGGCCTGAGGAGGATCTCGGGCACGCCTTGCTTGACGCGCTCGGGCCCGCGGGCCGCATGAACGCTGTCGTCGCTGATCATGCGCCCGGCGACATCCACTCCGCCACCTCGGCTCGCGCCGGGGACGTCCAGCCGCTGGGAGTTACCGCGTCTACGCTCGGGCCGACGGCGCGGGCACTGCTCGGGCAGATCGTGGCTCTTTATCTAGACCGGCTCCCGGAGGCGATGGCCGCGCGGGAGGCGGCGAAGTTCGCGAGCGGCGAGGTCTACTTCGCCTGGGAGGGCCCGCTGACGCGGGATGACCGGCACTACTACCGGGTGCAGGCCGACGATCTTCTCATCGAGTTCGACAAGACCAATGCCAATCACGCGCATACGGTGTTGCGCCGCCCGGGGGGCGATTTCGGCGCGGACATCCTCGCAGCGCATTACAGCGAGGCCGATCACCC
This sequence comes from Streptosporangiaceae bacterium, assembly GCA_036488155.1. Lineage (GTDB taxonomy): Bacteria > Actinomycetota > Actinomycetes > Streptosporangiales > Streptosporangiaceae > JAJYUU01. Next base: position 15,962 of record DASXIA010000303.1, on the reverse strand, counting down.
GGCCACCTAGCTTTCTGCCCCGCGTCCGTGCGGGCGGCACGGACCGTCGAAGCCCCGTTCCCATCCAAAGGGGCGGGCAGGAAAACCGGAAGTGTGTCACCTCGCGGCGACACTCAGCAGTGTCCGGCGTCAGGCCGGGCGCTGCCGGACCACGAAGATTGCAGCGGCGACGAGGAGCGCCGAAGCAGCGAGCAGCCAGCCGAGCTCGATTCCCTGGAAAGCGTGATACCGGCTACCGGGCTGGTAGGTGATCCACATGACGATGTGGTGCTGTCTCATCCAGGCTGCCGGCCGCAGCTGCTCAGCGTCGCTCAGCAGGCGTCCATCCGGCCAGCCCAGGCCCCGGGTCATGATGACCGGCTGTTGTGACCCCCAGTAGACGCTGGAACCGTAACTTCCGACCCCCTGGAACTGCACTGCCACCTCTCGGTGCAGCGGCGCGAGGTAGTGCATCCGCCAGGAGGCTGACACCTCAAAAAGGACCGCGCCGTAGCAGACCAGCGTCGCTGCCATGGCTGGCAAGGTTCGGCGGATCACTGCGCCGAGGAAGACACCGAAGGTGAAGGCGAACGCGACCCACCCCGCCAGGAGCAGCGGGTTCAGGTTGAACCGCAGCGGCCACCACGGCGACCGCGGAACGATAGGTGGTGCGAAGGCGCCGCCTGCTTTCGCAAACGGCGACAGCCACCAGCCGAACTCCGCGCCGATGGCGAGTGCGGCCAGCACCAGCAGGCCAGCGAGTGGCAGCACCTGAGCAAGCAGCCATCTAGTCCGGCTCGCGGCCTGCGTCCAGGCCAGCTTGGCGGTGCCTTGCTCAATCTCATGGGGTACCAACGGAGCGCCGAGGAACATGCCGCTGAGCAGCGCAGCGAGCTGGAGGATCAGCGCGATCCACTGCAGCACCCCGGCGTAGTCGACGCTAGCGCGGCTCGCGCCATACCAGCTGGGCCCGCCACGGGCCGCCAGCTCGTGCAGGGGAACGCCTGTCACTGCCAGCGCGATGGCCAGAACCGCGACGACAATGCTGGTCCAGAGCAGCTCGGCCCGGTGCTGACGCACGGTAACCCGCACGAGTCGGCGCAACGGCACTGCGGCGGTCTGCTTGCCTGACTGCTGGTTCTGGCCGGCCGGGTGCGCGGCGGCGGTCATCGCGTCACCGCCGGTCCGTCGGCCGATGCCGCCATTGCAGGGCCGGGCAGCATGCGGGCGCCAGGGTCGCGCAGGTATCCGAGCACCAGGTCCTCCAGGCTGGCCGGGTCGGATCGCCAGCCCTCCGGGGCCGGGGCGCCCGGCGCTGAGTTCCTGACCAGGAGGTGTGCCTGAGCGCCTGCATGGCGGGCGTGAATCACTGCGATGAGTCGGGCATCGAGCGCGCTCTCGTTGCCCGGCCCGGTCAGGATGCGGTGGACGGCCAGCAGGTCGTCGACCGCTCCAGCCAGCTGCAGCTGCCCGTCGTTGAGGATCACCAGGTAGTCGGCGATCCGCTCCAGCTCGGCGACGACGTGCGAGGAGAACACCACCGACAGGCCCTGTTCGGCTACCTCAGCCATCAGCGATGCCATGAACTCGTGGCGGGCGAGCGGGTCGAGCCTGGCCAGCGGCTCGTCCAAGATGAGCAGCCTGGGCCGCTTGCCCAGCGCTATGGTCAGCGCGAGCTGCGCGCGCTGGCCGCCGGACAGCGCATGCACCTTCCGGTCGAGCGGTACGCGCAGATCGACCAGGCGAGCCAGCGCGCGGTCGCGGTCCCAGGTGATGTTCAGGTTGCCGGCCAGGCCGAGCATGTCCCCCGCCCGCAGGTGACCGTACAGCGGTGCATCCTGTGACACGAAACCGATGCCGACCCTGGCCACGCCAGATCCCGGTCGCTGGCCGCCGAGCACGGCGATATCGCCTGCGCTCGGGCGCAACAGCCCGGCGGCGAGGTTCAGCAGCGTCGTCTTGCCCGCACCGTTCGGTCCTACCAGGGCGACGACATGGCCCTCGGGGATGGCGAGACCGCAGTCTCGCAGCGCCCAGGTACGCCGGTAGCGCTTAGCCAGGCCACGGCACTCGATCACGTTCATGCGACTTCCCCTGTGGCCCGGCCGGCTCGGGACTGGCGGCGGGCGGCTCGCCGGCCTGCGCCGCGGCGCGGGCCCTCCTCGCCGCGGCGGTCAAGAAAATCCCGCAGCGAGGCCGCGAACAAGGCCGCGATGCCATCGCTGTCCAGACCCGCCTCATCAGCGGCCCGCAGCCAGCCCAACAGGCTCTCCCGCAGGACCGCCTGCTCGGCAAGGCCGACCCGCCGCAGCGTGCCAGCGATGAACGTGCCCTGGCCGGGCTTACCGACCGCCAGGCCGCGGTGCTCAAGTTCGCGGTAGGCCTTCAGCACCGTGTTCGGGTTGATGGCCAGCGACTCTACGGCCTCCTTGACGGTCGGCAGCCGGTCGTCCTCCGTGAGGTAACCCACCCGAAGTGCCTGCTCGACCTGATGGACCAGCTGCAGGTAGGTAGGGACTCCTGATGCCGGGTCCAGCCGGAATCCGATCGGCGAGGCGTTCGCCGCCGGATCCGCCACCGCCCCCGCAGGCGACGGCTCCTTAGACCCTTTATCTATAGTCATAGGTTAATGATGGACCGGCTCAGCCGAGAAATCAACGGGGGTGGCGGCGGTCAGCTGGCTGGCTGACCTCCCGGTTGTCTTCGATGTGGACGGCCTGTGCGTGGGCGGCGTGCATAACACCCAAAATGCACGCATCCCGTGGTAGGCAAGTGCACGTGTCGGCCGCTGAACCTGCCGTGCGCTGAACCGAAGGAGCCCCGATGCTCGCCCTGTCTGTTGCGCTGACTGTGCTGCTATTGCTCGAGACATTGCCATCGGCGGCGGCCGGACTGACCCGTTACCGATCGGGCCTTGCGCGGCTCGACCAGCTCACCCGGCTCGGCGTGCTGCAAGGCCGCAACCTATGGGCTGCCTCGCTGCTCGGCGCCGTCCATTTGGCTGGCAGCGGCGCCGTCATCGCTGGCCTGCTCGCGCCGCCTGCAGGCGTAGCTGGCGGTGGCCTCGAGGCCGCAGCCTTCGGCTGGGTTCTCTCCCGGCAGTTGCGCTACGGCGACCGGGGGCGATCGCTCGGCGCGTACGTGCTGTTCACTAGCGTTGCACTGGCAGTGCTGGTGGTAGATGCCTTGCGATGATCGCGCCGGGTGCCTCAACTGGAGGCTCGGAAAGCCCGCAGCAGCCGGGGCGCGGCGCATTCCCGGGCAATGCCGCGGCCTTGCCGACGAGATTTGGCGTGGCCTGCGGCGTTCCCGGACAGGGCATCCGGCTCGCGCTCGGGGCGCCGGTCAGGCGGGCATGTATGTCTCGAACCAGATCACTATCCGGGTCAGGTAATCAGTGACGGCCGGGAACCGGCTGACGCCGTGTCCTTCGCCAGGGTAGACAACCAGTTCCGAGTCGACGCCATGGCCGATCAGCGCCTGATAGAACTCACGGGCCTGGCCGGCCGGAGTACACCGGTCCATGGCGCCCGCCGTGAGCAGGGTTGGCGTCCTGGCCTTGCTCGCGTGCATGACCGGGCTGCGCGTGTGCACCTGGTTACCGGCCTGTTCGGGATCGGCGTTGTCCAGGAACCACAGTCCCCAGCGGGGGATATTGGTCGTGAACGTGAAGCTGTACCACTCCGTCACCGGCGAGCCGGCCACAGCCGCCTTGAACCTGTGGTCCTGGGTCACCAGCCAAGCTGACATGAACCCGCCATAGCTGACGCCCATCGTGCCGATCCGCGCAGGGTCGGCGATCCCGCGCTCGATCATGGCATCGATCCCGGACAGGTAGTCGTAGGTGTCCGCGCCGCCCATGTCTCCGACGACTGCGGCGGCGAAGTCCTGGCCCCGCCCCGCGCTACCGCGCGGGTTCGGGTGCAGGACGGCATATCCGCGGGAGACCAGCAGGGGTACCGCGTGGTCACGCATCGACCAGGTCCGCCGGTAGGCCCCGATCGGCCCGCCGTGGACGTGCAATATCAGCGGGAACGGCCCGGTTCCGGCGGGCGTGCACAAGACCCCTTCGATCAGCGTCCCGTCGGGTGCGTTCCAGCTGACGTTCGTCGCCGAGCCCGCCACCGATCGGATGTACTCGGTGCCGGCATGGGCCAGCGAGGCCAGCACCTGGTCGGTGCCAGGGCCGAGGATCGCGATCTCTTGCGGAATGTCGTAGTCGTCCCTGATTACGACCACCCTGCCGTCTGAGGTAAAGGCGCCGGCCGGGTAGAACCAGCTCGCCCACGATTGCGCGGACGCGGCCAGTTCCCTGGCGGTGATCGTCTCCGGCAAGGGTTCTTCCCCGGCGTCGGCGATACCGGCCACGCTGTCCAGATGGCGCTGGCCGGTGTAGCCGAGCCGCGCCTGGTCGATCCACTGGAGTGCGGTGACATCTGTCCCGGCGGTGTCGACGGCGCACCTGGTGCCGGCCACCAGGTCCAGCAGGATCAGATCGCCCGCCACGATCCACCGGTCGCTGCAGACGGCCTCTACCACGGCAGCTCTCCTGCCGTCAGGGGTCCCGGCAGGCAGCCCGAGCTGGACGTCACTGCGGAGCAGTTCGGTCACCTCGCCTGTCGCGATGTCGAGCCGGCTGAGCACCCCGCGATACCAGTCGTCCTCGCCGGGCTGCTCGCTGGTGATGGCTAGCACGTGCCCGGGCCCGGACCAGGCCGCCTCCCAGACGTTCAGCCCGTCTGGCGAGACCCTGGCCAGCTCGCCCGATGCCAGGGTGTACAGCCACAAGCCGCGCCAGGCATCCTCCGGCGTCCCGGCCTCGACCTGCGGATACCAGGACGGGAGTTCGGACTCGCCCGCGCCCACAGTCCCCGATCCCTGCGCGTCAGACATCTCAGCGCCAGGCCCCGCGGCGCCAAGCAGTATCCGGGTACCGTCCGGCGACCATGCCAGAAACTCGACCGTCCCAGGTACGGCAGGCGCTGCCTGGGCCTCGCCGAGCTGCCCGTCGGCTAGGAGATAGAGCTGGAACACCTCAGCCTTGGCGCGGTCAGACAGGAACGCCAGAGCTGACCCGTCCGGCGCGAGCCGGGCGGCCTTGGCTGACCCGCCACCAGAGGTCAGGGCATGCAGCTCGCCGTCCCGCACCTCGTACAAGGCCGTGCGTGGCAAACCGTCGAGTTCGTCATAGACCGATCCGGTCACGACAATGCGGCTGGCGTCCGACGTCGCAACGAGGTCGGTGACATGGTGCGGCCTGCCGAAGGCCGGCTCGTGCAGCCGCCTGACATGCTCGCCGACTGCCCTATATTCAGCGGATTCCCGCAGGTCTTTGCGCACAACGCGAGATGATCTCATGCCTTATGGGCGGGCCGCTACCGGCCACCGGCCACAGGCCATCGGGCAGCGCGGAAGCCTGCGGCGTGCCTGATGTGGGCTGTGGAACAGCCTTCGTCGGGCACCACGCGCCGCAGCGGGTCCGCGGGCCTTTTAGGCTGGCCTAGTGCTTGGAGAGCGGCAGAAGGCAGCGGCGACAGAGCTGGCACAGTGGTGGGACGGGATACGACATGGCGGGATCGGCTCGCATGCGGTCCTGCTGGCCGGGCCGCCCGGCTGGGGGCGCACCACCGTCCTTGACCAGCTGCCGGTGATCATCGGCGGGGCCGGCGCCCCGATTGGCTTGCTCGTACGCATTAACGGCAGGTCGCTGCCGGATGGACCCGGCCCGCAGGCGCTGGCCCTCAGGGACAGCCTGCTGGGAGCCGAGGTGCGGCGGCAAGCAGCCGCGCTGCTGTGCCGCAGCAGACAGCGCGGCGCCCCGCGGCTGGGCACCGGCAGCCTGCTGCTGTCGGGGATAACCGGGACGATCTCGCTGCTGCTGGCCGCCCTGGCAGCGGCCGCCGCGGGCGGAGTGGCGGATGACCGCCCGGCAGGCGAGAACGGCGTCGTCGCTCGCGCTGCCAGGGTCGTGGCAGCAGTTTCGGCATCAGCGCCGACCCTGGTCGTCATTGACGACGCTGATGACGTGGAGCCGGGCTTGGCCGTCACCATGATCGAGAACCTGATCGACCACTACGACAGTCACGTCCTCGTCGTGGCCGCAGTCGACCTGGGCAGCGACCTCGCCGCGGCCCTTACCTCGCGCGCCCGGTACGGGCCGACCGAGGGGCGAGTGCACCGGGCAGCCGTCGACCCCCGAATGGGAAGCCGATCCCGCGCTGAACTCGCGGGCGAGCTAAGCCCGCAGCTGACTCCGGCGGAAGCCCAGCAGCTCGCCCGGCAGACCCTGACATTCGCAGAGATCTTCGCAGCCACCAGATCCGGGCCACTGCCCCCGCCCCGGTGGTCGTAGTAGGTCGAGTCGGCAACCTGCGTGTCCGAGACGAACCCCCGCGGGCATCCGTCGTGTCGATCTGCGGCTGCGCCATTCGACCTGGGGGTGAGAGGGTCGAGGAGCGGCCTGAGAGCAGGGAGATCGAAGATGGCGAAGTACATGCTGATCATGCGGGGCACGGACGAATCCGTCGCGAAGATGATGGAGACGCCGTTCGAGCAGATGCTCGAGACGGTGGGTCGCTTCAATGAGGAGCTGATCCGGGCTGGCGTGCTCGTCGCCGCCGAGGGGCTGGACGACCCGGGGCAGGGCGTGGTGGTCGACTTCAGCGGCGAGACGCCGGTTGTCACCGACGGTCCATACGGTGAGACGAAGGAGTTGTTCGGCGGCTTCTACGTGATCGACGTGGGTTCGAAGGAAGAGGCGGTCGAGTGGGCCAGGCGGCTCCCGGCGGTTACCGGCACCAAGTGCGAGATCCGCCGCGTGTCGAGCATTGACGAGTTTCCGCAGGACAACGAGTGGATCATCAAAGAGCGGGCGTGGCGCGAGCGGACCGGTCAGCTCTGATGCCCGCGGCCGTCGGCGGCCCGCCGGTCACCGAGTCGGCGCGGCGGGCCGTCGAGGCCGTCTGGCGGATCGAGTCCGCCCGTATCGTCGGCGCGCTGGCCCGCTACACCGGGGACTTCGAGCTCTCAGAGGACGTCGCGCAGGAGGCGGTAGCGGAGGCGCTCCTCAGCTGGTCACGTGACGGTACGCCGGCGAACCCGGTGGGCTGGCTGCTGACGACCGCGCGACGGCGCGCCATCGACCGTTTCCGCCGCCGGTCGGTACTCGACGAGCGATACGCCATGCTCGCCAGCCAGCTCGCCGAGGGTGAGGTGAGCTCGGGCGCAGTAGCCCCGCGGGACCGGTCGGACGACCTGCCCTGGGATCCTGACCGGGTCGACGACGTCCTCGCGCTGATATTTGTGGCCTGCCATCCGGTCCTCTCGCCTGAGGCCCGCGTCGCCCTGACGCTGCGCGCGGTCGGCGGCCTGAGCAGCGAGGAGATCGCCCGGGCGTTCCTTGTGCCGGTGCCGACGATCCAGGCCCGGATCACGCGGGCGAAAAAGACGATCGCCGCGGCGAAAGTGCCGTTCGAGCTGCCGCCGAGCGAGCAACGGCCGGAGCGGCTCGGCGGTGTCTTGAGCGTGCTGTATGTGATCTTCACGGAGGGCTCGACGGCGACAACCGGCGACAGCCTGCTGCGGCCTGAGCTCGCCTACGAGGCGATCCGGCTGGCACGGATGCTGGCCGCATTGCTGCCCGATGAGCCGGAGGTGTTCGGGCTGCTCGCCCTGTTCGAGCTCACGGCGGCGCGTTTCCCCGCACGCACCGGGCCCGACGGCGAGGCGGTGCTCCTGGAGGATCAGGACCGGCGCCTGTGGGACCGGTCGGCGATCCGTCGCGGTCTGGCCGCGATCGTCCGGGCCTCTGCCGCCGGTCGCGGCCTCGGACCGTACGGGCTGCAGGCAGCGATCGCCGCCTGTCACGCGTCGGCTTCCTCAGCGCAAGCCACTGACTGGGAGCGGGTCGTGCTCCTCTATGAGGCGCTGGGCCGGGTGGCTCCGTCACCCGTCGTCGAGCTCAACCGGGCCGTCGCCGTTGCGATGGCGAACGGGCCACAGCAGGCGCTGTCTATTGTGGACGAACTGGCCGCCTCCGACCGTCTTGCAGGTTCGTACCTGCTCCCGAGTGTGCGCGGCGAGCTGTTCGTCCGGCTCGGGCGGACCGCCGAGGCACGGGCCGAGCTGGAGCTCGCGGCCCGACTGTGCCGCAATGTACGCGAGCGGTCGGTGCTGTTGCGCAAGGCGGCTGCACTGATGTGATATCCGTCCGCCACGCGCAGATCGCTGGCGGTCATGCTGTTGCAGTCGCTGGATTGGCCGCTAGACCGGTCTCGACGGAAGTGGCAAGGGGATATGAAACAAACGCGAATCGCTTGGAGTCGGGACTCCAGCTGTTGACATTGATCGTGCCCTGTCCGCCAAACACCGGGACTCGCGCCAAGGGCGTGGCCCAGTTTGTGGTATCGACGAGGACCAGCTCCACATCGCGGTCTTCGGGGTGGCCCATGGTGCCGGCTGGATACTGGAGATACACGGCCAAGCGCGCGTTCGGTGCCAGGTGCGGGAACCAGTCGACGGTATTGGTCGAGATCAGCCGCTCGATGTTGGCTGGAGAGGGGTTTTCGCTTGGCACCCTGGCCAGTTGGGTGTGTCCGGGTTTCGATGCCCAGCACTCGGTGTTGAAGTAGATCCATTCACCATCGGGCGACCACTCGGGGCCGTCGAGGTGGCCCGCGCCGGTGTCGACCACCGTGACCCGGCCACCATCAGAGTCCATCAGAGCGAGCCTGCCCGGGCCGCCCGACCGGTCGAACCGCACGAAGCCGAGCGTCCCTCCGTCAGGCGAGACTCCATGCAGGAAGTGCCAGACGTCGTCCTCATCAGTGACTCGGCGGGTGCTGCTGCCATCCAGCTGTCCGTGATAGATGTGGCCATCGTTCGCAGACATGAAAATGGCTTCACCTCTTGGATCGAGGACGTGGTCATTGTTGAGAGGTGGCAGCCCCTCGTATTCGATTCGACGGGGCTCGAGCGGGGAGTCAAGGGAGAATGCCCACAGTCCGCCCTGACCGTTCAGGTATAGCGTCGTCCCGTCAGTTGCCCAGTTAGGCGCTTCAAAGAGCATTTGGTCGAACTCGGCGATGACCGTGGCGGAACGAGACGCCACATCGAACACGTGAAGTCGACACTTTTGGCCTTCTCGCAGTACTCGATAAAAGCCCATCAGGTCCCGTCCTGTGATGGCCATCTCTGGGTGCTCGTGTCGTCGTCCTCGGCGATGCCGAGAGCATCGAAGACGCGGTGTCTCATCGTCCGGTACTGCTCTGGTCGCGAGTCAGGTCGAGCTCGCGTACCGCAGCCTCAAGTTCTTCTTGCACTACATAGGCCACGCACGCAATCCTGCCACTGCCGAGCCACGCTCCGGCTTTCCTGTCGCCGACAGCCTGAGCTGGACGCAACTGGCGATGTCTCTCTTCGTCGCACCGCAGGCCGCAGAGTTACTGCCGCATGTGAGCCGGCTACGCTGCACGTCAAAATCCAGCATCCTACGGTCGGGACCGTCGGATGCGATCGCTCTGGCTGTCCTGTCGTCGGCCGCCAGCATGCAACGGTTGCTCGATGGCAGGGCCAAGGCACCGGGATGCGGCGGCCGGTTGGTCGCCTCGATTGTGTGAGGTGAGGATGTCAGCGAGCACGGCGGGCCAGCACACCGATCCGACGCAGGTCATCCCCGAAGGGCTGAGGGACCTAGTGGACCGCCCGCTGTACGCGCACCTAGCCACTGTCCGTCCCGACGGGACTCCGCAGGTGAACCCCACCTGGGTCCGGTTCGATGGCACATACTTGTGGCTGACCGCCACGTCCCGCCGCCAGAAGAACCGCAACTGGCAGCTTCAGCCCGCGGTTGCCCTTTCGATCCTCGACCCGGACCTGCCGTCCCGGTACCTGGAAATCCGCGGCCGGGTAGAGCGCATCGTGGCCGACCCCGAAGCCGCGGAGTTCCTCCGCCTGGCCGATCGCTACGGCATGGAGCAGCCCGGGCCACCGCCGGATGCGCCCGACCGCATAGCCGTTGCGATCCGGCCACTGCATACCACTACGCAGTAGACACGAGCCTCGCCTGCCGGACGCCGGGCTTGGCCCACCTTGGCGGAGGGGTGTCAGGCTGCCCGCGTTCGGTCCGCCCCCAGCGACCATGAAGTCGAAATAGTCACGATCCGCGCGGACGACCACTATCAGGGAACGCGCACAGCACAAGCCGGCTAGCTGCGAAGGAAGGACTCGGTCAGCCACTGGCTGACGGCTGCCGTTGAGCTCCCTGCCTCTTGCCGCGGTGCTGCCCGCGCTCTACTGTCGTGGCGTGCACTCTGATCCAGCAGGTGGTGGGGCGGGCTTCCCTGCCGGGCCGCCTCCAGGCGAGCACTTTCATGGGGGCCAGCACGGGTTTGGCGAGGGCCCGGCGTTCTCTGGCGGGATGCCGTTTCCGGGCGGGCTTGACCCGGCCAGCGGGATGCCGTTTCCGGGCGCGCCTGACCCGGCCAGCGGCATGCCGCCAGGCTTCATGGGCCAGCCTGGGTTGCCAGGCGGCCCCATGCCCGGACCCGGCTTCGGTTCTGGCTCTGCGGGCTGGGGGCGCCCGGTCGGATACCGCGCTGCCACCCGACCTGGCCGTCTGATTGTCGCGGTTGTCCTGCTGGTCATCGTCGTCGTGGTGCTGATCGCACGGCACTCGGCGACGTCGAGTACGCCGACCTTTCCATCTGGCCCGTGCGTCGGCGGACCGATGAATGGCTCGACAGGTCAGTCGCTTGGCCACGGCAATTACCGGTTCAGGTGCGCCGACGGCGGATCGACAGTCGTACACCTGGGCGGGTCCGGCAACTGAGGGCTACAGGTCCAGTTCATACCTCTGGCCGACCAGGTCGGTGCCGAAGCTGTGAGCCAAAGCTGCCTAGGACGTGCGAAGATGCGGCTGATAATCAGTAGTACTGCACCAGGCAGAACTCGTGGCCCTCGGGATCGGCCATGACGACAACGGCGCCCTCGTCGTAGTCGTGTCGTTCGCCGGTGAACTGTCCTCCCAGGGCCGTAACGAGGTCGATGGCCTCGTCGACGTCGGGGACGGTGACGTCGAGATGAATCCGGGCCTTGCCCACTTTCGGCTCGCGAACTGGCTGGAACACCAGCCGCGGCTGGGGATCGCCGCGATGGCCAAGGTAGACCCAGCCGTCCTCCGACGGCCCGGGCTCGCGACCCAGCAGGGCACTCCAAAAGCGCGCCACCCGTTGCGGGTCAACGCAGTCGAAGGTCACACCCGAAACAATGTTCGCCACCTGCACCACCCTACGGCCGAGCCCGGGCCTTCGGCGGTGCCCACCATCACCCGTCCGTTGCCGCCCGGCCGCGCGGTGCCAGTGGCGAGCGCCGCGGTCCATTGGTCCGCATAGCACCTCCGACATCACCAGGGCCGCGCCGACGGCCGTTGATCCCTGCGGAGTCACCAGCGCCACGGCAATCAGAGCAGAGGTCATAACCAGCACAAGCGTCTGAGCGGGCCGAGAGCGAAGCGCAGCGACGCCGTGATCGCGCCGCCCTTGACAGGCAACTCGGCGAACAGCTGTGAACATATCGAGAACCCGCCGTCAGCTCCGTCACTAGAGGTGGATCGACACTATGAGTGCGGGAGGATGTACCCATGTCACACGTACGACGGTTCGACCATGTCGGCATCACCGTCGCGGACCTCGATAACGTGACGGCGTTCTTCGTCGGGCTGGGCTTCGAGGTCGAGGGCACGCGGATGTTCGTCGAAGGCGAGTTCTTGGACACTGTCATCGGTATCCCCGACTCCCGGACCGAGATTGTCATGCTGCGGCCGCCCGACGGAGGTACCAGGCTGGAGCTCTCGAGCTTCGTCCGGCCCGATCATCAGCCCGGATCACCCGCCGCGATGGCCAACGAGTTGGGGCTGCGCAACGTGGCCTTCGAGGTCGACGACCTCGAGGCGGCTGTCGACCGACTGGTCGCGAGCGGCTACGGGCTGGTCGGCGGCATCGGCCAGTACGAGCACATGTGGCGCATGGCCTACGTGCGCGGCCCGGAGGGGATCATCGTCTCCCTGGCCGAGCGGATCGGCTGACCGCACCCTTCGCCGCGGGATCAGAGATCTCCTCGACATCTGCCGACGACAACCTGCGATACCCCGCCACCAGAACATCCTCGGGATCAACGAAGCACCGCTCGTTGGCGCGGCCGCGCGACCAGCGACATAGTCGGATCCTTCGCCCCTCCTGCGGCATGTGTGTGCGAGTTTGATATTCAGGATTCGGGTCGATCCTGGCTTTGAAGTGTCCGGGTTCTCCATGCGGCTCAGCTGATGAGGCGGGAGTGCCCCTGGGTGAAGCCCCGACGCGGCAACACCGGCGGCTCGGCTTGAAGCGGGAGTAACGTCTGGCTGTGCTCGACTGGGATCACAACGCCTATTACCACCGGCTGCTGCTCCGCCAGATGCCGCAGCGCTGCCGGTGTGTGTTGGATGTCGGCTGTGGTGCCGGTGCGTTCGCAGCCCAGCTTGCCCAGCGCAGTGAGCACGTCGACGCCCTCGATCGCTCCCCAGAGATGATTGAGGAGGCGAGGCGACGCACGCCCGACAACGTGAACTGTGTTCTCGCCGATGTCCTAGCCGACCCGCTGCCCGGCAACGGCTACGACGCGATCTTCTCGGTCAGCGCACTGCACCACATGCCGTTGAAGGATGTGCTACCAGTGCTGGCGGCAGCTCTTCGGCCCGGAGGGGTCCTCGCTGCCATTGCCCTGCCTCGACCGGACCTGGCCCGTGAGCTGCCTGTCGAGATCGTCGCGGCGACCGGACATCGCTTGCTTGGCGCGATCTTTGCGGTGAAGAGGGTGCTGGGAACCAACGGCGGGTTCGCAAAAGACTCCACTCGCTCGACTATGCCCGTTGTCATGGACCCGCCGCTGACTACCCGAGAGGTCGCAAACCAGGCCGCCGAAGTGCTGCCCGATGTGCGAGTGCGACGACTCCTCTTCTGGCGTTACCTGCTCATCTGGCAGAAGCCGATCACCCCAGACGGCTGACAAGCGGGCACGTTCGCATCGGGATGGCGGGATTCGAACCCGCGGCCGACCGCTGCCAAATCAGCCCCATCCGGACAAGCCCGGACAGTGCGTTCGTGCTCGCCTACGGCGCGGCCCGCCAGGCCTTCACAGCCCCTCCTGGCCCAGCAAGGCCTCCGCCCGACGACATCAGGCGGCCATTGGCAGTCGAGGAATCCGTCAGAGCGATGACCCACCGTCGAGCCCCATTCCTGGTGATAGCCCCGCGCGATGAACAATGGCCTGGCGCGTCCTGCGGCGCTGCTCGCGCGACGCGCCGCGTTGGGCACCGAACAGGCCGGCGACCGAACCGAGATGCAACGGCGACTACCTCGGCTGGCTATGCTGCCCTGGCCCGACCAGCAGAGGGCAAGGACATCGCGGCATGATCGGGCATCCCGCGAAGGCGTCCTACTGTACGGTAATACCGTATGGGCGTTCGCAGAAACCGCGCACAGGTGCCATAATTTCTGATGATCCGTTTTGCTAGGCCATTATGCCTCGGGTAGTACCAGTAATATCGATAATCCTGACTGCTATCAGTATTCCCGTCGCAGGCATCTTGTCGTTCTGGACATATAGCTTGCCAGCAATATTGCTATTGCCCGCACCCTGCACTGGATGGACGGTGTTCATAGCGGCCACAACGCTATGGTGTATCGGCCTTCTATGCGCGGCCTATGCCGCCATTAGACGGAGGTCCACCCTAAGCAAGCTCGCCTTGTGGCTCAACCTATCAGCGCCCGTACTCGTCATTGCATTGGCGACTGCCATCTTGATGATCGGCCTTAATCATCATCCTTTCACTTTCTAGACGACATGGATTTAGCCGGCAAGCAGTGATGCGGTAGTGCTTCGATTGAGGGGTAGGTCGGCCCACCTTTCTGAGTACGAAATGTGACGCACTCATGTCGCCATGTGTGTGAATAGGCAATGACCATGACATGCTCCGAGACTGTGATGGCCTGCACGGGCGGCACCAAGCCCCCGGCCAGGTGAGCCGCTAGTTCACGTGGCTGTCGTTATGAGCTGCGGACTGCTCAGCTTCTACGCCGACTTCTAGCTCACACCGATCTGTGGGAGCTCGCCGAACTCCTCCGATAAGCTGCACGACACCCTGCCGCAGGCCCCTGTAATGATCACGAGGGCCGGGACAATCAGCCATCGGCGATCGGGCGGCCGACGACGAGGGCCTGGCGAAGACTGGGTTCCAGGTCACGATATTCCGGGTCGGGCCGCACCCCGAGCGCGTCGAGGGTCTTGGAGAAAAAGCAGCGTGCCGACGCAGCGAGGATCACATCCATTATCTCTTCCTGTGACAGGCCGAGATCTCGCAGCCGCTGCCGGTCGGCGTCGCTGACAGAGGTGGCGTCATCGACCACTAGCTCGGCTAGGTCCATCACTGCAACGTCGATCTCGTCCAATCCCGCGGCCCGGTGGTCTGCGGCGATCCGCGTGACTGGCTCGCCAAATCGCTCTGCCAGCACCCTTCCGTGCGCTAGGCAGCAGTAGCTCGAGCGCAGCCGCCGGGCGGCCGCCAGGGTGGCCAGCTCGTAGCGGCGCAGGTCCATCTTCGCTTTAATCGCGCCGTTCAGTTGCTGCCACGCGTCATAAACGGACGGCCGCAGCTCAAATGCCCGCTCGTAGTTCGTCGCCATGGCGACAATTGTGACCCTCCGCCCGCTCGATAGCCAGGCCGGACAACGAATGCGCAGCACGGGTGCCCGACTGGTAACGGGGACAGCTGGTGACTGCGGCGGTCCGCACTCGCTCATCGGTTGCGCCCGCGGACCGCGCCGCTCGGGCAGTCGCCCGGGCCCGGTATCAGCAATGCGGAAACGCGGCCTCGTGCGAGACCGGCCGGGACAATTTCGCTCCGCGACAAAGCCATGAGGGGCCGCCCGCTAACCTGGGCTGTTATGGCGCCGGAACTCAGTGCACAACCTGAGCCCTCGCTGCTGGAGATTATCCGGGCATACACCCGACTCAGTCCGGTGCCGCTGGTTCCCGAGATACAGATCCATCAGGCCAGCGAGCCGATCGGCTTGTGGCAGCACACTGAATTTGCGACCGGAAGCAGTGGTCTGGATCCGCCGTTTTGGGCGTTTGCCTGGGCTGGCGGGCGCGCACTGGCGCGCTACCTTCTTGATTACCCCGAGACCGTGCGTGGCCGGCGCGTCATCGACATTGCGTCTGGATCTGGCCTGGTGGCGATCACCGCAGCGAAAGCAGGCGCTGCGGCCGTGACCGCTTACGACATCGACCCGCTAGCTACTGCGGCCATCGCGGTGAACGCTCGTGCGAACAAAGTCACGGTCAACGGAGTCTGCGCCGATGTCCTCAACGACGCTGGCCCGCATGCGGGTGAGGGAGATCTCGTGCTGGTCGCCGACGCATTTTACGAGCGGGCCCTGGCAGACAGGGTGACGGAGTTCCTGGAGCAATCCCACAGCCGGGGAGCGGCCATCCTGGCAGGCGACTTCGGCAGGACGTACCTGCCGCGCGACCGGCTGGTCGCGCTGGCAAGCTACGACGTTCCCGGCTTGCTTGTGCTGGAAGGTAGCGAGACCAAGCGCACAACCATCTGGACTCTCCGTGAGTGATTCACGCGATGAGCGCCCCCGCCGATGGGGTCAGTCGTGCCAGAAATGATGGCCGCATATCCGAGAGACGGCAGATCGCCAGGACCGGGCGAAACTGCGCGGTACCAACCAGCCGATTGAGCGACGCTGGCGGCGATCCGCTCCCGGACAGCTTCCCGGTAAGCGTGGGTTATCCGGGTAGTAAGCTAAGGCTCCGTCTGGGTATCGATCCCGGCGAGCGCAATGGCGCTGACCGGGATCCCGGACGGTGCGCCTTCGGGTGCGGCGCGCCAAGTGTCGGCTTCGGAGCCCGGCAGTTGGCGCTTAGCAAGGCCCTCGCCG
>DASXIA010000227.1:0-25266 GCA_036488155.1 Streptosporangiaceae bacterium | reverse complement strand
GGTCACCGGGCTCGCTCCGGGCGCCGAGATACCCGCGGAAGTGGCGATCGAGACGACGGCCACGCTGGGGACGTCACTGCCGGTGCAGGCGACGGTGTCCTGGCCGGGCGGCAGCATGAGCCTGCCGGCTGCCATCATCGTGGCCGAGCCGGGCTGGGTCATGTGGATGGTGAGCCACTTCCACTACGACCCAGTTTGGTGGAGCACGCAGGGCGAGTTCACCGAGTCCCGGCAGATCCTGCCGGACGCAGCCGGCCAGATGCCGGAGGTTCGCACGGCGTTCGAGCTCGTCAGGCTGCACCTGGACGCGGCCCGCCGCGACCCGGACTACAAGTTCGTGCTTGCCGAGCTTGATTACCTCAAGCCGCATTTCGACTCGCACCCTGAGGACCGCGCTGACCTGCTCGATTTCATCGCAGCAGGCCGGATCGAGCTCGTCGGCGGCAGTTACAACGAACCCAATACGAACCTGACGTGCGCCGAGTCCACTATCCGCAACGCCGTGTACGGCATGACCTACCAGCGCGACGTACTGGGCGGCAATCCGCGTACCTCCTGGATGCTCGACGCGTTCGGGTTCGATCCCGGCTACCCGGGGATCATGGCCGCGGCAGGTCTCACCAGCTCGTCCTGGGCCCGCGGCCCGTTTCACCAGTGGGGTCCGCACCGGTCCGTGGGCGACAACTCGATGATGCAGTTCGCCTCGGAATTCGAGTGGCTTTCGCCGGACGGCACTGGCCTGCTGACCAGCTACATGGCCAATCATTACGGGGCAGGCTGGGTGCTGCACCAGGCCAAGACGCTGGCGGACGCCGAGGTCGCGGCGTACGAGCAGTTCAGTCAGCTAGCGCCGGTCGCGGCGACGCGCAACGTGCTGCTGCCGGTCGGAGCCGACCACGTCATTCCTGCTCGGTGGGCCACGGCCGTACACCGGGACTGGAATTCGCGGTACGTCTGGCCGCGATTCGTGACCGCCGTGCCCAGTGATTTCTTCGCTGCGGTGCGCGCCGAGGCCGCCGACCGCGACATCTGGATCACGCCGCAGACCAGGGACATGAACCCCGTCTATACCGGCAAGGACGTCACCTATATCGACACCAAGCAGGCGCAGCGCGCCGCCGAGACCGCTGTGCTTGACGGTGAGCGGCTCGCCACGCTGGCCTGGCTGGCCGGGGCGGACTATCCGGCCGCCAGCCTGGACAAGGCCTGGCGGCTCCTGGTGTTCGGCGCGCACCATGACGCCATCACCGGCAGTGAGGGCGATCAGGTCTACCTCGATCTGCTCGGCGGCTGGCGCGAAGCATGGGAACGCGGCGATCGGGCACGGACGGCAGCCGTTTCGCACTTGGCCAGCCTCGCCGACACGGCAAGCCTGGCTGACACAGTTAGCCCGCCCGTGTCGGCCCAGTCTCGGCCAGTCCAGTCTGCGCTCGCGCTATTCGTCGTCAACTCGCTGTCCCTGGACCGCAGCGCGATGGTCCGTGCCGAACTGGAGCTCCCGCCCGGCTGGCCAGCCTGGCTGAGCCTGCACGACGACACCGGCGCCGACGTGCCGTTCCTGGCGGAGGGCAGCACCCGGAGTGCCGACGGCGGGCTGCGGTCGGTCACCATTACCTTCCGCGGCAGCGTGCCGGGGGTTGGCTACCGCAGTTTCCTGATCCGGCCGTCAGACGCGGCAAACGCCGCGGACGGCTGGCAACCGCACGACACCAGTGCCGCGTTCCGCCTCGAGAATGAGATTTTTGTTGTTGAGGCCGACCCGGCACGCGGCGGCACGCTATCGCGAGTGCTCGACAAGCGGTCCGGAACCGAGTTGCTGCGCGCCGCCGGCGGTGGCAACGAGCTTCTTCTGCAGCCGGAGCATCCAGCACACCCGCGCTGGGCGGAAGGTCCGTGGCTGCTCTGCCCTGCCGGGCCCGGCACCGGCAGCACGACGCGGACCGCAACCGTGCGGGCGGAGCGCTGCCCGGTCGGCGGCAGGCTCGTTGCCGAGCTAGAACTCGGCGGTCTGCAGCTGACCCAGGAGACCGTGCTGTGGGACGGGGCAGACCGGGTCGAGTTCCGCACCCACGTGGACGGCTCTCTCGGGCAGGACCATTTGCTGCGAGTGGCATTCCCGGCCGACGTGCCCGGCGGGCTTCCGGTCTACCAGACGGCGGTCTCAGTCATCGGCAGGCCGCCGGGGCCGATCGACAGCGATGTGGCCGAGCACTCCTACACCCTGGACAGCCCAGCCTGCGAATGGCTGGCGATCGGTTCAACGGCCGCCGTGGCGGTGAGCGGACCGGAGGGCGCGCGGCACTTGCAGGCCATCGGAGTCGCCGAGGTCATCGCGCCGGCCACCGTGCGCGGCCCAGTTCGTGACCTGGTGGCCGCCCTCGCCGGGCAGGGCGTCACCGCTACCTGTTCGGCCCCGGGCGGGCCCCGCTACGGCTACCAGGAGCTCGATTCCAATCTCCCCGACTTCCGCATCTGCCTGGGCGGGCCAGCGGAGAACGAGCTGACCGCGGAGGTACTAGCTGCCGCGGGGCCGGCCGTGACTTCCCAACTGAGCGCGCAGCTGGCGCGGGACGGATCGGCCCGGCTGTGGCTGCCAGCCAGCCGCAGCCGCGCCGATGCGTTCGCGGCCGGAGCCGACCTGCGCGGGCCGCGCGATCTGCCGGTGCTGATCGTCGCCGCCGCTGATCTGGCCGGCGAGACCGCCCAGCTGGTAGCCGATCTGGCAGATGCCGTCATCGAGGCGGAGGCAGCGCCGGCCAGCACAGGCGCTGTCAGCGCAAGCCCGGGCAGCACGAACCCTGGCAGCACAGTCGCTGGCGGCCCCGGAGCTGCGAGCATCGGCGGCGCCGGGGACACCGGTCCGGCAGGCGGGCCAGGTACCGCACTGGCCGGCCATAGCGTGGCCGTGCTCAACCGCGGCACTCCGAGCGGTCTTGTCACTCCAGACGGCATGCTCACCATGGCCCTCATGCGCGCGTGCAGCACCTGGCCGTGCGGCGTCTGGATCGACGGCAAGCGGCGAACTGCGCCGGACGGATCCAGCTTTGCGTGGCAGCACTGGAGCCACACCTTCGAATACGCGCTGACCGCCGGTCCGGGCACCTGGCGGACGGCCGGCTTCCCGGCCGCGGGCCAGGATTACAACCACGACCTGCTCGCAGTGACGACGCAGTTGCACTCCGGACCACTGCCCGCCAGCCGGCGCCTGGCCCGGATCGACCCGCCCGCGGCTCTGCTATCGGCACTGAAGCCGCACGGGAATCCGCTGGCGCCGGGCGGCCAGCCAGTTGCTAGGGATGGCGTCACGGTGCGGCTGCGTGACACCGGCGGGGTCGGCCCGGTCGCGGCACAGGTCGGGCTCTTTACCGGGATTGCTGCCGCGAATAGCTCCAGCCTGTGTGAGGACGCCGCGGGCCCGGCTGTCCCGGTAGCCGACGGCCGTGCGCATACCACGGTCCCGCGCTCGGGACTGGCAACGCTGGCCGTGACCCCGGATCCGGCCGGATTGATCGCACCGGGGAAGAGCAGCGCCGCAGCCCCTGGCACCCGTGCCGCGGCTGACACCCTTGAGCCGGCGCAGCCCGTCTTCGCCCGGTACTGGCTGCACGGCAAGGGGCCGGCCCCGGCCGGGAACATGCCGGCAGCGGTACACCTGTCGCCCGGCGCAGTAGCGCTTGATGACGGGCAGCCCGGCGTGCTGCGCCTCACCGTTGCCTGCGGCCCGGAGCCGGCGTCCGGCCTGATCCGGCTCACCGTGCCAGCTGACGTCGTCCTGACGCCCGAGGGACCGCTGAGCTACCAGCTAGGCCCGCTCGGCCAGCAAGCCTTCGACCTCGTCGTCACCGCCCGGCCGGGCACCAGGCCCGGCCGCCGGTTCGCGCGAGCGCAGATCGAGGATTCGTCCGGTCAGGTCATCGAGGACAGCGCGCTCATCGCGATCGGGCAGCCCCCGCGGCCCCGGCTGGACCTGCCGCTGGATGAGGTGCTCGCCATGCAACGCGCCGCCAGGACAGCTCTGGATGGCGAGGTTGACGTCAGCCTGATCACGCCGTCTCTCGCGATAACCCCCGGCGGGTCTGGCTGCCTGGAAGTTGCCGTGCGAAACCGCGCGGATTCCGCGATCCACGGGGAGGCGCAGCTCATCTCGCCGTTCGGCAGCTGGCGCCAGACCGGCCCATGGACCACCGGCTTCGAGATCGACGCTGGCGGCGAGCGGACACTGACATTTAACGTCGACATCCCGGCCACGGCCCGGTCCGGCGAACGATGGTGGGCCATTGTCAAGGTGATGTATTTCGGCCGGCTGCACTACACCGAACCGGCGGAAGTGACGGCTCAGTAACACCAGCGTGACATTCGTTGGTAACTACCGTTTTCGCATCCCCGGCTTGCGTCACATGCGGGTGAGAGACTAGACCTCATCACCCTAAGACCTACCGAACTAGAAATGACCGAAGATACAGTACCTGGCCTGGGCAATCTCCCGGCGGAGCCGAACAGTTTCGTCGGCCGTGAGCGTGATCTCGGCGACTTGACGTTGCTGCTGAGCAACGTGCGCGCACTAACGCTCTGCGGTCCGGCCGGCATCGGCAAGAGCAGGCTCGCCACCCGGCTGGGCTGGCAGCTGGCAGATACGTTCCCGGACGGCGTATGGTTCGCTGAGCTTGCCGATCATGGCGACCCGGTGCACGCCGTGCGACGGGTCGCCGATGTTCTCGGTGTCAGCGAGGAACCAGACCGGTCCGTTGCCGCCACCCTCGTCGACGCGCTGGACGGCCGTGAGCTGCTGCTGATCCTGGACACCTGCGAGCACGTCGTCGAGGCGATCGCCGATCTGGTAAGCGACTTGATTTCAGGCTGCCCGCTGATCCGCGTGGTCGCCACTAGTCGCGAGCCGTTGCGGGTGCGCGGCGAAACTGTGTGGCGGGTGCCGCCCCTGTCGCTGCCCAGCCAGGCCGTGCACGCGTCGCTACCGCGGGGCGGGTCGCGGTCGGGTTCGGGTATGCCAGGCGAGGTGTCGCTGCCGGGCACCGCCGCCACCAGTGCTGACTCCGCCGTGGCTATGGCCGCAGAGCACGAAGCGATCCAGCTATTCGTCGACCGGGCTGCCGCCGTGCGGCCCAGTTTCGCGCTGACCGCTGGCAACTGCGCCGCAGTCGTGCAGCTGTGCCGGACTCTTGACGGTGTGCCGCTGGCGATCGAGCTGGCAGCGGCACGCATCCGGGCATTGTCGGTCGAGCAGATCGCCGCCCGGATCGACGATCGGTTCCGGTTGCTTGCCTCCGGGGACCGTACCGCGCCGCCGCGGCAGCAGACGCTGCAGGCGGCAGTCGACTGGAGCTTCGAGCTGCTCACCAAGGACGAGCAGATCCTGCTCCGGCGGCTGTCGGTGTTCGCCGGCTGGAGCCTGGACATGGCCGAGCAAGTGTGCGCCGACAACCGCATCCGCGCCGAGCAGGTGCTCGAGTTGCTTGCAACGCTGATCGACAAGTCGCTAGTCGCGCTCGAGGATGAGCTGGCCGGCGACGCCCGGTACCGCCTGCTCGACACGATCAGGGAGTACGCGTCGGCACAACTGGCGACAGCCGGCGAGCAGGCCGAATTCCGCCGGCGGCACCGCGATTACCTGCTGCGCCTCATCGAGGACGTGGTTGGCCAGGCGTTCGTGCGGGACGTCATGCCGTGGCCCGAGCAGGTCGCCAACTATCACCGCGTGGCGGCGGAGCAGGCAAATCTCCGCGCAGCGCTGGCATGCTGCGTCGACTACGCAGATGCCGAGAACGGGCTCCGGCTCTGCTCGGCGCTGCGGTCGGCGTGGGTGGTTCAGGGCGATGTCACCGAAGGCCTGCGCTGGTTCGCTGCGTTCCTGACAATGCCCGGACGGGTGCCAGCCAGCGTGCGCGCCCGTGCCCTGATGCTTGCCGCCGAGCTCGCGTTCGAGCACCAGGACTACTCGCTGGCGAGCCAGCGAGCGGCAACGGCGGTCGCGATGAGCACGGCTTACCGGGCCGCCTGCCCGGCCGGGGCGCTGCGCATTCTTGCCCTGGTCAGCCTGCGCGCTGGCCGGGCCGAGGAATCGCTGGCACAGGCGAACGCGGCCGTCGCGGCCGCGCGGGAGTACGCCGACGAGTGGGAGGAAGGCCTAGCGCTGTCCGCCAGGGCATCGATCCTGGCCCGCACAGGCCAGCTGGCCAGGGCGCAAGAGTCGTCCGAAGCCGCGCTGAGCCTGCTGACCGGGAACAATGGCTGGGGTGTCGCCCACACCTTGTACGGCCTCGGCAACCTGGCCCGGGCACACCGCGACAACGCCGCAGCCCTTCGCCGCTTCAGCAGCGCGCTTGAGCTGTTCCGGCAAATCGGCGCACGAACCGAGATCGCGCGTTGCCTCGCAGGCATCGGCTGGGTCGCTCTGGCCAGTCTCGATCTGCCGACCGCCATTGCCAGCCTGTCGGAAAGCCTGGAGCTCTCCATGGCGACCGGTCAGCGGCTTGGCATCGCTCGCGGACTGGAGGCCTTCGCCGCGCTGGCGGTAGTGCAAGGCGACGACCTTACAGCCGTCCGGCTCGAAGGCGCGTCAGACGTACTTCGGGATACTGTCGGCCCGGTGCGCGCGGTCTCGGCGCAGGGGCGGCTCGACGGCCTGCTTTCGTCGGCCCATCAGCGGCTAGGCCCTACCAGGACCGCAGGCCTTCGGGCTGAGGGCAGGCGGCTAAGCACGCACGAAGCCATCAGGTACGCGCTGAGCTCGGCCGGCTCTGCAAGCCAGCACCCAGAGCCGGCCAACGGCAGCAGCAAGAGCGCGGCGGCGCCGCTAATGCCGATGTCAGCCCTGACCGCGCGGGAACGACAGGTCGCGACACTCATCACACGCGGCCTGTCCAACCGCGCTATCGCCGCCGAACTGGTCATCAGCCCGGCAACCGCAGCCCGGCACGTCGCGAACATCCTCGGCAAGCTCGGGCTCAGCTCACGCGCGCAAGTGGCCGCCTGGACGGCTGACGGGCGGTCCGCAGCTGACTTCCGGGACCCTGAGATGCCGCGGCCGGGCAACTAGGCGGACCCGGGCCTTGCCTGGTCCATCTACACAGTTTCCTGACCGGTATGCATACCGGAATGGGCAATTCAGCCGATGTATGCAAGTCACGATTTACCTAACGTAATGCCTGAGGCCCCGGGGTCACCGGTACGGCCAGCCATCGGAGGGGGATGGCTGGCTGTCCGGTGATCTGACCGGCAGCCGGCCTGCCGGGACGGTGCCCGAGATCCGGCCATTGTCCGTCCGCCGGACGGACGGGGTCTGATACATAATCAGTTACACATTCCTGACCATGTCCGCGGCAGCGCACCTTGCGTACTGTCATTTGCAGAGCACAGCAGACCGGCACCAGGGAGGCGGACGCGGCCAGGTGACCAGTTCAAGCCTGAACGGCGAGATGACGGCAACGCAGCGGCTCGTCGAAAGCGCGGCCAGGTACGGCCGCCGTCCCGCACTGGTGCCCGCGCACGCTGGGGAGCCGTACTCGTTCGCGGAGATGGCAAGCACGATTCGGCGCGCCGCCGCCGGGCTGGCCTGGCGCGGGCTGCGGCCTCGCGACGTCGTCGGCGTGTACGTGCCGGACGCGGCCGCATACGTGCTTGCCTGCCACGCGATCAGCACCGCGGGCGGCGTCCCGTGCCCGGTCAGCGCCCAGCTGTCGATCGCGGAGACCGCCGGGCAGCTTGCTGATTGCGGCGCGCGGATGATGCTAACAGCTCCGCCACTGGCGACCGCCGGGATCGCCGCTGCCGACCAGTCCTGGGTGCGCCAGGTCATCTCGTTCGGCGACGCGCCAGCCGCAACGCCGTTCAGCTCGTTGCTCGGCATGGGCTCGCTGTACCCGCCCGCTGCCCGCCCGCACGACCTCGCGCTGCTGCCCTACATCCGCGGCTCAGAAGGGGCGTTGCAGCCGGCCGGCCTGACGCATCTCGACATTGCCGCGGAACTGGCAGCGCTGAGCGCCGCCGCCGGGATAAGCGAGGATGACGTCGTGCTGGCCGCGCCGCCGACCGGAGACGGCACGTCCTATACCGCGTTCATCGACCACGCGCTGCTGCACGGG
Source organism: Streptosporangiaceae bacterium (assembly GCA_036488155.1). Lineage (GTDB taxonomy): Bacteria > Actinomycetota > Actinomycetes > Streptosporangiales > Streptosporangiaceae > JAJYUU01. The sequence continues at coordinate 17,167 of DASXIA010000227.1, read as the reverse complement.
GCAACGGTTGTCGCGACCAGGACGGACGAGCTGTCAACGGCCGCTACCACGCACCGGGGGACGGCCGCGATCGTTCCGTACGGCGTCGAGGTCCAGGGCGGGGAGGCACTCCGCCTGTTCGCCATCGCATCGTGACGCACTTGGCTAGCTACCTTGGCCCGGCTGGTCGCGATAGCTGACGGGTCCTAGTTGTGCGAGCTGGCGCTCGAGCGCCTTGGCCGCGCTGTTGCGCCAGCTATCAGCCATGGGCGCTGAGGCCGGGTCGGGGAAGATGTCCTCCTCCCCGTGGTCGATCGCGTTGAAGATGGCAAGCGCGACCGATTCCGCGGAGGCCTTGCCGGGGATGTTGCGTCCTTTTGTCATGTCGGTATCGACCGGGCCGGGCAGGACCGCGTGAACCGTGACCCCCTGCGCGGCCAGCAGAGCGCGCAGCGACTGGGTCAGGGAGAACGCGGCCGCCTTGGAGACCGAGTACGCCGGGATGATGTGCGGCAAGGGGGCGAGGGAGTTCACCGACAGTATGTTGACGACAGCGCCGCGCGAGCGGATCAGCGCGGGCAGGAAGGCCCGGGTCACGGCGTAGCTGCCGAACAGGTTGACGGCCAGGTGGCGTTCGAGCGCGGCGGGGTCGGTCAGGTCGTCGGGCAGGGCGATGCCGGCGTTGTTGATCAGCATGTCCAGTGACGCGACCTGGCCGGCGGCCGCCTGGATCTGCGCCGTGCTGGTGATGTCCAGGTCCAGGGGCGTCACCCGGTCGTCTGGGCGGGCAAGCGGCCGGCGGGTGCCGGCGTACACTCGCCGGGCGCCTCTGGCCAGGGCCTCGGCTGCCAGTGCCTGCCCGATGCCGCGGTTGGCCCCGGTGACCAGGACCGTCTTGTCTTTCATGGTCATTCCTGCTGCTCCAGTTGCTTGGTGTGATCGGTCCGAGATCAGGGCAGCAAGGCCAGCTTGCCGACAGTGGCCCGCGCTTCCAGGTCCGCGAGCGCCTTGGGCCCGTCGGCGAGCTCATATGCGGTGGGCTCGCCCGGGGTGAGCACGCCGGCGGCTGTGAGCCCGAAGAGCTCGCCCATCACCTCGCCGAAGATCTGCGGTGCGGCCTGGATCAGCACGCCGATGTTCAGGCCGGCGACGTGGATCTGGTGCTTGTAGACCAGCTCCCAGTTGGTGATCGAGGCGTCGCCGCCGGCCAGACCGTAGACGACGACCCGGCCGGTGACCCGCTTAGCCGCGGCCAGGCTCGCGCCGAAGGTGTCCCCTCCGGCTGACTCCAGCACCAGGTCGGTGCCGGTGCCGCCGGTCAGCCGCAGCACCTCGGCGGCGATATCGGCGCCGCGGGAGTCGAGGATGTAGTCGGCGCCCAGGGCGCGCACCGTCTCGTGCTTGCCCGGTGAGGCGGTGGCGATCACTGTCGCACCGTAGTGTTTGGCCATCTTCACTGCGGCCTGGCCGGTCGCGCCCGCCGCGGCGTGGATCAGCACGATCTGGCCGGCGGTGACACCGCCCAGCGGCTTAAGCGCAGCCACCGCGGTCGGCCAGTTGACCATAAGGCCGAGCGCCTGCTCATCGGCCCAGCCCGCTGGCACCGGCACTGCCGCGGCCGCGGCCAGCACCATGTACTCGGCGAAGGCGCCGCCTCCGATGCCCGCGCCGATGACGTGTTCGCCGGGCTCCAGGCCCTTCACCGTCTCGCCCACGGCGAGAATCTCGCCGGCCGCCTCGATGCCCGCCAGGTACGGAGGCCGCGGCCCGCCAGGGAACGTGCCACGGGCCTGTGAGATGTCGACGAAGTTGACGCCAGCGGCAGTGACACGGATCAGGATCTCGCCCGGGCCAGGCATATGGACTGGCGCGTCGGTGATCAGGTGCAGGTCCTGCGGGCCGTTCGACGACGTCTGCTGCAAGGCGCGCATGGTCGCGGGGATGCTCATGGTGATTGCTTCTTTCCTTAGCTTGCGTGGGCAAAGCCGGCTTATCTACACCAGGGAAGACCCGGCGAGAACGGAAAAGGAATCGCTCCCATCGCCATGCCGTCAGGAGGCTGCCCTGCACGGCACGCTCGTGACCGTCTCCGGGCTTGCTCGAGTACCGACCTCACGCCAGGTTTCAGGCACCGGAGGGAGTCGGTTCAGCGTCCTTCACTTATGCCATGTCCGGCCGGAACCCGAACACGGTGACCAGATTCGGGTCGCCGAAGGAGGAGACCCGGCCGATGCCTGCACTAGTGACGGTGAGCACGCAGATTCCGTACGGCTGGTAATTCCCGTCCTGGTCACGCGTGAAGGCAGCCGCGGCGGGCTGCCCGTTGGCGCTGGTGGCCAGCATGCGCCAGTCACCAGGCGATCCAAGGACGTGGTTGCGCAGGAATGGCACGCAGGTCTTGCGGCCGGCGAACCAGGTACGCATCGGCGTCGCCTCGAGGGTGGCGTCCTCTATCAGAAGCCGCTCCAACGCCGCGGAGTCGGCATTCTCAAATGCCGTGATGTACTGGTCGAGGAGCGCGCGGGCTTGCGGCGCAGTCGGCTCGGAGATCCGGCCGGCGGCCGGGGCCCGTTCCCTCAGGCTCGCCCGAGCACGCTGCAGCGCACTCTTGACCGAGACAGTCGTAGTGCCGAGCATGACCGCGACCTCGGTGGCGGGAAACGCCAGCACATCCCGCAGGACCAGGATGGCGCGCTGCCTGGGCGGAAGGTACTGCAGGCTGGCGATGAGCGCCAGCCGCAGTCCCTCGCGCGCCGCGACGATGACTGCGGGATCGGCCAAATCCGGTGTCACCATCGCATCCGGCGCCGGCTGGAGCCAGTTCACCTCTGTACCGGCCTCTTCCGGGTACGCTCCGGGATCCGGTTCCGGGTCGTACAGTCCGGACGGCAGCATTCGCCGACTGCGCTTGGCGAGTTCGGTCAGGCACCCGTTAGTGGCAATCTGGTAAAGCCAGGTACGCACCGAGGACCGTTCCTCGAACCCGCCGTAGGACCGCCAGGCCCGCAGGTATGTCTCCTGGACCAGGTCCTCCGCATCCTGGATCGAGCCGAGCATGCGGTAGCAATGCGCGAGCAGCTCACGCCGGAACGGCTCGGTGTCCTGGACAAATCCAGCGCTGTCGGGCACGGCTCACACCACGCGGCCGAGGAAGGCGGCGAGATGGTCGGCCGGTCCCGCCCCGGCAGGAGCCTGGCGGGCGGACCCGAACAGGGCCTGGCCGTCGGGTCCGCGGTAGGCATCAGCAATCGCTAGCCTCGCTTGGCTGAGCAGTCCGGTGGCCAGCCCTGGATCCAGATCCGTGGGCTGACCGATGGCGCGGGCCAGATCCCAGCCATGTGTGAACTGCTCCATCGTGGCCAGGCTCAGCAAGACAGTGCCAGGGAACTCGCCGAACGGCAGCCGGATCGTCCTGTCCAGGGCACCGTCGGCTCCGAACGCCGCGACAGCGATCCGGATGCTCTCCGCATACGCAGCCACGAAATCCCCGGCCGCGTAGTCGGCGTCGGCGACACCACCATCCCCGGCGATAGTGGCGGCCCACCAGCGGGTGGTACCGACGAAATGATTGACGAGCGCCCGGACATCCCACGACGCGCATGGCGTCGGCCCGTCGAGATCCTCGGGCCGAACCCTGGTCAAGACGGCCATGGTGCCCTGGAGAGCCCGGTGCAACGAGCCTTCCATCAGTTGCGATCCTCTCTTGCGCGATCCGCTCAACCAGGCAGACCCGGCGAGAGCGGAAAAGGAATCGCTCCGGACCCTTTCGAAGACGTCCAGCCCGGCAGGGACGTTATCTGGGCTGGCTAAATTCTGGGGGGCCGATTTTCGAACGGCGTACTGAGCACGATCGTCGTGTGCGTTGAGACGTTCGCGGCTGCACGGATTTCCTGCAGCAAGTCCTCGAGAGCCCGCGGCGAGGCGACCCGCACCTTGAGAATGTAGCTGGCCTCCCCGGCAACGCTATGGCACGCCTCGATGGCCGCCAGGTGCGCCAGCCGCTCGGGCGCGTCGTCGGGTGCCGCGGGATCGAAGGCCTTGATTGACACGAACGCCGTGAGCGGCAGGCCAATATCTTCCGCGCTGATAACGGCGCTGTAGCTCTTGATCACGCCGCGCTGCTCCAGCCTGCGGACCCGCTGCTGAGCGGCGGACACCGACAATCCGGTGTGCCGGGCGAGCTCGGTGAAACTCATCCGGCCGTCTGCCGCGAGCAGCGAAATGATCCTCGCGTTGATCTCCTCCACCCGGCAACGTTAACGTGCCCTCCGGCCCTCGCCGCCAGCTTGATATGTAACGACACGATAACGGCCTTACACTCCCGTAACATGACCTTCCGCTGCATAGCCACTGGCCGGGCCGGCAGGTACGCTCCGGCAAAAGCGGCCCGGACGGGCCGCACTGGCGATGCGACGGAGGATGCATGGCGCAGATCGTGCTTGACGAGGTCGACAAGGTCTACCCGGGCGGCGTGAAAGGGGTCGACGGTCTGACCCTGCACATCACCGATGGTGAGTTCATGGTCCTTGTCGGGCCCTCCGGCTGCGGGAAGTCCACTGCGCTGCGCTCAATCGCTGGCCTCGAGGAAATCACCGCCGGCACCATCAGCATCGGCAGCCGGGTTGTCAATGACCTGCCGCCGAAGGACCGAGATATCGCGATGGTGTTCCAGAACTATGCGCTCTACCCGCACATGACGGTCGAGCAGAACCTCGCATTCGGCCTTCAGCAGCGTAAGACGCCCAAGGAGGACATCAAGCGACGCGTCGCCGAGGTGGCCAAGATGCTCGGGCTGGAGGAGTACCTCAAGCGCAAGCCAGCCGCACTGTCCGGCGGCCAGCGGCAGCGCGTCGCTATGGGCCGGGCGATCGTGCGCGAGCCTCAGGCGTTCCTCATGGACGAGCCGCTGTCCAACCTGGACGCCAAGCTCCGGGTCTCGATGCGGGCATCGCTGTCCCAGCTGCACGACCGGCTCGGTGTCACGACCGTCTACGTGACGCACGATCAGGTTGAGGCAATGACGCTCGGCCAGCGCGTATGCGTGCTCCGCGACGGCAAGCTGCAGCAGGTCGATGCGCCGCAAACGCTGTACAACTCGCCGGTCAACCTCTTCGTGGCTGGCTTCATCGGCTCGCCGGCGATGAACTTCGCCAGCGCGCGGCTCGTCCGCGACGGCGGCCCGGCCGTCGTTTTCGCCGGCCACCGGCTCGCTGTCAGCGAGGCGCTGCTATCGGCCAAGCCCGGGCTCGACGGCTATTTCGACAAAGAACTGATCCTGGGCGTCCGGCCGTCCGACTTCGAGGACGCCAGCTTCGCCGAGCCGTCCTGGCCACGGATTAATATCCAGTCCAGCGTCACCGAAGAACTCGGCAGCGAGATTCACGTCATCTTCGCGATCGACACGCCGCCGGTACAGCACGCCAGCATCGCCGACGCGCGGGCAGGCGAGGACGACGACGAGGCGATCCCGCTCGCCGACAACAAGACGATGTGGACTGCACGCGTCGCCGCACGCAGCGGTATCAAGCCCGGAGCGGCCGCCGCTCTCGCCGTGGATACGTCCAACCTGCAGTTCTTCGACCCGGCGAGCGGTTTGGCCGTCGGCCATCCCGCGAATTCCTAACTGTCGCGCCAGCCAAAGGTTCTCAGGTCGCGCCGGACTCAGCCAGGCTGCCGGCCGCCGCAGGCGATCAGGGCGTTCAGGGACCCAGTATCGTCACGGCCGGCAGCCTGCCGGGTGTGCGGAACGGCAGTATCCCCGTGACAGCGGCCGCGCCGACCGCGAGCCCTACCGCGGCAGCCAGCGCCCAGGCGGAGGGCGGGCTGCCAATGCCAGCGCCCAGGCCGTACAGCCGGGATACCGCGCTGATGAGAGGGACGCTGAACACGCGCCCGACGATAGTGCCGATGCCGACCGCGATCAGCGCCAGCACTGTCGTGCGCGTCATGAGCGCCGCGCGGACCTGGAGTGGAGTTAGCCCCATCGCCCGCAGCACGCTCACGTCCCTGAGCTGATCGCGGTAGCCGAGCAGAGAAGTCGTCAGCAGACTGGTCAGCCCGATGACAGCGAGCACCGCGATCAGTGCGGCAACCGCGCCGCGCACGATGCCCAGCTGATCGGCCGGGTCTGGAACCTCGGCCACGTCGAGCCGTCGCCCCGACGCGCGCATCAAGGCAGCGACGGCCGCCCTAGGGCTCACGCCGGGCCGCAAGACCAGGCTGTAGAAGCCGATTGGTGCCGCCGCCCCCTCGTCGGCCAGCGTGTCCCGGCCGTACGCCAGCAGCTGACCGCCGTATTGCGGGTCGATGATCCGGCCAACGATATGAAAGGTGACCGGGACGCCGCCGAACCACATCCGGACGAACTGGCCTACCTTGATCCTTAGCGTGCTGAGCAGCGCCGCGGTCGCGACTGCCTGCTCCGGAGCGTGGTACAGCCGGCCTTGCACGACGTGGAAGGGATACGGCTGACGCGATGTGCCCATGCCGAGCGTCGTGATGGTAGTCGTCTCTCCCGGTACCAGCGCCTCCGCCAGCACGCAGGTGTAGGCCCTGTGCACCTGCGTGTCGGCGTGGATCAGCCGGACTGTCTGTGCCGTCGTCAGCGGTCCAGGACTCACAGTGACCCGCGCCGCGAGCCCGATGTCAGCAGGGTGCCGCTGGACCTCATCGAGCGTGGACCAGAAGCCGAGCCCAATGGTAATCATCATGATCGGAATAGCCAGTCCGCAAATGGTCAGCGCCGCGGGCAGCCTGCGCACGAACGCGGATCTGGCACCGAGCACCAACGCCGGCGGCGTCCGTGCCGCCATCGCGATGCTGGCGATACGTGACAGGTGACCGCGGGGCGGCACTGCCCGGACGGCGGCAATCGGCCGAACCCGGCCGGCTTGCCAGGCCGGTGCGGCCGTCGCCAGCAGCACCGCGCCGAAGCAGCCGGCCACGATAACAGCTGCCCAGCCGCCCGGCACCGTAGCGGCAGCCGCGCTGACACCGGGCACGCCGCCAAGCAGGGCAGGCATCAGCAGCCGCGCTGCGAGCAGCCCGGCTGCGATCCCGCACCCGGCGAGCAGCGCATGCTCGGCGGTGAGCATGGTCATGACCTGAACCGGGGTGAAGCCGAGCGTCTGCAGCATCCCGAGGTCGGCAGTCTGCAGCAGCACCCGGCCGCTGGTGACGTTGACGATGGCCAGCACAGCGGCTCCGAGCGCCATCAGGCCGAACAGGGCGAGCAGCAAGCCAAGCAGCGGGTCTCGGCGTGCCATGGACTGTTGCACCTGCTGCCACGTCGACACCGTCCCGACGGAGCTGCTGCCGAGCTGGGTGACGACTTGCTGCACGACCAGGCTGGCAGCCGCCGGATTGGCGATCCGCAGCCCGACGACCTCCTCGGTATGACCGGCATTCGGCTCGACCTGGCGCAGCAAGCCGGGCAGCACCCAGATCAGGCCGGGCGTCTGATCCGGGTAGAAGCCCTGGTCTGCCGTCTGCGCGATGCCGACGACGCGGACGCGGACGCGAGCCGTCCCGTCCACGTTGTCGAGCACCAGGGTGCCGCCAGCGTCGGCATGAATCGCCTGCGCAAACGTGGCCTCGAGCACAACGCCGGTGAGTGACCCCGCCGCCAGCCAGCGGCCGGACACTAGCAGCGGCCTGCCGATAGGCGGCAGCCGCGGACCCATCGCCCGCAGCTCAACCCTGGTGCGCTGGCCGCCGGCCGCCACGGTCGCTGCGGTGGCCGGATACGGACCGGCGATGGCTTGGATGCCGGCGACTTGCGACGGTAGCTTGCGAACGTCCGTGCTGGGCGACAAATGGAGCCAGACCTGGGCTCCCTTGGTCGCCGTGAACAGACCCTGCCAAGGATTCGTGGCGCCCTGGAGCAGGCCCGCCGACAGCAGCAGAGCGGTGACCACGCCCGCTGCCATAGCTGCGACGACCACGGCGCGCGCAGTACTCGCCCGCAGGTCCGCGCGGATCCAGCGGGCCATCGCGCGCATCCGTCAGCCTCGCAGTTTGAGCACGTCTGGCAGTGGCGTCGGATGGCGCTGCGCGGTCATCGGCGCATCGTCCACTACCATCCCGTCAAACAGGCTGATGACCCGGTCCGCCGCGCTTGCCACCCGCAAGTCGTGCGTGACCAGCAAGATGGACTGACCGTCCGCATGAACACGGCCAAGCAGGGCGAGCACGGCCAGGCTCGCGGCGCTATCCAGGTTGCCGGTGGGCTCGTCTGCCAGCAGCAGCAGCGGCCTGTTCGCCATGGCCCTGGCAAGCGCGACGCGCTGCTGCTCACCGCCCGACAACCGGGCAGGTGCCGCGTGTGCCTTGCCCGCCAGCCCCAGCTCGCCGAGCAGTTCCTCACGCCTGGCCCGGGCTTGCTTACGACTAGCCCCGCCCATAATCGCCGCCAGCTCCACGTTGTCGGCCACCGTCATGTTCGAGACGAGGTTGAAGAACTGGAACACGAAGCCAATGTGGCGGCGGCGCAGTATCGCCCATCTCGCCTGGCTCAGCTGGTCCACCCGCTGGCCGTTCAGCCAGATCTCACCACTACTCGGCCGCTCCAGCCCGCCGAGCATATGCAACAGCGTCGACTTGCCAGCGCCCGACGGGCCGGTGATGGCTGCGAACTCACCGTGCTCGAGCTCCAGGTCGGCGCCGCGCACGGCGGTAACCGCGACGCCGTCGCCAGCAAATGCTTTGGTCAGGTTGACCGTCCGTAGCACTTGCTGCCCGTCGCCACCAGTCACACGAAGTCCTCCTGGCAGCGCTGCAGCCAGTCCAGGTCGGCTTGCAAATGCAGGATGGCGCCCTCGATCAGCAGCCTTGGTATCCGCCGGTCGGCAGCGACAGCTAGCTCCGACAGGCTGCGAAGCTGAGATAGATAGTGACGGCGCTGCCGGTTGATCAGGCCGAGGCGATCGGAGGTGCCCGCCACCGGACTGAGCGCAAGCTTCATGAAAAACTCGTCCCGTATCCGGGGACCTTCGCTGGGCTTGTCTATCCATTGGATCACGGCTTCGCGGCCAGCGTCGGTGAGCTCGTAGACGCGTTTGTTCGGCCGGGTCACCTGCACCACATCCTGGCTCCGGACCAAGCCGTCCCGCTCCAGCCGCTGCAGCGTCACGTAGATCTGGCCGATGTTGGGTGCCGGGTACGCCTCGCCGAAGATCTGCTCAAGCTGACTCTTCAGTTCATAGCCGTGCGCCGGCTCCTTCGCCAGGAGCGCCAGCAACGGCATTCGCATAAGATTGCCCCTTCCTGCCGTTGACCATCATGTTCGCATACGGCACCGGCGGGCCGCACTGCCTCTTGCGGTCCTTCTCGTCGGCCGTTCACGTATGCACAGATGTTCGTTGACTCCTACCTAACCGACGTATATAACAAGCATGTACTGGTCGGCCGGCAAATTAACTCCGGGGTAACATGCCGGTGCTATTAGCTAGCCGACCGTGACCGCTGGCAGAAGGCAGACCCCCGTGCAGCAGGTCAGGCGCAGCCCATGAAGCGCGTCGCGAGCTTTGCCGCAACATGTCTGGCCCTCGGCGGGTGCTCGCTGGTTGCCACCGCCGGCCCAGCCGGGAGCGGAGTTCCCGCCACTGGCGCTGCTGCGCCAGCCAGGGTCAGCGCAACCGGGCCGATCACGTTCGCCACCGGCAAAGTCGACACCGGCTACCTCCGGCCGCTGATAGCTGAGTGGAACCGGCAGCACCCGACGCAGAAGGTCACAGCGATCTACCTGCCCGACGACGCCGACGACCAGCACGCCCAGCTCGTTGCCAATCTGCAAGCCCATAGCACTGTGTACGACGTGATGAGCCTGGACGTCATCTGGACCGCTGAATTCGCCAGCAGCGGCTGGATCACTCCGATCAGCGCCAGAGCCTTCCCCCTTAGCCATTTCCTGCGGCCCGCGGTCGCGACCGCAAGCTACCAAGGACACCTATATGCGGTGCCGTTCACCAGCAACGCCACATTGCTGTACTACCGGAGCGACATCCTGCGGGCGGTCGGAGTCAAACCACCGGGAACGTGGGCACAGCTATCGCGGCTGGCCCGCACGGTCGCGCCGAGATTCGGGCTGGACGGCTATGGCACCCAGCTGCAGGCATATGAGGGCCTGACCGTCAACTTCGCCGAAGGGGTACAGTCGGCCGGCGGTTCGCTGCTGTCGCCTAACGGCACCGCGGTGACCGTGAATAGCCCGCAGGCAACTCGCGCGCTGGACTTCCTGGTGAGCGGATTGCGGCACGGGTGGATACCCCAGGCTGCGCTCGGCTGGAACGAGGAAGACTCGCGGCAGGCGTTCGAGGCGGGGAAACTGCTGTTCCTCAGCAACTGGCCATATGTCTACGGCCAGGCGAGCGAACCCTCGCCGGGCAACAAGGTCGCCGGCAAGTTCGCGGTTACCGCGCTGCCAGGGCGCCGCGGCCCGGGCTCCAGCACGCTCGGCGGTGCCGACCTTGCCATCAGCGCCTACGCGCCGCATCCCGCGACGGCCCTGGCGTTCATCAAGTTTCTCACGAGCATGAGCAGCGAGCGCCAAGTGCTGTTGCGCTCAGCCCTGCCGCCGGTCTGGACCTCGCTGTACAGCCAGCCGTTCCTGGTCCGGCGCTTCCCGTTCCTGCCGGTGCTCAAGCAGGCCATCCTGACCGCTCGGCCACGCCCGGCCATCGTCAACTACAACCAGTTCAGCCTTGCCGTATCCAGCGCCGTGCACCAGGCGCTGGCGCAGCGACAGTCCGTGGGCGCGACGCTCACCGGACTCACCCAAGAGCTCAGGCAGATCATCCGCTCCGACTAATGGCCACCCCCGCTGATCACCGATCAGGCTCAATCGAAGGAGAGAGAATATGCGAAGAGACACGCCACGCCGGATTTCCTGGCCAGGATCGCGACGGGGCTTGTGCGTCGCTGCCGTCGCGACCACAGGCGCCATCGCGCTGGCGGCCTGCGGCAGCAGCTCACCTTCCGGCGCGGCCGGCAAGCAGGTGCCGGCCAGCGCCAAGCAGACGATCGTGTTCGCTACCCAGGGTCTCGGCTCCGAGGGGACCGCGACGATGACGGCGGTGAAAGCGTTCGAGAAGCTGCACTCGAACATCAAAGTGCAGATCCTGAGCCTTTCCCCGACCTCGGACGTCGCGTTCGAGCAGCTTTCCCAGCGGTTTACCGCGGGCTCCAGCACGCCGGACGTGATCACCTCAGACGTGATCTGGCCGGCTCAGTTCGCGCAGTCCGGCTGGCTCGCCAACCTGGCCAAGTTCCACCCGGACACCAGCGCGTACTTCCCCGGTCAGATGGCTACCGGGCAGTACAAGGGCGGCGTCTACGCAATCCCGTGGTTCATCAACGCCGAGGGGCTGTACTACCGGACCGATCTGATCAAGACCCCACCGACCACCACGGCGGCGCTGGTCAGCGACGCCCAGGCGGCAATGAAGAAAGATCACTCGCTCAAGGAAGGGCTAGCATTCGAGGGCGACAAGTATGAGGGCGCGGTGACCGCGTTCCAGAGCATGGGCGGCCAGCTCTCGCCGTCCGTCCTCAGCAACATCGATACGTCCGCCAACGCCAGCGTCCTGACTTTCATGTCTGACGCGATTCACAAGTACCACATCGCGCCAAGCGCGGTCTCCACTTGGGAGGAGTCCCAGGTGCAAGACGCCTGGCTGTCCGGGCAGACCCCGTTCGCGCTGAACTGGCCGTACATCTTCGCGCTGTCGGACGGCACGGGCTGCAAGCCAGGCTGCAACCCTGTCTTCGGCAAGACCGGCTGGGTGCCCTTCCCGAGCCAGACCGGGAGCGCGCAGGCGTCGCTCGGCGGCGACGACCTGGCGGTTAACGCCAAGAGCACGCACCAGGCGGCAGCCTGGGAGTTTATCCAGTACCTGAGCAGCGACTCCGCGCAGGACGCCCGCGCCATCTCGGCTGGCGACCCGCCATCGGTGAAGTCGGCCTACAACTCGCAGCTGTATGCCGCCGCGCCGTTCTTCAAGCAGGAGCAGGCCGTCTACGCTGCGGCGACGCCGCGCCCGGTTACCCCGGTCTACACGCAGATTTCCAGCCAGCTGCAGGTCATGATTTCGTCGGTGCTGAGCGGCAGTTCCACCGCGTCAGCCGCTCTGTCATCAACCGCCCCGACAGTCAAGCAGTTGCTGGCTACCGTGGCGTCGGGCGGGTGAGCCAGGCGTGACCGCAGGCCCAGAACCTGCGCTTCCGGCGGGGCCAGCCGGTCTGGCCCCGCCTGGGGGGCCGGACGCGGCCGCGCCAGTGACCGGCAGGCCCCGCCGCCAGGGCAGCTACAGCCTGGCGGCGCGGGACCGCCGGTTCGGGTACGGACTGGTCGCGCCGGCGGTGATCGTGCTGGCCGCGATCACGGCGTTCCCGCTGGTCTACAACTTGTGGAACTCGTTCCACAACGCCGACTACCTGTTCCCCACCACCTTCGGCAACGTCGCCGGTTTCCGGAACTACAGCCAGATGTTTACCGGCGGTCAGTTCCTGCCATCGCTGTACCGCACGCTCGGGTTCACCGCCGTGTCGGTGGCGGTCGAATTCGTCATCGGGCTGGCGCTGGCGCTGGCACTGAGCCGGAAATTCGTCGGCCGCGGCATCGTCCGCGCGGCGATCCTGATCCCCTGGGCCGTGCCCACGGTCGTGTCAGGGCTGCTGTGGAAGTCGATGTTCGATCCGCAGAACGGGTTCGTGAACTACATCCTGACCGAACTGCACCTGCCGCTGGCGCACACCACCTGGCTCGGGCAGACCTGGACAGCGTGGGGAGCGATCCTGATCGCCGACGCGTGGCGCAACACCCCGTTCATGGCGTTGCTGCTGCTCGCCGGACTGCAGGTGATCCCGCGCGATGTCTACGAGGCAGCCAAGATCGATGGCGCGGGCACGATCCGGACGTTCCGGCGGATCACTCTGCCGATGCTCAAGCCGGCCATTATGGTCGCACTGATCTTCCGGACGCTGTCGTCGTTTCTGATCTTCGACATCGTCTATGCGATGACCAACGGTGGCCCGGGCGATTCGACTCAGGTGCTCGCGTACCAGAACTGGTTCGCGATGAACAGCGAGGAAAACTACGGGCTTGGCGCGGCGATCTCGGTGGCGCTGATGGTGATGTCCTTGATCATCGCGGCGATTTACGTGACGGCGTTCCGCGCCGAACAGAACGTGTAACCGGAAGGGAGGTCACGTGGCGGTTCTAACAAGCGTTCTCCCGGCGGCCACAGCGGCCAGGCGGCGGATGCGCGCCCGCAAAGCCGCCGGCTGGTCCGGCTTTTACTTGATGGTCACCGTATTCGTCGTGGTGAGCCTGTTCCCGTTCTACTGGATCGTGGTCACCGCGCTCAAGACACAGCCGGAGATCAGCGCCGGCACCACCGGCCTGTTCCCGGCGCATCTCACCTGGCAGAGCTTCTCCACCATCCTCTCCCAGGCAGTGTTTGCCCGGTCGCTGCTCAATAGCGTGATCGTCGCGCTGTCCACCACGATCCTCACCGTCATCATTGCCTCGCTGGCCGGCTACGGGCTGGCCCGCACGACGATCCGCGGCAAGCAGCTGATCATGGGCTTCCTGCTGGTCGCCGGGTTCTTCCCGGTGATCGCGATGGTCGGGCCGATCTTCATCACCTACCGGAGCATCGGGCTGCTCGACAACCTGGCCGGGCTGGTGATCGTGTACTTCATCTACACGCTGCCGCTCGCCACCTGGTTCCTCACCGGCTTCTTCGGCCAGATCCCGCGCGAACTCGAGGAGGCTGCGATCGTCGACGGCGCCACCCGGCTGCAAGCGTTCCGCCGGGTCATCGTGCCGGTCGCGGTGCCGGGCATTTTCACCGTCGCCATCCTCGGGTTCATCTTCTGCTGGAACGACTTCCTGCTCGCGCTCATGTTCGTTTCCAGCCCGACCAAGTACACCGCGCCGCTGGCAATCATGAACCTGGGACAGAGCCAGTACCAGACGTACTACAACCTCATCGATGCGATGGTTGTGATCATCACGCTGCCGATCGCACTGATCGTGCTGATCGCGCAGCGGCGGATCATCTCCGGGCTGACCGCGGGCTCGTTCCGGTAACCAGCGCTTTCAGGAGAGGATGACGTGGCGGACAGTCCATGGTGGCATGGTGCCGTGCTGTATCAGCTCTACGTCCGGTCCTGGCGCGACAGCAACGGGGACGGGTACGGCGACCTGCGCGGCATCATCGAGCGACTGGACCACCTGAGCTGGCTGGGCGTTGATGGCATCTGGCTGTCGCCCACCATGCCGTCACCAGACCAGGACTGGGGCTATGACGTCAGCGACTACACCGGAGTGCACCCCGAACTCGGAAACCTCGACGACCTGGACGCACTGGTCGCCGCAGCCGCCGTGCGTGGCATCCGGGTACTGCTCGATCTGGTTCCCAATCACACCAGCTCGGCTCATCCGTGGTTCGTCGACGCCGCGTCGTCGCGAGATGCCGAGCATCGCGATTACTACGTGTGGGCCGATCGGGCGCCGGGCGGCGGGCCGCCGAACAACTGGCTTGATGCGACCGGGCAGTCAGCATGGCAGTGGGACGCAGCGACGAGCCAGTACTACCTGCACAATTTCCTCCCTGGCCAGCCGGACCTGAACTGGTGGCTGCCGTCAGTGCACGCGGAGTTCCGCGACATCCTGCGGTTCTGGTTCGACCGCGGGATTGCGGGCTTTCGCATCGATGTCGCGCACGGTCTTTACAAGGATGCCGACCTGCGTGACAACCCCGCGTTGCCGCCGGGTAGCAGCAAGATGGAGGGACGCTTCGGGCTACGGCCGGTCTACAACGCTAACCGCCCGGACACGCACAGCGTGTACCGGGACTGGCGCAAGATCGCCGAGGGCTACTCGCCCGCGAAACTGCTGCTCGGCGAAACCTGGGTCGGCGACCTCAGCCGACTAGCGTCTTATTACGGTGATGACGACGAACTGCAGCTCGCGTTTAACTTCCCGGCGGCGTTTGCTGACTTCAGCATGCCGGGCCTCGCCGACGTCGTGACACAGACGCTGGCTGCGCTACCGCCAGGCGCGTGCCCGGTGTGGACTGCCTCCAACCACGATATCGGCCGCTTCCCCACCCGCTGGTGCGCCCGCGACGACGCCCGGACCAGGCTCGCGCTACTAGTGCTGTCGACGCTGCCCGGCACTGTCGTGTTGTATTACGGCGATGAGATCGGCATGACCGACGTGGACGTGCCCGCCGGACTGCAGCGCGACGTTATGACCCTCGGCGGGCAGAATCCGCAGGGCAACAGGGACCGCGCGCGGACGCCGATGCGGTGGGACAGCTCGCCGTCCGGTCGCTTCACCGGCGACGGCGTGCGCCCATGGCTGCCAATCGGCCCAGCCGCGGTAAATGTCGCGGACCAGCGTGCTGGCACCGGCTCGACGCTCTGGCTGACCCGGCGGCTGCTCACGCTCCGCCGTACCGAACTGGCCGGCCAAATACCCCACCTGGAGGTCCTGGCAGCCCCACCGGACCAATGGGTTTACCGGGTGGGCCAGCTGGTCGTCGCCGCGAACTTCTCCGGCCGGCCGGCCAGGCTCCCGGCTGCGGCCGGCGAGGTCCTGCTGACAAGCTCCGGTCCTGACTGGAAGGACCGGGGGCCTGACAACGCGGCACTCGGCCCGTGGGAAGGCGTCGTGGCCCGCACGCCGGATCGGCTACTTCCCGCCCTGGCATAACCCCTTGCAGTCCCCCTCTGTATGAGGTCGTGCGGACGGGTTAGCGGCCCTGGCTGCACCGTGTAACGCGTGTCCGTTAGCGAGCGAAAGGCACCGGCCGGGCTCGGCCGGTGCCTGACTCAGGCCGGCCGGGCGAGCGCCCTGCCGATCACCATCCGCTGGATCTGGTTGGTGCCTTCCACGATCTGCAGCACCTTGGCCTCGCGCATCAGCCGCTCGGCCGGGAAGTCCTCGACGTAGCCGTACCCGCCGAGAACCTGGACAGCATCAGTGGTTACCCGCATCGCTGTGTCAGTGGCCAGCAGCTTGGCCATGGCTGCCTGCTGCCCGTACGGCTGCCCAGCATCTTTGCGCCGCGCGGCGGCGAGATACAGAGCTCGAGCCGCCGCGACGGCGGTCGCCATGTCCGCCAGCATGAACTGCAGGCCCTGAAAGTCGATCACTGGCCGGCCGAACTGGACCCGCTGGCGCGCGTAGCCGACGGCGCAGTCCAGTGCTGCCTGAGCGACACCGGTTGCGCAGGCAGCGATCCCGAGCCTGCCCGCATCCAGTGCGGCCAGCGCGACTTGGAAACCCAGCCCCGGCTCGCCGATCAGCTGCCCGGCAGGCACCCGGGCTGACTCGAACCGTAGCTGCGCCGTCGCCGAGCTGCGCATGCCCATCTTGTGCTCCGGCGGTGCGGCCGACACACCAGGCGTACCGGATGGAACGTGAAAGCAACTGATGCCCTTGGCCCGGTCCGGCGCAGTTGAATCACCCGACGTCCGCGCGAATAGTGTGTAGAAGTCGGCATGGCCCGCGTGCGTGATCCAGGCCTTAATACCGTTGATCACGAACTCGTCGCCGTCAGCGACCGCCCTGGTTGCCAGGCCCGCGGCATCTGAGCCGCTGCCCGGTTCGGACAAGCAGTACGCGCCGAGCTGACTGCCGCCGAGCATGCCGGGCAGCCACCGCTCTCGCTGCTGCGCAGTGCCGGCAGTGGCGATCGGAAAGCAGGTCAGAGTATGCACGCTGACGCCGAGCCCGATGGCTAGCCATGCGGTTGCCAGCTCCTCCACGACCTGAAGGTAGGTCTCGTACGGCTGGCCGCCGCCGCCCAGCTCCTCGGCATACGGCAGGCTGAGCAATCCTGCCTTACCCAGCGTGGCGAATACCTCCCGCGGGAACCTGCCCTCGTGCTCCGCGGCAGCGGCCTTCGGCGCAAGCTCGTCCGCCGCGATCTGCCGGGTCAGGTCGAACAGGGCCGCCGTTGTGTCGTCCCTGACTTCCCGCTCGACACCGGCCACTACCCGCCTACCACAATCAGGTCGCGGCTGACCTTGTTCAGCTGCTCGCAGCCACCGGCGGTGCACACGACGATGTCCTCGATCCGCGCCCCGTGCGGGCCAGGGTAGATGCCCGGCTCGATCGAGAACGCGTGTCCGGGCTGCAGTTCCTCG
Organism: Streptosporangiaceae bacterium; assembly: GCA_036488155.1. Classification (GTDB taxonomy): domain Bacteria; phylum Actinomycetota; class Actinomycetes; order Streptosporangiales; family Streptosporangiaceae; genus JAJYUU01. The sequence continues at coordinate 28 of DASXIA010000227.1, read as the reverse complement.
GAATTGCCGGACACGATGTAGGGGTCCT
>DASXIA010000222.1:0-3344 GCA_036488155.1 Streptosporangiaceae bacterium | reverse complement strand
ACCGGCCCGCTCAACCCGGTCGGCAGGATCACGCTCACGGCTTCGCAGTTCTCCGGGCTGTGCGGCGCGCTCGGTCCGGCCGGCAAGCTGCCGGCCACGCCGTCTGCCGCAGCGCTGGATCACGGCCGGATTCCGGAGGAGGCTTACCAGCTCTACCGGGTTACGGCGAACTACGTCAGCCCGGACGGCAGGACCGTGCAGTTCTCGACGGGGCTCAAGTACGACCCGGGCAGCACTGAAGCAATGAACGAGGTGCCGTCCATCCGGGCAACGACGACCGCGATTCAGAAATCCGTCGGAGCGGAGGCGTCCGGCGTCGGTGGCGAGGCGGCCGCCCTCTACGACATCAGCCACGTCTCGGTCAGCGACCTGAAGCACATCATCCCTGTCGCGATTATCGCGATCGGGATTCTGCTGGCGCTCGTGCTGCGCAGCCTGGTCGCGCCGCTGTACCTGATCGCCTCGGTCGGCGTCTCGTACCTGGCCGCCCTCGGCTTGTCCGTGCTTATCTTCGTCAAGCTCGGCGGCAGCGGCGGCCTGGTCTTCTTCATGCCGTTCCTGATGTTTATCTTCTTGCTAGCGCTCGGCGAGGATTACAACATCCTCGTAATGACGCGAATACGGGAGGAGGCGCACCGCCTGCCGCTGCGGCAGGCAGTCGCCAAGGCCGTCGGCGTCACCGGAACGACGGTCACCTCGGCGGGCCTGGTACTGGCGGGCTCGTTCGTCGTGCTGACGATCGCGGCCGGCAGCGGGTCGCAAGCGAGCCAGATCCGCGATATCGGCCTCGGCCTGGCGCTGGGCATCTTGATGGACACGTTCCTCGTCCGCACGCTGCTGGTCCCGTCGACCGTCGTGCTTCTCGGCAAGTGGAACTGGTGGCCGTCCAGCCTGCACGTCGACGAGCAGCCGCCGGTCGGCGACAGGCCGGCCGGTGAGGCCGCCCGTGTGCCTGGTGACGCTGTGCCTGGTGACGCGCGGTGAGTACCCCCCGGGTGCCGCGAATCTCGGTCATCGTGCCTGTCTACCGGGTCGCCGAGTTCCTCCCCGCGTGCCTTGACTCGATCCTGAGCGGCGATTTCGATATCGAGGTCATCGCGGTCGACGATGCGTCTCCGGACACTAGCGGCGAGATCCTGGATCAGCGAGCCACGGCCGATCCGCGGCTGCGGGTCGTGCACCTGGACCGCAACGGCGGTCAGGGACAGGCTCGCAATCTCGCGCTCGAGCAGGCGGCGGGCGAGTATGTATGGTTCGTCGACGCCGACGACATGGTCGCCGATGGCGGGCTGGCCGCGATCACCGCGTCGCTTGCCATGGGCAAGCCCGACGTATTGCTGATCAACTGGCAGAGCCTGTATCCGGGCGGCAGGACCGAGCCCAATCCGTACGCCAGCCTGCTGCCGGCGGTGCCTGCCGACGGCTGCACGCTGGAGGAGCAGCCACAACTGATCAACCTGACGATGACGTCGTGGAGCAAGCTATTCCGCCGCGACTTCCTGTCCGGCCTTGGTGTCAGTTTCGCCGGCGGCATTCACGAGGACATCCAGGTGACCTGTGCCGCGCTGCTCGGCGCCGATGTGATCGGCGCGGTCGAGGCGGTCTGCTACCGCTACCGCCGCGAGCGCAAGGGCTCCGCAATGGCGACGACCAGCCTTGGCCAGTTCGCGGTGTTCGACGCTTACCACCGGGTCTTCGAGTCGCTGGCCAGCCGGGACGCGGCCGGCCAGCCGGTCAGCGACGCATTGCGCGCGGCGATATTCGAGCGAGCGATCTGGCACTACACGACGGTCCTGCAGACGACCGGCATCGGCGTCGGCCGGGTAGGCCTGCCCGGCCTGGTGCCGCGGGCGGAGCGGCACCGGTTCTTCGGCCGGATGCACGAGGACTTTGAGCGGTACCGGCCTGCCAGTTACCAGCATCCGGCCGGAGCGCGGGGAGCCAAGCTCCGGCTGGTGGATGGTGGCGCGTACTGGACGTATTCGCTGCTCGAGCCGCTTAATCAGGCGCGGGTCGCGGTGCGCAAGCTCGTCCGATAGCTTCGCCGGTCATTGCCCGCGGGCGCCGGGCGCGTAGAGCGGGCCGTTGCGCTGGAAGGCGTCTTTCCTGCTGGTGACGAATTCCTCGACGGTCAGGGGTGTGCGGTTGCCAATGACCTCGATGAGGTTGTTGGTTCCAGAGAAGATGCCGTTCTGGTAGTCAATGGCGACGTTGCTGATGTGCTGGATGAGGTGCGGGGACCGGCCGGCCTTGGTCAGGGTGTCGGCGAACTGCTCGATGCTGACGGGGTCGTAGGTGACCGGGATTCCCAGCGCTCGGGAGACCGAGTGGGCGATGCTGTCGTGGTCCATCTCGACCGGGCCGTAGAGGGGGTAGACCTGGCGGTCGTGTGGTTCGGGGTTGTCCAGGATGGCCGCGATCACGTAGGACTGGTCTTCGCCGGCGATGGGAGCGTGGCGGCCGGTGCCGAAGGGGAGCCGCAGGACGCCGTGATCGCCTTGCAGTGCCCAGCCCAGGATGAGCCATTCGGCGAAGAACGTCGGCTTCAGGTGCGCGGTCAGGATCGGGCTGCGGTCGAGCAGGCGCTCGGCGAGCCAGTGCTGCCGTGCCGCGTTGCTGACGGCTTCCCGCCGGGCCGAGACCTGCGACATGTTCACGACTGACCTGACGCCGGCCTCGGCGGCGGCCTGCGCGAAGATCACGGTGGCCTCAAGCAAACCGGGGGCGATCGGGTAGGTGAAGTACGCCCCGGTTACTCCTCGCATGGCCGAGCTCACCTGGTGGAAGTTCAGCAGGTCGCCGGTGACGATCTCGGCACCGGCCGTAGCCAGCGCCGCGGAGCGGTCGTCTTGCCGGTGCACGAGTGCGCGCACCCGGTGCCCGCGCTCTAGCAGCAGGTGCACGCTGGTGGTTCCGGTTTTCCCGGTTGCTCCCGTGATCAGGAACAGCCGGTCATCGTTTCCCGCCATCAGTCTGTCCCCCTTGTAGCAAGCCCGGGGCGGCAGCGCGCCGGGTCACCGAGTCCGGCAGTGCGACTGCAGGTCCTGGAGCCATCGGGTACTTTCAGCCACGCCCGTGACCGCACCAGCGGAAGGCGCTCGCCTCGCCCCCGGACGTCTTATCCCCGGATCCACCTGCCAGGCATCACCTGTCGCGCTTGTCCCTGGCCAAGATGGCAGCTGGCTATGTCGCTGGCCGGGTGGTGACAGGCGCGCCGGGACGAATCACGGCTTCTGCGTGCGGCCGAAGTTCGTACCGGATTGGTGTGCTGGTCGCCGACGGTGCTAGGCGGTGGCTGAGGATTCCTCGCCGGGCGCTTGTGCTGGCGGCTGCGGCCCGGTGAT
>DASXIA010000188.1:0-17400 GCA_036488155.1 Streptosporangiaceae bacterium | reverse complement strand
GAGGTCGCGCGCCAGATCGGGGTCCTGCTCGCCGGAGGAGTCGAGCAGCACGTCGAGCCGCGGCAGCCGGGCCGCGAACGGGCGGGGGTCAGGGCCGGCGTTGTGCACGCAATCGGACAGCAGCAGCACCCTGGCGTCCAGGGCGGGAACGACAGCGAGCTCGCGCGCGGCAGCCTGCAACGGGAACGCGATATTGGTCAGCCCTCTGGCTGGGATGCGAAGCATGACGTCGAGGAGCTGCTGAGCCGGGACGTGCTGACCGAGATGGCACAGCACCGCCGCATCTGACCAGAACGCGACGACGGCGAGGTCATCGCGGGCCAGTTCGGCGGCGAGAGCGCCTACCGTGGCTGCGGCCGTCCTGACCCGCTCGCCGCGCATCGATCCCGACACGTCGGCCAGCAGCACCACGCTGCGCCTCGTGCGCACCCGTTCACGCACGATGATGTCATCGTCATCAGGCACCGGGTGCTCGACGAGCTGGTCGATGGTCAGGTCCAGGTCGATGTCGTCGGAGCCGCCGCGGTACCGGACGCTGGCGAGCTGACCGGTGCCGCGCCGGGCGCTGATGTCGCGCCGCGGCCGCGGCACAGCCAGCCGTGCGGCAATCTGGCGGGCGCGCCGCACTGTCTCCGGGTCGAGAATGCCGTCGGCTGGCACCTCGGTCAGCAGCGTGCCGAGTTCCGACGTCAGCGCCGGGCTGCTGCTGCCCGGCCCGCTTGCTCCGTTACGGCTGGGCGATCCCGCGAGCACGAAGCCGCCTGCGCCGCCCCTGGCAGGCGCAAAGAGCTGCGGCTGCTCGTCCAGGACCTTGGGCTTACGGCGCAGCGGCTTCAGCGACTGCAGCGTCCGGCGGACCGGCGAGTCAGCCGCGACTGCTCTTCAACCAGGAGCAGCGGCGGCGGGTTCCAGGATGAACCGGTCCTCCCAGATCTGCCGCAGTACCGCCTCTGGCGTGATGTCCACCGTCTCGTCCAGGAAGATCCGGCCGGACAGCGCGACGACCATAGCGTCGTAGACGATCTCCGGGTAACGCTTGTCGTCCCCAGCAGTCACGTCAGCGAGTTCCAGCAGCTGACCGGTGACCAGCGTCACGTCGATGGCGCCGCGGACGCTGCTCCCCTGCCGGACGTCGTCCCGATCCCGGGTGGCCCGCGTCACCGCGACTGCGTCAGCGACGAGCCGCTCGTACAGCTCAGCTGGCCGGCCCGGCAGCGGCGCGCGCAGTGCCACGATGCCGCGCTCAGCATCGGCGTCCTGGTAGCTCACCGCGAGCCGGCACAGCCGGTCGTGCACCGAGGTCGACAAGCGGGTCGTGCCGACATTGTCGTACGGGTTCATCGACGCGATGACCCGGAACGTCGGGTTCGCGGCGACTGTGCCCGCCCGCGGCACCGCGATCTGGCGCTCCGCCATGGCAGTGAGCAGGGTATTGAGGGTATCTTCGGGCGCTCGGTTGAACTCCTCGATGTAGAGGAACCCGCCGGATCTCATCGCCTCGAGCAGCGGGCCGTCGACGAAGTTGGCTGCGCTGTAGTCCTCCCGCAGCACTCTGGCAGGGTTGTGGTGGCCAACCAGCTTGGCGGGCGTCAGGTCAGCGTTGCCTTCGACGAAGACCAGCGGGATGCCCCATTCGGCGGTGATGGCGCGCAGCAGCGTGCTCTTGCTGGTGCCCGGCGGGCCCTCTAGGACGATGTCCCGGCCAGCCGCGACGGCCGCCAGCACCAGGTCAAGCTCGCGCTCCCGCCCGACGAGGTGGTGCCGGACCCGGTCCCGGACCTGCGTGATCCGGCCCACCTCGACCCGTTCGCTCACCTGATCGTGTTGCCCGCGTCGACGGTGAACTCGAGCCCGGTGATGTACCGCGCTTCGTCTGATGCCAGGAACAGCACCGCGTTGCTGATGTCGCGCGCCTCCACGGACTCGACCGGGAGCGTGTTCATGAAGATGGGCCCGAGGTTCTGGTCCCGTTCGATGAGCGGGTTGAGGCCGCCTAGGCCCTCGACCATCGGCGTCTGCACGCCGGTCGGGTGCACAGTGTTGACCCGGATGCGGTGCGCTGCGAGCTCGTTCGCCATGGTCCTGGCGATCCCGACGACGCCGTGCTTCGCGGCCACGTAGGGCGCGAGGAACGGCAGGCCCTTGATCCCCGCCGTCGAGCTGGTGCAGATGATCGAGCCGCCGCCGGCCGCGATCAAGTGCGGGGCGCAGGCAACCATGGTGTTCCACACCCCGGTCAGGTTGGTGTCCAGAGTGTCCTGCCAGACCGCGGGCGTTACCTCGTCCCAGCTCTGAACCGTGCAGATCCCGGCATTGGCGCAGACGATGTCGAGGCATCCGAGTTCGGCGACGCCGTCGTCGACTGCGGCCTTCAGCGCGGCTGCGTCACGGACGTCGGCCTTGCGAGCCACGATGCGCCGGTCCAGCGCTTCCACAGCCTTCACCGTGTCGGCCAGGTCAGCCTCCGTGGACATCCCGTAGCCAACCGAGTCGTAGTCATGGCAGATGTCGACGGCGATGATGTCCGCGCCTTCCTCGGCCAGCCGGATGGCGTGACTGCGGCCCTGGCCGCGGCCCGCTCCGGTAATAAAGGCAACCTTGCCTTCCACTCGTCCAGTCATGCTGCGTCTCCTTGGGTTACTTGACGATGCATCCTGCGTCGATGGGCAGCGTCACGCCCGTGATGTACCGGGCCTCGTCTGAGGCGAGGAACAGCAGCGCGTTGCTGATGTCGATCGGCTCTACCCATTTGACGGGCAGCGCGTTGAGCATGAGGAACGACTCGGCGGCGTCCTCGACCGTCGGGTTCTCCAGGTCCGGGCGGAACAGCGCATAGGTCGGCGCGTTCTGGATCATTGGGGTGTTGACGGTCGTCGGGTGCAGCGAGTTGACCCGGATGCTGAACGGCGCAAGCTCAAGGGCCAGGGTTCGCATGAGGCCGACGAGGCCGTGCTTGGCAGCCACGTAGTGGCCGATGTTCTCCATCGCCATCAGCCCGGCGGCCGAGCTGGTGATGACGATCGAGCCGCCACGGCCGCCCGCCTTGAGGTGCGGGATCGCCGCCTTGGCGGCGTGCCAGACGCCGGTCAAGTTGGTGTCGATCATGTCCTGCCAGGTCTGCTCCGGCAGCTCGTCGGCCCGGCCGACCGAGGAGATGCCGGCGTTGGCGGCGACGATGTCCAGTCGGCCCAGTTCCGCGACGCCCTCGTCCACCGCCGCTTTCAGCGCATCGTAGTCCCGGACGTCTGCCTGAGTCGCGACGATCCGTCGGTCGAGAGCCTCGACGTCCTTGACGGTTTGCTCCAGGTCCTCCGGTGTCGCCATCGGGTACGGCACGGAGTCGACTTGCCGGCACAGGTCGACCGCGATGATGTCGGCTCCTTCCTGCGCGAGCCGGATGGCGTGACTGCGGCCCTGGCCACGCGCGGCTCCGGTGATGAACGCGACTTTCCCTTCGACCCTGCCTGTCATGTGCCTCATCCCTTTCAACTCGACGCGGTCGCCGGCAAGGCGGCCGACGGCAGTGCAGCAAACGAGAGTGGTGCATCTGGATTAACGATCAGGACGTTGCTCTGCGCGGAACGCAGCAACTCATGGCTCATGCTCTCGTCAAGCCCGGCCGACAGCCCGCTGTGGCTTGCCGCGCCGATCACGATCAGGGCTGCCCGAACGGAGTTGGCGTAGTCGGCGACTATCCGGCCCGCCGCGCCATGGTCGGCAGCGTGCAGCAGGATCTGGCCCTCGGCAGCAACCCGGTGCGCGGCCAGCTGATCGAGGCCGCGGCGGACCAGCGCCCGGGCGGAAGCCAGGTCCTCGCCGTCAACGGCGACATCGCCGCCCACGGCCGCCTCCCGGGCGTGCACGACGTGCACGGTCAGGCTGTCCTGCGCGGCCAGCCGTGCCGCTGCCTCTGTCACCAGGCTGGCGAGCGGCGTGTCATCGACGGCGGCCAGGATGACGCTGCCAGGCTCGCGACTGACGCCGCAGTGACGCCCGCCGTACGCGCCTGACGGCACTGGCACGATCTGGCCAGCCGCGGCGGTCGCTGGCTCAGGCGCCACGTGCTCGGCCTGCACCCGTTCGGCATCCGCCAGCATTCGGTGCACGGTCGTCAGGATGACGATCCCGGCAGCGACAGCGCCCGCCGCGATGAAGAAGGGAACGTGGATATTGAGCGCGATGACAAGGCGGCCCGCCGCATACGGGGCAAGACCGCCGCCGATGAATCGGACGAAGCTATAGGCCGCAGACGCGACCGGGCGCTCGACCGGCGAGATCGTCATCACCGCCTGTGTGGTGATGGTGTTGTTGACGCCGCAGACAATGCCCGACGCGATCACCGCCGGGATCAGCACGGCCCGGTCAGTGGTCCAGATCGCGATGACCAGAATGATGAGGGCGAACAGGAACAGGTTCGCGTACATGGTCCTGGCGATGCCGAACCTGCCCTGCAGCCGCGGGGCGCCGAACACCGCGAAGACGGCCACCAGCACTCCCCAGCCGGTGAAGACCAGGCCAAGTTTGATCGGGCTCAGGTTCATCGGAAACGGCGCGTACCCGAGCAGGGTGAAGAAGCCCCAGTTGTAGCAGAGCGCGGTGATCGACAAGGTCAGCAGGCCGCGGTGCTTCAGCGCCCGGAACGGGGCCGACAGCCCTGTCTTCTTCGCCGGAAGCGGTATCGGCCGGACAAGCGTGATCGTCGCGATCAGCGCGATCGCCATGAGCGCGGCTACGCCGTAGAACGGGCCGCGCCAGCTAATTTCGCCGAGCGCGCCGCCCAGCAGCGGTCCGGCTGCGATGCCGAGCCCGAGCGCGGTCTCGTACAGCACGATGGCGCCGGCGAAGCCGCCGCTGGCTGAGGCGACGATGACCGCCAGCGAGGTCGCGATGAACAGCGCATTGCCGACGCCCCACCCTGCCCGGAAGCCGATGATGCCGCCGATCGACGGAGCCGCGCCGGCCGCGGCGCTGAATGCCACGATCAGCACGAGGCCGGCAATCAGCGTCCGCTTGGCACCGATCCGGCTCGACACGAAGTTCGTGATCAGCATCGCCACTGCCGTCACCACCAGATAGCTGGTGAACAGCAGCGTTACCTCGCTCGGCGAGGCGTGCAGCTGGTGTGAGATAGCCGGCAGGATCGGGTCGACCAGCCCGATGCCCATGAACGACACGACACAGGCGAACGCGACGGCGAAGACCGCCTTCGGCTGCCGGAAGGGGCTGGCTACAGTCCCGCTCATCAATGCTCCGTTCGAACGGCGGATCCGGTGCTGTCGGCCGGCCTGAGTTGCTCATCGCGCTGCATGCTGACCAGCGCGTTCATGGCCGGCAGGGCGGCCGCGAGAGCGTCCTGATCGGCCTTGCTCAGCTGGGCGAACAGGCCGGACAGCCGTTCGGTCCGGAACTCGCGCCTGCGGGCGAGGTAGTCGCGGCCGGAGTCGGTGAGCTGGACATGCACGACCCGGCCGTCAGCGGGATCGGCGCACTTGGTCACCAGGCCCGCGTCTGCTAGCCGGCCGACTAGCTGGGTCATGGCCGGCTGGGTGACGCCTTCCGCTGCGGCCAGTGCCGTCAGCCGGCATGGGCCGGACCGCTCCAGCGTGCTGAGCGTCGAGGCGGAGGTGAGCGACATACCGGGCGGGAGCAGCCAGCGGATAAGGGACAGAAGCCGCGCCAGACCGGCTGCTACATCCTCTGCCTGGGCATCGACCTCCGAAGTTTTCATAATGATCTTATATTAGCTGCTTATATTTATTGCCGTCAAGACGCCCGGCCACGACGTGGTGTGTCAAAGCGGTGCGCTAACCGCGCCCGTCGGCCGCCTGCGGCCACATCAGCTCAGCCCCCGGCGGGACGGGCACAGCGAAGGCGTTGAGCAGGTACGAGATCAGCGTGTAATAACCGCACAGTGAAACCAGCTCGACCAGCCCGGCGTCGCCCAGCAAGCCGCGCGCGGCGGTGTAGCTGTCCTGGCTGAGTTGCCCGCTGAGCGTCAGCTCTCGGGCCGCTGCGTAGACGATGCGCTCGTCGTCGGCAGTGAACGGCGGGTTGTCGCCGCGGCCGATGGCATCGACGGCTGCATCCGGCACGCCCTGTTCGCGGGCCATCCTGGCGTGCGCCCACCACTCGAACTCGGCCTTCCAGCGGCTGCCGACAGTGATGATGGCCACCTCGGTCAGCCGCCGCTCGATCGACGTGCCGAATCGCAGGGCCGCGCCCAGTGCGGAGAGGTGCCGGCCCACGTCCGGCGCGTGCACGAACGCGTTGAACGGGCCGGCCAGGCCGCCGGCGGAATTGACGAGCTGGCCGCCCCTGGTGCCTACTACGAGGTCCCAGACCTCCTGGCCGGCCGGGTCGAGCTGGTCACGAGGCAGATCAGGAAGTCGGCTCACAGTCCGACGATAACGTCCCCGGCCTGGGTCCGTCAGACGTTGCTGACGCCGCCGTCGCCAACCATGTCCTGGGAGTCGAGCATCGGCGTGCCGACGACACCTGGACTCGGCGTGTTCGCTCGGATGACGCCGGGATCCGCCTTACCGTTCCGGCTACACCGGGCCCGCATCGCGCGTTCCCTGGTCGCAGCTTTTTCGAGCGGAATGGAGCCGAGGAACTCGCGGGTGCGTCCTCAGCCGCCGTTCAGTTGCTTCGAGACGTGCGCGCCCAGGTCGTGGTGGATGTTCGCCCAGTACTCGATCACCCTCGGCTGCACGTCCGGATGCACGCCGGCGTTCACGTGATTGACGATGTTCGTGATCAGGTGCTCCCGCTCGGTGTCGGTCATGACTTCGCGGTACAGCGTCCGCGGCTGTACGAAATCGTCGTCGTCGGCGTGCTTCTCGTAGGCGTACCGGCCGATCTCCGCTGCCTCGACGCCCCAGCCGAACTCGCTCGCCAGCTCCGGGTTAGCCACCGGGCCGCCGTAGGAGTTCGGCGCGTACACCGGCTGCGATCCGGCGTGCAGGTAGGTCATCGGGCCGTCCTTGTTGTAAGAGTGGACTGCCGACTTGGGTGCGTTGATCGGCAGCTGCTGGTAGTTCGCGCCGATCCGGTGGAGGTGCGTGTCGTGGTAGGAGAAGATGCGCCCCATCAGCATCTTGTCCGGGCTGAGGCCGGTGCCGGGCACGAGGTTGGACGGGTCGAAACCAGACTGCTCGACTTCGGCGAAGTGGTTCGCGGGGTTGCGGTCCAGGACCATCCGGCCGATCGTAATCGGCGGGTAGTCAGCATGCGGCCAGACCTTGGTCAGGTCGAACGGGTTGAACCGGTAGTCGGCCGCGTCGGCCCACGGCATTATCTGCATCTCCAGGCGCCACTCGGGGGCATTGCCATTTGCGATCGCGTCCCACAGGTCGCGGCGGTGGACATCGGGATCCTCGCCGGCCAGTGCCTTGGCTTCAGCGTCGGTGAGATTCTGGATGCCTTGCACGGTCTTGAAGTGGTACTTAACCCAGAATCGCTCGCCTGCCGCATTCATCCAGGAATACGTATGGCTGGAATAGCCATTCATGTGCCGGTAGGTGCGAGGCGTGCCGCGATCTGACATCAGGATCGTGACCTGGTGCGCGGACTCTGGCGACAGTGTCCAGAAGTCCCATTGCATGTTGTTGTCCCGCAGGCCGGTGTCGGGCATGCGCTTCTGGGAGTGGATGAAGTCCTGGAACTTGCTCGCGTCCCGGACGAAGAAGACCGGCGTGTTGTTACACACCAGGTCAAAGTTGCCGTCTTCGGTGTACATCTTGATCGCGAAGCCGCGAGGATCGCGGTTGGTATCCGGGCTGCCCAGTTCACCGGCGACGGTGGAAAATCGCACGAAAACTGGCGTGCGCTTGCCCACCTGAGACAGGAAAGCCGCCTTTGTCCAGCCGCTGACATCCTCGGTCACCTCGAAGAAGCCGTGTGCTCCGCTCCCCTTGGCGTGCACAACGCGCTCCGGCACCCGCTCACGGTTGAAATGCTGAATTTTCTGCACCACGTAGTGGTCATGCAGCACAGTTGGCCCGCCCGGGCCGACGGTCAGCGAAAACTCATCGCTCGCTGCCGGGATCCCCGCGTCCGTTGTCGTCGCTGGCCGCTGGTCAGTCATAGCTGCCCGCCCCCGTATAAATCGTGCCTCGACCCCCTTGGCACGCCGCCCTATTAACAGCTAAGCACAGCGGGGATAACCGGCCTCATCGAGGGGCCATCGGGGAGGTCCGTGATGGGCAAAGTTGAACCAAATGTCGCCGTCATTACTGGTGCATCTCAGGGCATCGGCGCCGGCCTGGTCGACGGGTACCGGGACCGCGGCTGGTCGGTCGTCGCAAACTCCCGCGAGATGAGGCCGTCATCAGATCCGCACGTCCTAGTCGTGGACGGTGACATCGCTGAGCCCGCCACCGCTGACCGGATCATCGACCACGCGATGGAGCGATTCGGGCATATAGATACGCTGGTCAACAATGCCGGCCTTTTCATCTCCAAGCCGTTCACCGATTACACCCCGCAGGACTACGACCGTGTCGTCGGCGTGAATCTCACCGGATTCTTCACCCTGACCCAGCGGGCCATCACGGAGATGGTGAAGGCGGAACGCGGTCATGTGGTCAACATCAGTGCGTCGGTAGTCGACTACGCGCACTCCAGCGAGCCGTCGGTGCTGGCTTCGCTCACCAAGGGCGGGATCGCCGCGGCCACCAGGTCGCTGGCCGTCGAATATGCCTCGCGCGGTATCCGGGTCAATGCCGTCGCGCCCGGCGTCATCAAGACCCCTATGCACTCAGAGCAGGAGTACGCGGCGGGAGCACAACTCGCCCCGATGGAGCGGGTGGGCGACGTCAGCGACATCGTCGACGGCATTCTGTTCCTGGAGTCAGCGCCCTTCGTTACCGGGGAGATCCTGCACATCGACGGAGGACAGATCGCCGGGCGCTGACTCCAGGTCGCGGCCCGCGAACTGGCCGGGCGCACGGCCGGGGCCGGGCGGGCCCGCGAACGCCTGGGCGATGGTCAGCCACTGGCTGGCGGCCGGGCCGGCCGCCTGGACAGCCGTGTCCGCGCGATGCCTTCGCTGGGTAACGAGCAGGCAGAAGTCGATCGCCGGGCCAGTCACGCGGTCGTCAGCACCGGCCGGACCCCAGGTCCACAACTCGCCTGACGGCGCGACGAGTTCGACCCGGACCGGCTCGGCCGGCATCGGCAGCCGGTGAACCGCGTAGCTGTATGCCCGCGCGCCGACGCCGATGTGCGCGACATGCCGCAGGCGCCGTGTCGGCTCGCGCTGGACGCCCACGGTATCGGCGATGTCCTGGCCGTGCGCCCAGGTCTCCATCAGCCGGGCGGTCAGCGCAGACGCCACGCTCATCGGCGGGCCGAACCACGGCACTCGCTCGGCCGGGTCGAGGCGCGCGAAGGCTGACAGTAGTTCGGCGCGCGACCGGCCGAACCTGTCCGCCAGGTCCGCCGCGGTCATCTCGTGGTACCGCCTCGTGATCGCGTCCGGGTCGGCGGCACCGTCCCTGGCCACCTCAGCGGCGAACCGTTCCGGGGCGGTCGCGGAGGTAACCGCGACCTGGTCGAAGTGGGCGAGATGGCTGACCTGATCGCCGATAGTCCAGCCCGGCGCGGGGGTGGGCCGCCGCCAGTCCGCGTCCGTCAGCGGAGTCAGGATCTGCCGGAGCACGGCGGTCTCAGCTGCTAGGTCATCAATGAGCAGGCTGAGATCAGCTGGCATCACCGGCTCCGATCAGATGAGGCGCTACCAGTAGTGTCGTCGTCCGCCGACGCCGCGGCCAACCGCACCCAGTAGCGCGAGGATCAGCCCGACGACCAGCACGATGACGCCGATCGTCCAGAGGATCCCGATCCCGGCGACAATACCGATAATCAGCAGGATGAGTCCAAGTATGATCATGGGAACTCCCAGGGCTTTGTAATGTGTAGGTCAACTTCCACTACCACGGAAGCTAAGCGCCAAACACGGTCGGCTATCCGATGGCGCCGGGTGCTGGCGGTCATCTGACGCTGCCCGCTCGGCAAGGGACCGGTGCGCGGGCCGGGTCTGCATTCGGGCAGCCCGTTGCTGGCCGTCACGAGTCGGCGCCTCAAACTGCCGCGCCAGTAGTGGCGGCAGCCGAACTGCCCGTAGCGGAAAATCTCGGCGCGGAAAGCACCCTTGGAAAGCACGCTATGGCTCGCCATGCAGTGCCGCTCCAGCGGTAAGTCACCGGAGCGCAATGGGGCCGCCCGGCAGCACGTCAGTACCGCTCCGACAACGGCGAAGCGCGGCTTACCATCGCGCCAAGCTGCTCGGCGGCCCAGTCGGCAGTCGCCGGCCGGTGGAATGGCGCCAGGTTTGCGCAGCCGTGATTGCCCTTCTCGAGCAGCAACAGCCGCGCATCACCGTTGGCCTCCTCTACCAGCCGCCGCGCGTGCTGCCAGGGAATCAAGCGGTCGAGCTTGCCCGTGACCGCAAGCAGCGGGCAGGTGATCAGCCCGGCCCGGCCGGCCATGGTCAGTTCCTGCGCCCGGCGTCGGGCCGTATCCATGTCCGGCGACTTGGACCTGACCCGGAATGCCTCGCGGGTGAGGATAGGGCGGCTGTCCCAGTCGTCGGCGAACGAGTATGGGCCGGCCAGCGCTATGCAGGCGCGTACCCGGTGGTCGCCGCTAGCTACACGCGGCGCGTAGTAGCCGCCGAGGCTGACGCCCCAGATGCCGATCCGGCCCGGGTCGATCCCGTCCTGGGCGCTCACCTGGTCGATGATGGCGGCTCCAGGCACCTCCCAGTCACCGCGGATGGCCAGGTCGTATTCTGCCTCGCCCTGGCCAGGCCCGTCCACGCTGAAGGTCGCAAGCCCCCGCTGCAGGAACATGTCCTCAGTGCTGCCAAGCTCCTCCTTGGCCGAATCCAGTCCAGGGACCATGATCATGACCGGATGCGGTCCCGGCCCGGCCGGCAAGCGCAGGATGCCGACCAGTTGCGATCCCTCGAACGGGATCTCCACCCGGCGGCCCGGCGGATCGAGGTACGGCAGCGCGTCGGTCAGGCAGCAGACGGCCCGCTGGTGGGCGGCACGCATCTGGTCCATGTCGCTGACGAACAGGAACTTGGCGAAGTGGAAGTAGACGGCAGCCTGCGACAGGTGCTCCCCGGCGGAGATCGAGCGGCCCGCGGCCAGTGCCTCACGGCCGAGTTGCTCGTGCTCAGCAGCGACCGCGCTCCAGGCCGAGCACCACTGATCCCATGAGGAGATGCCGTTGACGATCCGGTCGAAATCCCCCGCGGTAACGCCGTTAGTCGTGAACCGCGGTGCCCAGTGTGAGATCGCCATGGCCAGCCTGTCATCCATGCACGGACCCTCTCGCATAGGCCGCCGGAGCCGGGCAGCGCGGACTGTTGCCCGGTTCGCCGGCATGCCGTGTTTCGTGGTCCGCGGGACGCTGCGCGCCTGGTGCCCGAACACTAGCCGGCAAACGCGCGGGGGACGCGCCCTCAACTCCACCGCACTCCGCGAAGGCCACCTGCCGCGATGGACATCATGGCCGCCCTCGACCCCGGGGTGCGCGCGCGTGACGAAGTGATAGGACTCCCCCGAGGCCGTCTCGCTGTGGGACGGCTTACAACTGGCGCACCAGAAAGTCCTCGAAAGAAAATCCGCGAGGCGGTGTCGGATCGGGGCAGAGGTGTTCGTAGCAGGGGTGAGCGGGCCGCCCGCGAAGCGCGCCCCGAACCACAGGAGATGATCGGAGATGCAGTACCTGGTTTCTGTGATCGACGACGCGGACCGGATCGCCGAGTGGGCCAAGGAGGAAGCCGACGACACGGACGGCCTGGCCACCCCGGATGAGATGGCGGCCATCGACGCGTTCAACGACCGGCTCACGGCGGACGGCCACTGGGTCTTCGCCGGCGGCCTCGCGGCGCCCAGCACAGCCACCGTGATCGACAACCGGGACGGGGCTGGCCTGGTTACCGACGGGCCATTCGTGGAGTCGAAGGAGTACCTCGGCGGCTTCTGGGTCATCGAGGCCCCCGACCTCGACGTCGCGCTCAAGCTCGCCACCGAGGGGTCGAAGGCCTGCAACCGGAAGGTCGAGGTGCGGCCGTTCCTGTGACCAAGGTCGACGTCGGGGACGCTATCACCCAGGCCCACCATGAGGAGTGGGCGCGGGTGGTCGCGTCCCTGACCCGGCGTTTCGGTGACCTCGACATCGCCGAGGAGGCGGCGGCCGAGGCGTTCGCCACCGCCGTCGAGCGGTGGCCGGCCGACGGCGTACCCCCCAACCCCGGCGGATGGTTGACCACCGCCGCCAACCGCAAGGCCATCGACCGGATCCGGCGCGAGAGCAAGCGCGGCGACAAACAGAAGGAAGCTCAGCTGTTGTGCGACGACGACCCGCCGGAGCCGCTCGGCGCTATCGACGACGAGCGGCTCCGGCTGACCTTCACCTGCTGTCATCCGGCGCTGGCGCTGGAGACGCGCGTGGCGCTGACGCTGCGCATGGTCGGCGGTCTGACCGTGCCCGAGATCGCCCGTGCCTTCCTGGTGCAGGAGACCACCATGGAGAAGCGGATCACGCGCGCGAAGGTCAAGATCAAGGCGGCACGCATTCCTTATCGCGTGCCGTCCGCGGAGGATCTCCCGGCCCGGGTCTCCGGCGTACTCGCCGTCCTCTATCTCGTCTTCAACGAGGGCTACCTGGCGACCGGGCCCGGCGCCGATCCTGTGCGTCACGAGCTGACCGCCGAGGCGATTCGGCTCACTCGGCTGATCCGCGTCCTCATGCCGCAGGACGGTGAGGTGGCCGGGCTGCTGGCGCTGATGCTCCTGACCGAGGCCCGCCGCACCGCCCGGGTTTCGGGCAGCGGCGAACTGGTCACCCTCGACGAGCAGGACCGTGGGGCCTGGGACGCGGCGCTGATTGCCGAGGGTCACCGGCTGGTGCGGGAGCGCCTGGCCGCCCGCGTGGCTCCGGGTCGCTATCAGATTCTCGCGGCGATCAACGCCGTGCACACCTCGGCGCGGGACATCCGCGACACCGACTGGTCTCAAGTCGTGGCCCTCTACGACCAGCTCGCCCGCCTCGATCCCTCGCCGATCATCGCCCTCAACCGGGCCATCGCGGTCGCCGAGCTTGACGGCCCGGAGGTGGCACTGGCGGCCGT
Organism: Streptosporangiaceae bacterium; assembly: GCA_036488155.1. Lineage (GTDB taxonomy): Bacteria > Actinomycetota > Actinomycetes > Streptosporangiales > Streptosporangiaceae > JAJYUU01. The sequence goes on along the minus strand of DASXIA010000188.1, from coordinate 4,253 downwards.
CGACCATCTTGAGGACAAGCTGGCCGGCTATCACGCCTACCATGCAACCCGCGCTGACCTGCTGCGCCGGCTAGGCCGCAGTCAGAAGTCGCGCGCGGCGTACGACAAGGCCATCGAACTGGCGGGCAACAGCGCCGAGACCGCCTACCTGACACGCCGCCGCGACCAGCTAGGGTAGCGCCCGCGATCCCGATCGAAACCGCCATGCACGGCGGCGCCCGGCCAGGCGCGTCCACCGGTGCGCTCCGCAACCTATCGAGATGGCTGCACCTTCAGTTTCCTTAGGTCGGCTTGGCTGTTCGGAGGTGGCGGGCGGTTTAGTCGATGCAGAATTCCGCCTGGCGGATCTGCTCGTCGACGACGTGGGTGCAGGTGTGTAGGTTCATGCGAGCCTGGACGTGCCGGCCAGCGGATAACCCGAGAGGAGACCGGAAGTGACCGAGGTGACGCTGCGGCGCGCCAGGCCAGACGAGGCCAGCATGCTCAGTGACCTGGCACTCGCCGCCAAGGGATACTGGGGCTACGACCAGGCATTCATCGAGTCCTGCCGGGCCGAGCTCGCCTTCAGCCCCGATGACGTCGCGAGACGTCACTTCGTGGTCGCCGACCTCAGCGGCGTGGTCGCTGGCTTCTACAGCGTGGACGGCGAGCCGCCGGCCGGCGAGCTGGACAACATGTGGGTCAGACCGAGCGAGATCGGCACCGGCCTTGGCCGGGTCATGTGGCAGGACGCGATGGCCGCGGCGGCCGCTGCCGGGTTCGCATACCTAGATATCGGCGCCGAGCCGAACGCCGAGGGTTTCTACCGCACGATGGGCGCCGAGCGCATCGGGGAGACGCCGTCAGGATCGGTCCCTGGCCGGATGCTGCCGCTGATGCGAGTCAGGGTCGCCGCAATGCTCTAGTCGCGTCAAGCCGAGCTTGGCCAGACCGGGTGTGCTCGCCGAGATCGGTGATGAGGCTCCCGGAGTCTTTGGGGCTCCAGTCAGCTGCGCCAGCTGTCGGTCTGCTCCGGGGTTGCGTCGGCTAGAGCCTGCCGGCCGACGTGGACGGGCAGGTCGGCGGTGTAGATGGGGGTGCCGGGCTGCTGGCGCCAGGATTCGGCGAGTGTGCCGGCGTCCAGGCCGTCGAAACCGAGCTGGTCTGCGAGTTGCAGCACGATGGTCTTGGCATCCGGGTCGTCTCCGGCGACCGGGATAACAGTGCGTCCGGCGGCTCCGGCGGGTTTGCCGAGGCTGGCAAGGCTCGCCGGGCGGATGGTGTTGAACGCTTTGATCACCGGGTTGCGTAGCCGTGCTTGCACCCATTGACTTTCTGGCAGGCCGCCGTCGATGGCGTCGATGTGTCCGTCGCGGAGGTTGGGGACGTAGTTGCCGGTGTCGATGACGACTGTATCCCTCGGCAGGGCGCTGAGCAGGCCGGCCGGAAGCTCGGGGATGCTCTTCTCCGGGATGGCGACGATCACGACGTCTGCTTTGCTGGTGACCTCGGTGATGGGGACCGGGTTCGCGCCGGTCCGGGCGGCGACGCCGGCAAGAGTCTGGGGTCCGCGGGAGTTGGCGATCGCGACCTGATGGCCAAGCCGGGTGAGCAGCGCGGCGAGCGTAGCGCCCATGTTCCCCGCGCCGATGATTCCGATGCGCATGGTCTTCTCCTGATGTTGCGTGCGGGAGGGTGTTTCCTGCCCTGATGTCAGAGGGCGGAGCCGGGGAGCGGCTCGCCGGCGAACTCCGACTCGGGCGGGAACAGATCGCGTAGCGACGGGCGGTCGCTGTGCAGGTCGCAGAGTTCGATGAGGGTGCCGGCCGGTCCCCGGTTCAGCAGCGGCGTGGTGCCGGCCGTGGCGTAGCTGGGATAGCCGAGGGCGTCGAGCCGTTTCGCCTCGGTGGCGAGGTCGTCAACCCAGTAGCCGATGTGGTGCACCCCGCCGGCCTGCGGCATGTCCAGCGGGGTGCCGGGGATGGCCTGCCAGACTTCGACGGCGAATGGCCCGCCAAGGGAGAACGCGACATGGCATTCCACGTCACATTGCCGGCCCGCCGCGTCAGCGAGGGTCAGTTCCCGCACCCTGGCCGGGCGCCAGGCCAGCCCGAAGATCTCGCCGAGTTCCTTCTGGCCCTGCTGCAGGTCGGGGACCGCGATCCCGATGTGCCAGATGCTGTGCATGATGAGCTCCTATCTGGACGGTGCGTCCGGTTGTACTGTAACAAGCATCCGGACGGAACGTCCACTTATCTGCTAGACTGGCGCCGTGAGTTCTCCACCCGCCAAGCTGATGCGCGCCGACGCGCAGCGCAACCATGACGCGATCCTCGCGGCGGCCAAGGCCGTATTCGGGCACGCGGGCACAGATGCGCCCATGGAAGACGTGGCCAGGGCTGCCGGCGTCGGGAAGGGAACCCTGTACCGGCGCTTCCCCACGCGCGAGCACCTGTTCGCGGCGATCTTGCAAGACCGCGTGGACGAGCTCAACGCGTCCGCGCAGCGCGCGCACGACATCCCGGACGTGTGGCGGGCGCTGAGTGAGTGGCTGGAACTGTATGACCGGTGCGCGACCGACTACCCGGGCATGAGCGCCCGGGTCGGGGAATCGCTGAGCGACGACAACTCCGCCGTCGGCACCTTGTGCGGCCCGATGCGAAGCAGCTTCGCCCGTCTGTTCGAGCGAGCCCGGCAAGAGGTCCCGCTCCGCCCGGACCTGACCCCGGCTCAGCTGCTGTCGATGGTCAGCGGCCTGCCCAAGGACTCCAGGACCGGCCGGACAGTAGAACCCTGCCTGCGCGTGGTCCTGGACGGACTGCGCGCATAACGTTGCGGTTTCACGTCCCGCGCCCCCCGGTCGGCCCGTGCACCCTTATCTGGCATGACAGGATGTCTCGTTGAGTAACACACCGGATCTCGGTCCCGTGCCACAGCGCATCACCGTCGACGCGGAGCAGGTGCGTCGTCTGGTCGAACGGCAGTTCCCTCAGTGGGCCGGTCTGCCGGTTCAGCCTGTTGCCGACGGTGGCTGGGACAATTGGACGTTCCACCTCGGCGCCGAAATGGTGGTGCGGCTGCCCAGCGCGTCCGAGTACGCATTGGCAGTCGACAAAGAACACCGGTGGCTTCCGGCGCTGGCTCGCCAGCTTCCGCTGCCGATTCCCGTACCGGTGGTGAAGGGCGAGCCTGGCGCGGGCTACCCGTATTCATGGTCGGTCTACCAATGGCTCGGCGGCGAACCAGCTAGCGCAGACCGTATCGCCGATCCCGTCCGGTTCGCGGTTGACCTGGCCGGGTTCCTGACGGCCTTGCAGAGCATCGACCCCGCCGAGGGTCCCCGCCCGGGAAAGCACAACTGGTTTCGCGGCGGCACGCTGCGCACCTACGACAGGCAAGTTCAGGATGCGCTCGCGAAATTGGACGGCCACGTCGGTGTCGGCTTGGCGCGCGAGATCTGGACGAGCGGCCTTGACGCGCGCTGGGACGGTGTGGAGAGCTGGTTCCACGGCGACGTTGCCGCGGGAAACCTCCTGCTCAACGACGGGAAGTTGATGGCGGTCATCGACTTCGGCACCTGCGGCGTCGGCGATCCGGCCTGTGACCTGGCAATCGCATGGACATTGCTGACCGGCGAGGGTCGGCAGGCGTTCAGGGAGCGGCTGTCGGTCGGTGAGGCGGCATGGGCCCGCGGGCGTGGCTGGGCCCTCTGGAAGACGCTCGCCACCTGTGCATACACGTTGGGCGACGACGACGAGGACGCCGCGAGCGCGCAACGTGTACTCGGTGAGATCTTCTCCGAGTACACAGCCGCCAGCGGGTCCGCCGCCCGGACCACAACGGGCTAGCTGGGCGCGACAAGGCAGGCTAGCCGACGATAGCAGCGAGCCTGGGCAGGCCCGACGGGATTGCCCTTACCGATAACGCCTGCTGGCCGACCTGCTACGACCGCGCCGGGTGATACCGAGCGCCATGCATCCCGCCACGACCACGGCGGCGATCAGGGCGAGCTTGATCAGTGTCCCGATAATGGCCCCGATCACGGCAATGATCACCGAGACCAAGATGATCGCGCCTATGACCAGCAGAATGACTCGAAACATGAGCTCATTGTACGGCGGCAGTGGCATGCTGAACACCGGACTGGCTGGACATGAAACGCTTCGGGACCTGCTTGTGACCATAGTTGGTCCGCCGGGTCACCACTGGGCGAAGACGGCGGCGACATCATGACCGACGGCACCACCCGGCACCGGCAATCACAGTCCGCGCAT
>DASXIA010000165.1:0-20039 GCA_036488155.1 Streptosporangiaceae bacterium | reverse complement strand
CCGATGGCTAGCCATGCGGTTGCCAGCTCCTCCACGACCTGAAGGTAGGTCTCGTACGGCTGGCCGCCGCCGCCCAGCTCCTCGGCATACGGCAGGCTGAGCAATCCTGCCTTACCCAGCGTGGCGAATACCTCCCGGGGGAACCTGCCCTCGTGCTCCGCGGCAGCGGCCTTCGGCGCAAGCTCGTCCGCCGCGATCTGCCGGGTCAGGTCGAACAGGGCCGCCGTCGTGTCGTCCCTGACTTCCCGCTCGACACCGGCCACTACCCGCCTACCACTATCAGGTCGCGGCTGACCTTGTTCAGCTGCTCGCAGCCATCGGCGGTGCACACGACGATGTCCTCGATCCGCGCCCCGTGCGGGCCAGGGTAGATGCCCGGCTCGATCGAGAACGCGTGTCCGGGCTGCAGTTCCTCGGAATTGCCGGACACGATGTAGGGGTCCTCATGCGTTTCCAGGCCGATGCCGTGACCGGTCCGGTGCACGAAGAACTCGCCGTAGCCGGCCGCGGCGATCGGTTCGCGGGCGGCCGCGTCCACGGCCTCAGCGGTAATGCCCGGCCGCACTGCGGCGCACGCCGCCTGCTGCGCGTCCTTCAGGACCTGGTAGTACGTCGCGAACCCGTCGGGCACCGAGCCGATGGCGTAGGTCCGCGTGCAATCCGAGCAGTACCCGCTCGGCATCGTGCCGCCGATGTCCACCACGACTGCGTCGCCCGGCTGCAGGACCCGGTCGGCTGCGGTGTGATGCGGGCTTGCGCCGTTCGGGCCAGAAGCCACGATCGCGAAGTCGGCGCTGGCGTGGCCCTCCGCCAGGATCGCCTCGCTGATGTCGGCCGCGACCTCGCGCTCGGTACGGCCGGGCCGCAGCCAGCCCGGCACCTGCGCGTGCACGCGGTCGATGGCCTCGGCCGCCGTCCGCAGGGCCGCCACCTCGGCCGGGCTCTTCCGCGCGCGCAGGTCCCGCAGCGCCGCGCTGGCGAGCTCCTGCCGGGCAGTGGGCAGAGCGGCCCGCAGCCGCAGGACCATCAGGGCCCACATCCGGTCTGCAAGACCCACCGCCGCCACAGCGCCAAGGCGCCTGCCGACCAGCGCATACGGGTCGTCGGTCTCGTCCCAGCCGACGATCTCCAGGTCCAGTGCACCTGCCGGGGACGCGAGCGCGGCTGGCACCTCAAGCCGCGGCACGACCAGGAACGGCGCACCTTCAGCCGGCACGGCCAGGCAGGTCAGGCGCTCAAGCGCATGCGCGTCGTAGCCGGTCACGTAGCGCAAGTCAGGCCCTGGCGTCAGCAGCAGCGCATCCAGGCCCGCAGCACCGGTAGCGGCCGCGACCTCACGCAGCCGGCCGACCGGGTAAAGCCCCGTTCCCTCTCCTTCGTGCCCCATCGCACTCCTCCAGCCGGTTTCTGCCACGGCAACCCCCGCCTTCGCATCATCTCATCCCGGCGATCTGGGCACGCATCCTGACTTCTCAGGGCGCAGCGGCCAGTGCGGAGAGCACCCGGCCAAGGGATGATGCGAGGTCGAAGCGTTCATCAAGCTCGGCGACCCGGCCAGGATCAACGGGTACTGACGGCAATTCCCCGCCGGCCAGCTTGACCGGCGCGTCAGTCGCCACCCTGACGACGGGCATGCAAGCGTCAAGGTACTGGCGGGCCGCTACGAGCTTGGCCCGGCTGCCGGCCGGGAAGCCGCCGTGGCCCGCATCGATCGCAGCCAGCATCGCCTCGATTGAGCCGAAGACGCGCACGAGCGCGGCCGCCGTCTTTTCCCCGACGCCGGGAACGCCCGGAAGGCCGTCGCTCGGATCGCCGCGCAGGGCGGCGAACGCAGCGTAGCTCCGGCCGGGGATCTGGTACCTCGCGGTCACCGCAGCTTCGTCGACGAGCTCCAGGTTGGCCAGTCCTCTGGCGATGTAAGCGATCCGGATCCCGCGCTCGTCATCGACTAGCTGGAACAGGTCCCGGTCGCCAGTAACCACCTCGACCGGGCCAGTTGCCTGTGCCGCCAGCGTGCCGATGATGTCGTCTGCCTCGTAGCCTTCTGCCCAGGCCATCGCGATGCCCGCAGCCGACAGCACGTCGACGATGATCGGCAACTGGACGTTCAGGGCGTCGGGCACTTTCTCGGAACCGTCCGGATTCGCCCGGTGGGTCTTGTACGAAGGCAGCGCCGCTACCCGGAATGCCGGCCGCCAGGAGGCATCCATGCACGCGATCAGCCGCACCGGATGCCGGGCCCGGACAAGCCGGGCGATCATGTCCAGGAAGCCCTTGACCGCATTGACCGGGGTGCCATCCGGCGCGGTCATGGTCTCCGGCACGCCATAGAACGCACGGAAGTACATCGAAGCCGCATCCAGCAGCATGATGGTGCCCATCCCGGCATCTTGCCAGCCGCGCGGGCAGCGCGGAGCGCCATCCGGTCAGCGGCAGGCGACCACCACGCTGTGGTCAAGCCGCATCGTGACTTGCCGGCCGTTGCACACCCCTCCGGTGCAACGAACGTCTAGTTGACGCGCGAGCCTGGCTGCCGGTGTACGCCGCGGCGTGTTGAGGAACGCCACGTTTCGCTTCCGGCCGGCCTTCCCATTGCCGCAGCTAAGGCACCGGTCCGCGACGGATAGCCCCGATCTATGGATCCATGGATTGTTGGCATTGGAACCGGAGCCGGTCACGGCAATAAGCTAATGTCGACCGATCCAGTAGGTAGAGATCCAGCAGAGAGGAGCATGCGCATGACGGTAGTCAGTCCGGTTCGTACTCGGTGTCCCGCCGATCTGGTAACTGGCATCCGCACGGCCACGCAGCAGCATTGCGACTGGCAGCGGACCGCTGAGCTTGCCGCCGACGAGTTGCGACTCCATCTGCCGGGCGCCGACATCCTCACCGCCGCCGAGCGCGCGGGCGCCGCAGACGGGTACCAGTGTCACGTGCTGCATGTCGAGCCCGACGGCTCGTTTTCCGTCACCGCTATGGTCTGGCGGCCCGGTCAGGTCACCCCGATCCATGATCACGTCACCTGGTGCGTCTTCGGTGTCGTCCAGGGCGTCGAGTACGAGGAGCTGTACGCCCTGTCGGGTGACGGAAGCTACCTGAGCGAGGTCGGCCGCGCTCAGAACAACTGCGGCGACGTGAGCGGCTTCGCCCCGCCCGGCGACATCCACCGCGTCCGCAACATCGGCGCTGACGTGGCAGTCTCACTGCATATCTACGGCGCCGACATCACCCGCCTGGGCAGCAGCGTCCGCCGTACCTACGATCTCCCCGTGGTAGCGCCCGCGGCGCGCTGACCGCGCAATGGCACGTCCGGTGCCGCTGGTGCCTTCCGGCGACAAGCAGGGCGCGAGTCACAGGTCGTCTTGTCCAGTGCTAGGTTTAGGGCTAAATATAGCTAGCGACGACAAGAGGGTCGCACCGTGGCTGATCCAGCCGATTCAGGGCCGCCAGTGCCTCCTCACTCAGCCGCCGAGATCGCTGCGGCCTGGCGACGGGAGAGACCAGCGACGCCGACCGAGTCGATCGAGATCGTCACGCCGATCTGGCGGCTAGCCAAGCTTTTCGGCGACGACCGCAGCCGGGTACTGCGGGAATCCAGAATCGATGCTGCCACACTCGACCTGCTGTCGGTCATCCGCCGCTCGGGGCCGCCGTACACGCTGAGCACTCGCGAGATCGCCCGGCGGACGCTAGTCACCGCCGGCGCTATCTCCCAGCGCGTTGCCCGAGCTGAACGGGACGGCTTCGTCCGGCGAATGCCAGGAACCGCCGGCCGCAGAACGGTCCTGGTGGCGCTCACGGCCGACGGTCACGCACTCATCGAGCGATCCGTCGACGCCGTCCTCGGCCGGGAAGCCACGCTCACCAGCTGTCTCTCCGAACGAGAACGCAGCGTGCTGACCGGGCTGCTGGACAAGCTGATGGCCGACGTCCGGCGACGAACGGTCCGCGAAGAACGCTGAACCCCTCAAACCCGCCGATGAGGGAGCTACTGGTCCGCTGGCACCCAGCGACGGGGCCGGGTGAGTGCTGGGCCTGCCAGGGTGATGACCTCGTCGGCGAGGGTGGCGATGGCCGCGTCGTGGGTGATCAGGATTATGGTCCGTCCGGTCAGGCAGGCGCTGAGGCCGTCCAGGAGGCGATGCGCGCTGGCCTGGTCCAGGCCCGCAGTAGGTTCATCGAGGATGAGGACGGGGGCGTCGCGGAGTAGGGCGCGGGCGATGCAGATTCGCTGTCGCTGGCCGCCGGACAGCAGCCTGCCGCGCTGCCCGACCGGGCTGTCGTAGCCTTGCGGCAGGGCGGCGATGAAGGCCTGGGCGTCGGCGCTGCGGGCGGCGGCCTCGATTTCCTGGCCGGTTGCACCGGGCCTGCCATAGCTGATGTTGTCCCGGACCGTCCCGGTGAACAGCAGGTTCTCCTGATGCGCCAGGGTGATGTTGTCTCGCAAGGCATGCAGTGGCATGTCCCGGGTGTCGTGCCCGTCGAGGAGGATGCGCCCGCGGCCGGGATCGTAGAAGCGAAGCAGTAGCTGGGCCACGGTGGACTTCCCGGCGCCGCTGGCGCCGACGATGGCCAGGAGCCTGCCCGGCTTGGCCGTGAAGGAAAGCCGGTCGATGACCGGGCGGTCGCTGCGGGGATAGGTGAATGTGACGTTGTCGAAGCAAGGCACTGAGCGCCCGTTCACCGGTATTTCGTCTAAAGTCGCATATCCGGCTGGGCGCCGACTCAATCACCAGCTGAGCCATCTAATCGAGGTCAACCCGGCTTAGCCTCAGTCGGCGCAGCGCACGAAGAACGCGGCCGGCAACTCGTGAATACCAAGAAACAGGTTGCCGCGCACCCGGAAAGAGAGACCCGGTCGTAAGGCTTCTCGACGTTGCCTGGCAGAGACAGATAGACCCGGCGAGCGACATCATCGGTCAGCATCTGCGGACGCTACAGCACCTCACGCTGATGCGACACCATGGATCCTGCTACGCGTGGGCCATCTCCAACCGTGGCAGGGCTCCCTGGAACATGCGGCGCTACGACGAGGCGATGGCAGACTTTAGCCGTGCCATCGATCTTGAGCCCGGTTATGCAAAGGCCCTCTCCCAGGACGGCCGTGGTCTCCGTGGCTCAACTGTGCACTGGCAACCTTGCGTTTTGCTGACTAACCGCCGGCAGACTTCTGCGGGATCCCTCTGCATAAGCCGCAGCAGCCGCCGGTGGGCAGTCGGGTCGTTGTTAGCGGATCAAAATGAACCCAGGCGTGACTGGCCGGATCTTGCGCTGCGCGTATGTATTCAGCAGGCGGCCTGGCCCCGCAGCGTAGGTCTCGGTGATTCTCTTAGCTAATGCGCGATTCTTGCGGTTATGTTGCGTCAATGCCCCGGCAACCTTAAGGTCAGCAAGCTCGGCGCAATCCCTCGGCAAGATTCCGGGGCTTCTCCCACAGTCGCTCCAGCACCGGTTGGCAGCTTCAGATCAGAAGCTCAGAAACACGGTGAAAGGAGCTCAGTTAATGCCTTCTCGCGAGCACACCAGGTCCCGCAGGCACACCAAGATCATCATCGGCGCAGTCGCGGCCATCGCGATCGCGGGCGGTTCCTACGGGATCGTCAGCGCAAACTCCAGCAGCGGCTCATCCAATGCCGGCAGCGGCGCCTCCGCTGCCAGCGGCGGCGCCTCCGCTGCCAGCGGCGGCTTCGCCGGCCATTTCGGATCAGGCGGTGGCTCCAACGCGCGTTCGGGGCCGGCGCCAGGCGGAACAACCGGCACCGTCAGCAGCACATCCGCCTCGGGATTCACCGTTACGACGGCAGGGAGTGCGCAGGTGACCATCAAGGAAACGTCGTCAACCACGTACGACAATGGGTCGAGTCCGGCCTCGGTCAGCGCCGTGACAACAGGCAAGCCCGTTCTCGTACTGGGAACGACCGACAACAAAACCATCACGGCCACGAAGGTGATTCTGCAACCGCCTGCCAGCAATTCCTCGACCGCGTCAGCGGTGATCTTCTACCAGAAGGGCACGTCGGGCTCGACAAAGAAGGTTGGCCAGATCCCGGCAAATTACGTTCAGGGGCAGGGGACGATCGTCAGCGGCACGGAAGCGGATCAGGCAACCGAAGCTGCGCTGGCCGCCTATCCGGGGGGCATTATCGATCGTGTCGTAAAGCTGAGCAGCGGCGACTACGAGGTCCACAACATAGGCGTCAACTGGCCGCACCACGTCTTCGTCAACCAGGGCTTCACCGTTATCGGTGCCAACGACTGACTGTACCGGCGGACGTGATGATGCTTCACGGGACGAATGATCTTGATGAAGGGGAGGGCCTTCCGGGCTCGGCGTAGATCACCACGTCTACGCCGAGCTACCAGGAGGCTCCCGTGCCGCCCGGAATATCCCGCTGATGCCCACCGGGCGGACCATCCGCCCGAAATTCACCGCCACAAGGAGGACTGATGTTCACCCGGATCATCGGCTGGGCTATCGTCGCGTTCGCCGTCTACTTCCTGCTCACCGACCCCTCCGGCGCCGCAGGCGTCGCGCACTCAGCGCTGGACGGGCTGCAGCACGCCGGCAACCAGCTGTCACAGTTCGCAAGTCAGTTGTAGGAGGCCCGTGATCACCCTTGCCGCCTTGATGGGCGTCAACGGGCCGAACGCGTCGGCGCCGCTAATCTCCGGATATGACAGTGGCTGTCATCCAATCTGACGGCCTCACCGCATGCGTCGGCCCGCCAGCGGCCGCACTGGAAAGCCTGCTGATCAACCTCGGCCGCCAAGCCGCCTGCCTCGGCCCGCTAAATCGGCAGCGACAGCTCTTCCTCCCACTCGCCTGGCCGCAGCAGCTGACGCTGGCCAGTCGGCACGAAACCGAGCCGGCGGTAGAACGCCCGCGCGCGGTCGTTCATATCAGCCACCCAGAGCGTGACGGAAACGGCACCGGCGTCCTTGGCCAGCTCGCAGACCGCGCCCACCAGCTGGTCGGCGATTCCCTGCCCGCGGTGCTCCGGCGCGACCCACATCCCGACCAGGTGCCATCCTGTCGCCGGCTCCTCGGGGAACCCGGTCGCCAGTCCGACGATCACGCCGTCCTGCCACGCGCCGAAGGTCCGGCCGGAGCCTGCCCGCTCCTGCCAGGTCTCGTCGCTGAACGCTTCCTCCCTGGCCAGGGTCGAGGCGAACGCGTACGGCGCCTCGGCAAGTGCCGCCAGCCGGGCCGCACGCATGGCCTGCCAGTCCCGGAGTGTCAGTTGCCGCAGCATCACTGAAGTCATGGTCACCGAGACTCGCGCGCTGGCAGCCATGGTGCAACTGAATAACGACGGTGCAACGGATGATGGACTGGCACTGGCGCAGGCACACGGACGGGCACTGGCGGGTCAGCCCACCGACGTGTAGGCGACAACGCCGCGCCGCAGCAGGTCCGCCGCCGCTCGCGCGGTCGCGCCCAGCTCTCCCCCGGCGTCGGCGACGGCAAGCTGGCCCAGCAGGTCGATGAGCTGCTTCATGGCACGGACAAAGTCGCCGGCTGTGAGGTCGGCATCGATGAGCTTCTCCAGGCTGGTGCCGCGCGCCCAAGCATGCACGGTCCAGGCGAACCCGAGGTCCGGCTGCCGCAGGAACGACAGGTGCTGGCCGTCCTCAACGGCGGTCAGCTCCTCCCACAGGCTGGTCATGTCAGCAAGCACCTCGCGCGGGCGGCCGTGCGGCAGCCGCGCCGGCCCGGCGTCATCCGCCCGGCGCGACTCGAACGTCAGCGCGGAGACGCAGGCGGCCAGATCGGCGGGCCCGAGCCCGGCCCAGGTACCGCGGCGCAGGCACTCGGCGGCGAGCAGGTCCAGCTCTGCGTACAACGCGGCCAGGCGTCGCCCGGCTGCGGTGACCTCATCACCCTCGATGTAATCCAGCCGCTCCAGCACCGCGCAGACCCGGCTGAACGTGCGCGCCAGCACGTGCGAACGGCCGGACACTCGTTGTTCGAGTGCGTCGGCCTCTCGTTCCAGCCGGGTTCGCCTGGCCAGGTCGCGCAGGTGCAACTGCATGTCCGGGCAGCCATGGCAGGCGTGCTTGCGCAGCCGGCCACGGAGCGCCTCGATGGCGGCCACGGACGTCGCGTTCGGCCGGCCGGCCCGCTCCGGCTTCTGCAGTTCCCGGCCAGCCAGCTTGTTCCGCACGGTGGACGCCAGGTCCCGCCGGGCGGCCGGCGACCGCGGGCTGAACCCCGGCGGGATCCTGATCCGCTCGATGGCACTGACCGGCACGGTGAAATCAGCCACCGACAGCCGCTTCACCTGCCGGTTCGCCGTCAGCACCAGCGGCAGCGGCCGCCCGTTGCCGGCACTGCCGCTCTGCAGTACGACTGCCACCCCAGACTGGCGTCCGCCCGGCACGTCGATAATGTCGCCAGGCCTGAGCTTCTCCAGCGATGCCATCGCAGCAGCGTGCCTGGCCGCCGACTGCTGCCTCGACTCTTCCCGCTCCAGGTCGCTGAGCTCGCGCCGGATCTGGTCATAACTCACGATGTCGCCGCGCTCGCAATTCACCGCCAGGGCGGTGATCTGCTCCCGCAGCTTTGCTGCCTGCCGTGCCAGGCCGACTACTCCCCGGTCGGCCTGGAACTGCGCGAACGAGGACTCCAGCAGCCGGGCCGCACGCGCCCTGCCGACCTGAGACACCAAGTTGACGGCCATGTTGTAGGTCGGCCGGAAGCTGGATATCAGCGGGTAGGTCCGCGCGCCCGCGAGGCCCGCCACGGCCAGCGGGTCGAGGCTCGGCTGCCACAGTACGACGGCGTGCCCTTCCACGTCGATGCCCCGGCGTCCGGCCCGGCCGGTGAGCTGGGTGTACTCCCCCGCAGTCAGGTCAGCGTGATGTTCGCCGTTCCACTTGTCCAGCTTCTCGACCACGACCGTCCTGGCCGGCATGTTGATGCCGAGCGCGAGTGTCTCGGTCGCGAAGACCGCGCGGATCAGCCCGGCCGCGAACAGTTCCTCCACGACCTCCTTGAACGTCGGCAGCAGCCCGGCGTGGTGCGCCGCGATGCCGTGCCGGAGCCCGGTGACCCAGTCCGCGTAGCCGAGCACGGCCCGGTCGGCCTCGGCCAGGCCCTCCGTCCTGGCCGCGACCACCTTGGCGATCTCAGCCGACTCCTCCGGTGTCGTCAGCCGCAGCCCGGCGGCCAGGCACTGCTGTACAGCCGCGTCGCAGCCCGCCCGGCTGAAGATGAACGTGATCACCGGCAGCAGGCCCTCGGCGTCCAGCCGCTCGATCACTTCCGGCCGGCTCGGTGCGCGGTACCTGACCGGACGGTAGCCCGCCTGGCCGGCCTGGGCCCGGCTGGTACCAGACCGGCTGGTGCCAGACCCACGGCCGGGCCGGCGGTTTCCGTTCCGGCCGGGGCCAAGGTCGCGCTGCGCCAGGCGACGCAGCTCAGGATTGACTGCGCCGTTCCTGGTAAATAGGTCATAAACTCGACGACCTGCCAGCATGTGCTGCCACAACGGCACCGGCCTGGTCTCGTCCACGATCACCGTCGTGCCGCCGCGCACCTGCTCGAGCCAGTCGCCGAATTCCTCGGCATTGCTCACGGTGGCCGACAAGGCCACCACCTGGACCGAGTCGGGGAGCTGGATGATTACTTCCTCCCACACCGCGCCGCGCAGCCGGTCAGCCAGGTAATGCACCTCGTCGAGCACGACGTAGCCGAGGCCGCCCAGCGTGAGCGAGCCGGCGTACAGCATGTTCCGCAGCACCTCAGTGGTCATAACGACCACCGGAGCCTCGCCGTTGATGCTGTTATCGCCGGTCAGCAAGCCAACGTTGGTGGCGCCGTACCGACTGACCAAGTCACCGTACTTCTGGTTCGACAGCGCCTTGATCGGCGTGGTGTAGAAGCACTTGCGGCCGCTAGCCATGGCCAGGTGGACGGCGAACTCCCCCACCACCGTCTTCCCCGACCCGGTCGGCGCGGCGACCAGCACGCCGTGGCCTCCCTCGAGCGCGTCGCAGGCAGCTACCTGGAAATCGTCAAAGTCAAAGTCATATAGCTGCCGGAACGCAGCCAGTCCCGGCCGGTCAATTGCTTCATCGCGCTGACTGGCCGCCGAGCTCATGGCCCAAGACTAGGCGGATGTGGCCCGGCTCGCGCACGCTGGCCACTGGCATGCGCCGGCGCGGCTAGCCGAGCGTGCCCTCGGCGGCCCGCCAGTTATGCCGCTTATGCGAGACAGTCACTCCACCTATCACGGATTTCGGTCACGCAAACAAACCAGCACGAACTAGTACAAGTCTCGTCCTAGATCCGCGAAAGTACTGCCACTGGACGTGCTCGGCCTGCCACTCCGCTGCTCAGGGAACTGGCGAGGCGCGGCGATTAGTGCGGCGCGCGGGTCTCCTCGCCGAGCGGCTTGTCGAGGCCGTACTGGGCTACTTCCTCGTCGGTCATGCCGGGGAACTCGAGGTTGCCATTCCTGGCACGACGGCGGTCATTGGCCCACGCGAATACCTCGGACGCCTCGACCAAGACCACGCATGGCACGGCTAGCGCCAGCATGCTGAGCGGGTCAGGGCTGGGGGTGAAGATGGCCGCGAACGCGAACACCAGGAAGATGATTATCCGGCGCCACTTGCGGAACCGGGCGTGCGTCAGCACCCCGGCCAGGTTCAGCAGCACGAACACCAGCGGCAGCTCGAACGCGATGCCGAAGATCGTCAGCATCGCACCGGCATAGCTGAGGTAGGTGTTGATGGTGATCAGCGCGGTCGTGTCGGCTGGCACCAGGTGCAGCAAGAACTGCAGGCCTCTGGTCATCGCGAAGTACGCGATCGTCGCGCCGATGGCGAACAGCGGCAGGGCCGCGCCGACGAAGTAATACGCCCACCGGCGCTCGCGCCGGAACAGGCCCGGCGCGATGAACGCCCAGATCTGATAGAGCCAGATCGGCGAGGAGATGATGATGCCGACAGCAATGGAGATCTGCAGCCGCAGGACCAGCGGGTCGAACACGCCGGTGACGTACAGCTGACAGTGCGGGCTAAGGGTGCCGGCCGATTTGGCCAGCGCGGTCGCGACCGGCGAGGAGATCTGTGCCTTGCAGTACGGGCGCTTGATGAAGGCCCAGACCGGGTTGTAGATCAACCAGCCCGCGATCGAGCCCGCCGTTACGGCCAGTGCGATCTTGATAACGCGGTTGCGGAGCTCCCGGATGTGCTCCATCAGCGGCATCCGGGCGTCTGGGTTAGTGCGCCTCGTCAGCCCCAGATCCGGGCTCGGCCCGTCGTCTGCCACTGCCATGTCAGCGGCCGGTTAGAACGGCTGAGTTGGCTGTGCCTCAGAGACTGGTCCGCCGTTAGAGCCGACGTTCTGCCGCTGCAGATCGGTTACCTGGCGTTGGAGGTCAGCCAGCTGCTGGGCGGTCTGGTCGGGCGCGGCGATCGGCGCGGGCGCCTGAAAAGGAGTCGCAGATATCGGCTGCGCCAACGAGTTCTGGCCCGTCGGGTTCGCCGCACTGTCCTGGTCGTCCGAGTGCAGCCCCGAGACCGACCTCTTGAAGATGTGCATCGACTCGCCAAGCGACTTGGCCGCTCCGGGTAGCCGCCTTGCGCCGAACAGCAGCACGAGCACGACCACCAGGATGATGATGTGCCAGGGAGCTAGTGCATCGCCCATCTCAGTCCCCATTCCGCGGAGCCGGTGCCCCTCGAATTGATACCCGGAGTCTACACGCGAGATCTATGCAAGCGGCTAAACGTATCCGCCCGGCTGCAGGCCGGTATCGGGTCCGTTAACACCGGGTTTCAGTCTGCTCGGTCGTGCGGAGTGACGCCAGTCACGCATAGTGATCGAGTGCTGCCATAGCGTCGGCGATGACCTGGCTCGCGAGCTCAGGCGGCGCGACCACGCGGCCGTCCTCGCCCAGCCGCAAGGCCAGTCTGCGCACCCATTGGGTGTCAGGCGTACGCAGCCGGATCCGCAGGCGGCCCTCGGCGAGTTCCTGTACCTGCTCGCACGGGTAGTACTCGGCCACCCAGCGCCCCGCCGGGGAAAGCTCGAACTCCACCAGCACGTCCTGTGGCGACGGCCGGAACAACCCGTGGTCCACATCCACGTGCTCGGCGCTCGCGGGCACTTCGCAGGCCACGTCCAGGACCTCGATGCCCAGAATTCGGTCCAGGCGGAACAGCCGCACATCGTCCGCCCGGCGGCACCAGCCTTCGAGGTAACTGCGGCCCTCCACCGCCAGTAGCCGCATCGGGTCCACGTCCCGCTCAGTCGCCTCGTCCCGGCCGGGAACGTAATAAGAAATATGAAGACGTTTGCCACGATTGAGCGCATCGGATACCACGGCGGCAGCCGACTGGACCGAGCCATCGGAGTGGACTGCGACCTGTGCGCTCGGTCCGGCAGCACTGCCGGCTGCCGACTCGAGCTTCGCGATCGTCCGGCTCAGCGCCGAGCCGTCACTAATGCTCGGCAGTTTAAGGTCAGCCAGCATCCGCAGCGCGATCAGCAGCGCGCAGGCCTCGTCCACGCCAAGCCGCAGCGGCCGCCCGATCGCCTCAGCCTCGCTGACGACGATCTCACCGCCCTCATAAGAAAGGTCGATGGGGCAGTACGGATCCGGCGACCGGAGCTCGACGCACCACAGCAGATTGAGGTCGTCCACCAGTTCGCGCTCGGTAACGCCGAAGGCCGCCGCTGTCTCCGCCATCCCGACCACGTTGCGGCTGATCACGTACGGCACCAGGGCGAGCAGTCGCTGGAGGCGCTCGGTCGCCGTCGCGACTGTGCCCCTGACTGGGCTGCCACTGACCGGCCCGCTCCTGTCCGGCCCCCTGCGGTCAGGAACAGGCGCGCGCGAAGGTGCGTCCGCGGTCACGCCAGCACCCCCTTCAGCTGCCTGATCACGGCGTCGCGCAGGTCACTCGGCTCCAGCACGACCACGTCTGCGCCGAAGGAGGCCAGGTGCTCGCTCCACCAGCCGATATCGGCAAAGGTGAGCTCGGCCACGTCCCAGCCGGGCTCCTGGTCCCGCTCGATGCTGATCGCATGCCGGCGCAGACCGTACCCGGCGCCACTGCGGATCCGCAGCTTGCAATCACGGGGTACTGGCGGATCAGCGTCCCAGTCCCGGACGGCTGCCCGTACGTCGGTGCCGGGCGGAACCACAACCGAGCCAGCCGGACCGGTAAACGTCACCTGGCCGTCGATCCGGCTAAGCCGGAACACCCGCTCGGCGTCGCGGTCGAGATCACGGCCGACGACATACCAGCGGCCTCGACGGTTGACCACTCCCCACGGCTCCAGCCTGCGCTGCTGCGCGGCGCTGCGACCCGCGGCCCGGTATCCGAACGAGATCGGCCGCCGGTCTCTGACGGCCTCCCAGAGCGGCCCGAAGGCCGCCTCGGGCGTGCGGACGCGCGGTTCGATACCGGGCTGGCTGAGATCTTCGGCGTCGATCCCTGCGGCTCGCAGCTTGAGCAGGGCGCCTTCCGCTGCGCCAGCCAGCTCGGCCCGGCGCCAGACCCTGGCGGCCAGGCCCAGCACGGCCACCTCGTCGGCTTCCAGCGTGATCTCAGGCAACTCGTAGGCCTGCTGCGAGATCCGGTAGCCATACTCTTCGTCGCCCGGAGCGTTGGTCCCGGTTTCCAGGGGAATGCCGAGCTCGCGCAGCTCGTCCTTGTCTCGTTCGAACATCCGCTTGAACGCGTCGAAGGACTCCGGGTATCCCGGTACAGCTTCCCTGATCTGGGTGGCAGTCAGGTACCTGCGCGCGGACAGCAGGCAGACCACCAGGCTCAGCAGCCGCTCCGTCTTCCGCCTAGACATCCCTATCCCTTCTCGCCACCGACGCTACCCTGCCGGAGTGATCAGGTGGCGTAGTGGCGAAGTTTCCGCGCTCGGCCGGTCGTGGCCCGGCGCTCAGGAGCTCAGCGTGACGGTGGCGGGCCAGACTGTGCCGGCTCTCGTCTACCCGCGGCTCACCGGCCAGCCAGAGCCAGGTGACCGGGTCTTGCTCAATACCAGCGCTCTGGACCTTGGCCTGGGTACCGGCGGATACGCGCTGGTCGTGGCCATACCGGACCGGCTGCCGCCCGACCAGGCCGGGCCGGGCCACCTGATCAAGGCCAGGTACACCCCGTTGCAGGCCAGCGTGCCTGGCGCCGACGAACAGGGCTCGGCCTACCACGACGTGCTCCGCGAGGCAGACGACCTGGCCGGCCTGCCGGTCGTCGTCGCCGACCTGCACTCGGCGCTGCCCGCGATCCTGGCCGGCTACCGGGCGGGCCGCGCCGGGCCGTCGCCACGGATCGCTTACGTCATGCTGGACGGCGGCGCCCTGCCCGCATGGTTCTCCCGGTCGGCCGCGGCCCTCACCGAGGCCGGCTGGCTCGCCGGCACGATATCCGTCGGCCAGGCTTTCGGCGGTGACCTGGAAGCGGTCAGCCTGCACAGCGGCCTCCTAGCCGCCCGGCACGTGCTAGGAGCCGAGCTCGCGGTGGTGGCCCAGGGCCCGGGTAACCTCGGCACCGGCACCCGCTGGGGCTTCTCCGGCGTCGCGGCTGGCGAAGCGGTGAACGCGGCCGCCGTGCTGAACGGCAGGCCAGTGGGCTCGCTCAGGATCAGCGAGTCCGACTCGCGCGAGCGCCACCGCGGCATCTCCCATCACAGCATGACCTGCTACGGACGGGTCGCCCTGGCAACTGCGGACGTCGTGGTGCCGGACCTGGGCGGCGAGTTCGGCGCCCGGGTGCTGGCCGAAGCGGAGCCGCTGGCCGCCAGGCACAACCTGGTCAGGGTGAGTGTCGCCGGACTCGAGGACGTGCTGCGGGACTGTCCGGTCAGCCTGTCCACCATGGGCCGCGGCCTGGAGGAGGACCTGGCCTACTTCCTCGCCGCGGCTGCGGCAGGTCGGCACGCAGCGTCTCTCAGCGCCCGACCGGGTCAGGCCGGCGAACCGGGCCAGGCGAGCGAGCCAGCCGTCGATCAGGACCTCCGCTACGACCTGGTGCGCTCTTGCGTGCGGGTTGTCCTGCAGGACGCTGGCGGCCGGATCCTGCTCTTCCGCGCTCAGCTGGAGTCGCGCAGCAGCGAGCACTGGTGGGAACTGCCCGGCGGCGGCATCGAGCCGGGCGAGACCTATCAGCAGACGGCCGTGCGGGAACTGGCCGAGGAGACCGGCCTGATCATCAGTCCCGCCCAGGTGGGCCCGCCGCGCTGGCGGCGGACGTCCACCTGGACCGCACGCGGGGTCAGGCGGCTGCAGCACGAGGTGGTCGTGCCGGTACAGCTGGCAGCCGACCGGCCGCCGATCACCGATGGCGGTCGCACCGCAGAAGAGCTCGAGGAGTACCTCGAAGCCCGGTGGTGGGAAGTCGGCGCCCTGCTGACCAGCGCTGAGCGTTTCTACCCCGGCCGGCTGCCGGCGCTACTGCCCGCCTTCCTGGCAGGCGCCGAGCTGACCGAGCCGTTCGAGCGCTGGAACTAGGCGGCCGGCTGTTCGCCCAGGACGTCGACGACGAAGATGAGCGTGTCGTTCTTCGTGATCCCGGCGCTCGGCTGGCCCTGCGGGTAGCCGAGAGCCGGCGGGATGACCACCATCACCCTGCTGCCGACCGGAACACCTGCCAGCCCCTCGCTCAAGCCTTTGATGACGCCACCACCGAGCTGGAAGCTGAACGGGATTCCGTTCGGCTGGGTCGACGTCGGCCAGCTGGAGCTGAACACCTTGCCGGTCTGCCAGATCGAGCCGACATACTCGGCCACCACTGTCTCGCCGCTAGTCAGCTTGGGGCCGGAGCCCTTGATCAGCGTGGTGACCGACAACTTGGCTGGCGGGGAATTCTTCGGCACCGAGATGACCGGCGCCTGACCCGCCTTTGCCGTGACCGTCGGCAGCTGGCCGCCGCCGTTGGAGACCTGCGTCCCGGTCGCCGACTGCCCAACCGAGAACTGCTGGACCAGGTCGATCACCCACACCAGAGTGTCCGTGCCGCTGACCTGCAGCTGCGATTGGCCGTTCTTCCCGTAGCCGTATTTCGGTGGCAGTACCGCGACGATCCGGCTGCCGAGGTGCGCGCCCTTCAGCGCCGTGGTCAGGCCGGGGAGCCCCATCTGCGACGGGATCATCTGCGGTCCGGAAGCGTAGGTGCTGTCGATCAGTGTGTGCTTAGTCCCGGACCATTTGTAGACCGCGACGTCGGCCAGCTCGTTATCGCCCGACTTCAGTACTGCGCCGGTGCCCTTGATCGGCGTCTGGATCACCAGGTTGGCGCTGGCCTTCTTAGCCGGGATCGTAACCGAGGGCTGCTTGCCAAACGAGCCGGTCACCTTGACGGCGGCGTTCGAGTTGCTGGCGGCTGGCGATCCCGGTGACGACGACCCGCACCCCGCCAGTGCGATAGCGGCGGCGACCGGGACCAGCAGTGCTGCGGCAATGCGGCGCATATGATTCCTCAGCGTTGGGTTTGTGAAGACGAGTCAGCCTACCGCCCTCGGCCGCCTGCCTTGCGTCAGCATTGATGACCAGCCGGTTACGAACAGTTGACAAGATGCTTGCCATTCAAGGCGAGCAGTCGGCGCCCGTGGCAGGGCCAGCCGCCGCTACATGCCGGCGATGAGCTTCTCGACCCGCTCATCGGCCGACCGGAACGGGTCCTTGCACAGCACGGTTCGCTGCGCCTGGTCATTGAGCTTCAGGTGCACCCAGTCGACGGTGAAGTCACGCCGTCGCTCCTGCGCCCGCCGGATGAACTCGCCCCGCAGCCGGGCCCGGGTGGTCTGCGGCGGGATGGACTTGGCGGCGAAGATGTCCAGGTCCCGGCAGGCCCGCTCGACTGCGCCGCGTTTCTGCAGCAGGTAATACAGGCCGCGGCCGCGATGCACGTCGTGGTAGGCCAGGTCAAGCTGCGCGACCCGGGGAGAGGCGAGCGGCAGGTCATGCTTGGCCCGGTAGCGCTCGATCAGCTGCAACTTGGTGACCCAGTCGATTTCCCTGGCTACCAGGCCCAGGTCGCCGGTCTCGACCGCGCGCAGCGTGCGCTCCCAGAGTTCGATCACGCGGCTGGTAACCGGGTCAGCGCCCTTGCGCGCGATGAAGTCCTGTGCCTTGGCCAGGTACTCCTGCTGGATGTCTAGCGCGCTGACCTCGCGGCCGTTTGCCAGCCGGACCCGGCGCCGCCCGGTCATGTCGTGGCTGACGTCCCTGATCGCCCTGATCGGGTTCTCCAGCGTCAGGTCACGCATGACGATGCCGGCCTCCACCATTCGCAGCACAAGGTCGGTAGCGCCGACCTTGAGCAGCATCGTGGTCTCGCTCATGTTCGAGTCGCCGACGATCACGTGCAACCGCCTGAAGCGCTCGGCGTCGGCGTGCGGCTCGTCTCTGGTGTTGATGATGGGCCTTGACCTGGTCGTCGCCGAGGACACGCCTTCCCAGATGTGCTCGGCTCGCTGGCTGACGCAGTACACGGCGCCCCTCGGGGTCTGCAGCACCTTGCCCGCGCCGCAGATGATCTGCCGCGTCACCAGGAACGGAATCAGCACGTCCGCCAGCCGGCCGAACTCGCCGTGCCGCCCGACCAGGTAGTTCTCGTGGCACCCGTAGGAGTTGCCAGCCGAATCGGTGTTGTTCTTGAACAGGTAGATGTCGCCCGCGATGCCTTCCTCGCGCAGCCTTGTGTCCGCATCGACGAGCAGGCCCTCCAGAATGCGCTCGCCCGCCTTGTCGTGCGTGACCAGATCGGTCAGGTTGTCGCACTCCGGCGTCGCGTACTCGGGGTGGCTGCCGACGTCAAGGTAGAGCCGGGCCCCGTTCCGCAGGAACACGTTGCTGCTGCGGCCCCACGAGACCACCCGGCGAAACAGGTACCTCGCTACCTCGTCCGGGGACAGCCGACGCTGGCCACGGAACGTGCAGGTGACGCCGTACTCGTTCTCCAGCCCGAATATTCGCCGGTCCATCAGTCTCCCGTTACCAGTCCACCGCGATGTACTTGGTCTCGGTGTACTCAAGCAGCCCGTCGTGCGCGCCCTCGCGGCCGAGGCCGGACTGCTTCACGCCGCCGAACGGCGCCGCCGGGTCGGACACCACGCCCCGGTTGATCCCGACCATTCCCGCATCGAGCCCCTCCGCGACGCGCAGCGCCCGGCGGAGGTCACCGGAATACACATAGGAGACGAGCCCGTACTCGGTGTTGTTGGCCAGCGCGATCGCCTCGGCTTCATCGGTGAACCGCACGATCGGGGCGACCGGCCCGAAGATCTCCTCGCCGAGGATGCCGGCTCCGGCCGGCACGTTGTCGAGCACGGTCGGCGCGTAGTAATAGCCGACCCGGTCCGGTGCGTGGCCGCCGGTCAGCACTGTCGCCCCGTCACCCGTCGCGGAGTCAACCAGGCCCGCGACCTTGTCCCTGGTGCCGGCGTTCACCAACGGCCCGAGGTCCACGCCGTCATCGAGGCCCGGACCAACGGTCAGCGCCGCGAGCTTGCCTGCCAGCCTGGCCGAGAACTCGGCAGCGACCTTCTCGTGCACGTAGAACCTGTTGGCCGCGGTGCACGCCTCGCCTCCGTTGCGCATCTTGGCCAGCACCGCGCCGCTCACTGCGGCGTCGATATCCGCGTCCTCGAGCACCAGGAAGGGAGCGTTGCCGCCGAGTTCCATCGAGCAGTTCATGACGTAGTCGGCGGCCTGCTTGAGCAGCATCCGGCCCACCTCGGTCGAGCCGGTGAACGACAGCTTGCGCACTCGCGGGTCGGCCAGCACCGCTTCGGTCATCGGGCCGGGCTTCGCGGTCGGCAGAACGTTCACCACACCTTCGGGAACGCCCGCTTCGGCGAGCAGCTCAGCCACGGCCAGCGCGGTCAGCGGGGTTTCCTTGGCGGGCTTGAGCAGCACGGTACAGCCCGCTGCAAGCGCAGGCCCGATCTTGCGGGTGGCCATCGCGGCCGGGAAGTTCCACGGCGTGATCAGGTAGCTGACACCGACAGGCTGGCGAGCCACCATGATCCGGTTGGCGCCGGACGGCGCGACGGAGAGCGATCCGTCGATCCGGACGGCCTCCTCGGCATACCAGCGGAAGAATTCAGCCGCGTAGATGATCTCGCCGCGCGCGTCGCGCAGCGCCTTGCCGTTCTCCACGACCATCAGCCTGGCCAGCTGCTCAGACCGGGCGATCATCAGCTCGTAGGCCCGGCGCAGGCATTCAGCGCGCTCCCGCGGCGGGCGGGCAGCCCAGCCCGGCAGCGCGGCGGCCGCGGCAGCAACCGCATCCAGCGCGTCCTCAGGGCTGGCGTCGGCAACCTCGGTGACCGGCTCCTCAGTTGCCGGGTTGATGACCGGCAGCGTCCCTGCCCGCCCTGCAGACCACTGTCCGCCAATCAGCAGCCCTGTGGGGGCATCAATACCGGTAATAGTGGCCAGATCGGCTGTCACGCTGTCCTCCTGCCAGGTTCATTAGGCCGCAATAGTGCGTTCCCTGCCCTGACGCTACCAACACCGGGACGCCTGTCATGATGCCCGATCCGGGTGATGTGCCTAGCTGCCCGAGCCGTTGCTGTCGTTGCCGGGCTTGCCGGGCGCGTCCGGGGTACCGCTGCCGGGCGCCGCGCTGCCTGCCTGCGGCCCGGTTTGCTCGCCTCCGGCTGGCTCCGTGCCGGTTGTTTCTCCAGTGGTCGTCGCTGCCTTCGGCATGGATTCCGCGAGCAGCGCGTCCAGCCGGGCGCCAGTAAGACGGCGGAATGCCCGGTGTGTCCGGGTCCGCTCCAGGAGCGCGACTTCCAGCTGGCTGGCCGTCAACGGCTCGGCGTTGGCGCCATCGCCTTGTCCGCCAAGTGCGGCGATCGCCAGGGTCATCGCCGCGGTGAGCGACATGCCTGTCGCGTACTGCTCCTTGAGAACGGCCGCGACCTTGTCGGCCTGCCCGCCCATCACGACGAAGCCGTGCTCGTCGGCGACCGAGCCCTCGAACGTGATCCGGTAGATCTCGTCAGCATCGGGGTTCGTGCCGACCTCCGCCACGACGATCTCCACCTCGTACGGCTTGTTGCT
>DASXIA010000163.1:0-7788 GCA_036488155.1 Streptosporangiaceae bacterium | reverse complement strand
GTTTCTAGAAGCGAAGAAGTCCATGGCGGGCAGTCTGCGGCAGACGCCGTACTAGGAGCCGACCGTAAGATGTCCTGAAGGAGAACGGGTCGTCAAGTTCTGGCAATAACCGCGGTCACTCCGGGTTCGTGACGGCCGTTAGACCTCCCAGCTAGAGCTTTGAGCGTCGGGAAGCATCTTCGGGTCAGGCGACCGGTGTCGGCGGCTGCCGGCTGTACGGCTGGCGGGCTGGCGACAGCGTGAACCGCAGCGCGCCCTTCTTCACGAACACTCGAACCGGCGGCCCGGCTGGCTGCACGGCAGCCAGCGCTTGTTTCAGGTCGGCCGGCGACACGTCACAGATCTTCACCCGGTAACGCGGCGGATTCGACCGCGGCATCGTCAGGGCAGGCGTCCCGCGGCCGAAGCCGAACGGCATGACTAGTGCGCCGAGCAGGACCAGGGCCTGCCTGCCGAGGCCCTGCCGGTGCGCGACCGGAGCGGACGGGGCGAGCGAGATCTCCAGCAGCACCCCGTAACGACGCCGGACCAGCCGCACTTGAGCGATGTCCGGCCACGGCAGGTAGACCTGCCGCAGCTTCGGCCGCTTGCGCCTGGTCGCGACACCGAGCACGATGCCGTGAGTGTCGGCGCGGAACGCGTACTGCCGTACGGTTGCCAGCACGCAGAACATGGTGATTGCCGCGAGCGCGAGTCCGCCGATCTCCGGCAGGCCCAGCCACAAGGGCATCCGGCCGTTGGCATGACTAACCAATGCCATCACGACTGCGCCCACAATGATGAACCAGGCCGGGATGAGCCAAAGGAATCCTCGCGGGTACCGGCTGGCTGGCCCCCGGACCAGGCATGTGACGGTGTCAGCCAAGGCCGCCTCCCCGCATGGTCCCTATCGAGGATCTTCTGTTGTCGCCACCTGGTAGGGCAAGTAGCAGCAGATTTTGTCACCGGAACGTCATAGTCGGCGCGGCCTGAGGCGTCCGCCGGCCCGTCTGGGTTGGTGCCATACGCTGAGGGCAGCCAGCGTCGGCTCTAGGACCAAAGGACCAAAAGCATGCAGATCGCTGAGATCACCCGCGCGGAGACCAGCCACCGTGCCGACCTCCTCACCGTCGATTCGTATGCAGTCGAGCTGGACCTGACCCGCGGCGACAAGGTGTTCTTGTCGACCTCTGTGATCACCTTCGAGTGCGCGCAGCCGGGCGCGGCTAGCTACGCCGACCTGGTTGCCGAGACCGTGCACGAGATCACGCTGAACGGGACGCCGATCGACCCGGAGACCGCCTGCGCAGACGGCCGCATCGCCCTGCCAGGCCTGGCCGCACACAATGAGCTGCGAGTCGTCGCTGACAGTGCGTACACGACTGACTCCAAAGGCATGCACCGCGCGGTGGACTCCGCAGACGGGAAGACCTATTGCTACACCAACTTCGAGCCCGCGGACGCGCGGCGGGTGTACGCGAATTTCGAGCAGCCGGACCTGAAGGCAACGTTCACGTTCACCGTTATTGCGCCCGAGCACTGGACCGTGCTGTCCAACCAGCCTGCGCCTGACCCGGAGGACGCCGGGGACGGTATCGCGACCTGGCACTTCCCTCCAACGCCGCGGATGTCCACCTACCTGACGGTCGTGGTCGCCGGGGAGTACCACCATGTGCAGGCGACTCACACCACGCTCGCCGGTCAGGTGATCCCGCTGGGCCTGGCCTGCCGTGCCTCGCTGGCTTCCTACCTTGAGGCCGCCGACATGTTCACGGTCACCAAGCAGGGCTTCGACTACTACACAGAGTTGTTCCGGTCTGGTTACCCGTTCGAAAAGTACGACCAGGTGTTCGTGCCGGAGTTCTCCGCCGGGGCGATGGAAAACGTCGGCTGCGTGACGTTCTCCGAACGGCTGATCTTCAGGTCCAAGGTCACCGACATGATGTACGAGTTGCGCGCAACCGTGATCCTGCACGAGATGGCGCACATGTGGTTCGGCGACCTGGTGACCATGAAGTGGTGGGATGACCTGTGGCTGAACGAGTCATTCGCCGAGTTCAGCGCGGCCTTGTCGAGCGCGGAGGGCACCAGGTTCACCGACGCCTGGACGACGTTCTCCGGATCTCGCAAGACCTGGGGTTACATGCAAGACCAGCTGCCGACGACTCACCCGATCGCGGCCGACGTGGCGACGCTCAGCGAAGCGATCGCCAACTTCGACGGGATCAGCTACGCCAAGGGCGCGTCGGTGCTCAAGCAGCTAGTCGCGTACGTAGGCCGGGATAACTTCATCGCCGGCATCCGTGCCTACTTCGCCGAGCACGGCTGGGCCAACGCCACGCTGTCGGACCTGCTGCGCGCGCTGGAGATCAGCTCGGGCCTGAGCCTAGGTGACTGGGCGAAAGCCTGGCTGCAGACGGCCGGGCCCAACACGCTGCGCAGTGAGTTCACCGTCGGCGCGGACGGGCGGTTCGCCGACTTCGCGGTACTGCAGGAAGCGCCGACGGAGTACCCGACGCTGCGCCCGCACCACATCGCGATCGGCTTGTACAACCACTCGGCCGCTAACGGGGACGGTGCTGGCCGAGAGGGGGCTGGCGGAGAGCGGGCAGGCGCGCTGGTGCGCACGCACCGGGTCGAGGCCGACGTAGCCGGCCCGCGAACCGAGGTGCCGGAACTGGCCGGTGTCGCTCAGCCCGACCTGATCCTGCTGAACGACGACGACCTGACTTACGCGATTGTCCGGTTCGACGACCGGTCGCTGGCCACGCTTATCGAGTCGGCAGGCGGGTTCGCCGACTCGCTGGCCCGGACGGTGTCCTGGAGCGCCGTGCTGGACATGGTGCAGCAGGCCCAACTGCCCGTTCCCGCCTTTGTGAAGATCCTCGCCAGCGGCATGGGAGCGGAGCCAGTCGTTTCGGTGCTGCAGATCTTGCACATGACCGCCTCCCGCCTCATGGCCGTCAACGCTGACCCGGCGTGGCTGCCCGAGGGCAAGGCGCAGCTGGCCACTGCCGCGCTCGAGCTGCTGAGGTCAGCCGAGCCCGGCAGCGACCACCAGCTGGCCTGGGCGCAGCTGCTGAGCTGGACTGCCGTGACGCCCGGCCAGCTGGACTTCGTCGCAGGGCTGCTGGCCGGAACCGAGGTAGTTCCGGGCCTGGCTGTCGACACGGACTTGCGGTGGGCGTTGCTGCGCCGGCTGGCCGGCACCGGCCGTGCCGCGGACGCGCACATCGACGCGGAGCTGGCCGGCGACGCGACCGACGCGGGCCGGCGATACGCGGCAGCCAGCCGGGCATCGATCCCTGATGCCGAGCACAAGGACGCGGCGTGGCTGCTACTCACGCAGTCCGTGGAGCTCGGGCACGAGGGCGTGATGGCCGTGGCTAGCGGCTTTGGCCAGCCAGAGCACGCCGCGCTGCTGGCTCCGTATGTCGATGCCTACTTCGCGGTACTACCGGAAATCTGGGAGAACCGCGGGGACCACATCAAGCGGCTGCTTGCGGAGGGGCTGTTTCCGTACTGGGCCGCGTCACCGGAGTTGCTGCGTCAGGTCGATAATTTCCTGGCCGCGGAGCAGCTCGATCCGGCGCTGATACGTGTGCTCATCGAGCGCCGCGACATCGTCGAGCGTGCTCTCCGGTCCCGCGCCTTGCCCGGCCTGGCGATCTCATGACGCGGATTTTGCCTTAGCCAAGTGCGGTGCTGCGGCCTTCGAATCGGCCGCTGACCTGTGAAAAGATCGACATTGTGTGTCATCGGTAACGGAATGTGACCGCTGAAAAATTGATAACACTGCGGTTACGGTCGACTGTGAAGCATGATGGTATTGATCCACATCGGGCAGAGACGCCGCATCAGTCTCAGGAGTACCAGCCGTTATGACCTCGGGATGGCCGCAGAACTCGCAGGACGCGCGGTGGCCCGGCTCAGATGCCGATGATGCCCGGTCAGGTAACCGGGCTGGCGGACGGGTCGCCACTGACAGTGACCGCGACGATCGTTCATCCGCGTTCTTCGGGAACGAGCACCCGAGCGCACCGCTGCCGGTAACCAGGGATCCTGGCGATCGGTCATCCGCCTCACTCTGGGTCGACCATCCGAGCGGACCGCTGCCGGCTGCCCGAGAGCCGCAGCGACGCGGACGACTCGGCCGGGGAAAGTCACGCGATGGCGGTGCGTCCGGGTCCGACGGTCCGGGCGATGGTGATTACGACTGGATCCGGTACCTCGGCGAAGCCGGACCGGCTCAGGAGCACTCCAGGCGCCCGGCAGCCGACCCGCAAGCGAGTGGCCGGCCTGCCAGCGCTGCGCCCGGTGGTGCGCGCGCCGCTGGTGCGCCGGCCAGTGCCGGGCCAGCCAGCGGGGCGCCTGCCAACGCCGACGGCCGCACTGGCCGGGCCGGCGGCAGGCTGTCGCGTCGGCACGCCGCACAAGGCCGGTCGGCCGCTGACATGCAAGCTGGCCAGCCGTCCGCCGACGCGCCAGCCGGGCGCCGTGGGAGAGGTTCTGCCGAGCGCACGCGCGCGGAGTATGCGGCTCCGCAGCCAGGGTTGCCGCAGCAGGGCACGTCTCGACACGCGTACCCCGCGGCTGACGCTTCGACCGCGGCGCTGCCGGCAACTCCGGCCGGGACAGAACCGGGCCGGACGCGGGCGGGCGACCACCGGGCGCGGACTGATGAGCGCCGGGTGCGGACCGATCAGCACCGGGTGCGGACCTACGATTACCCAGCACTCACCGATGACTATCAGGCACACCCCGACGACTACCGCGCGAGGCCCGGTACCAGCACTACGGCGCCGCAGCAGAGCCCGGCATGGCCGTCTTCAGGACCGGGTGCGGCAGGACGCGCCGTCAGGCCAGCGTCCGAATCAAGCGCACCATGGCCAGTCGCGCAGCGACCGGCCGAGGCGCGGGTCGCGGCGCCAGAGCAGGCCCGTCGTGCCGGTCGTCGCGGGCCGGGCCCTGTCGGCCGTCGCGGGCAGGACCCCGCCGGCGGACCGGCTACTACCGCGTTCGAGCGCCCGGCGACTGCCCCCACGGCGGCAACGGCAACGGTCGAAGCCCCGCCAGTCAGGTCCGCGCCAGCGAAGCAGCGCGCGAGCGACGACCGCAAAGCTTCAAGCCGCAAGTCCACCCGGCGCAGGCGCAGGCACCCCGTCCTGCTCGGCATCCTTGGCGGCGGCCTCGTTGGCGCAGTCGCAGCCGGCGGGATCCTGGTGACCGACGTGCTGCACAAGACTGGCACCGGACCCGTGCACCACATCGTGACGCCGGACAAGCTGCTGTCGTTCACGCAGAACCCCTCGCTTGCCAAGGGGATGGGTGCGGAAGCGTTGCGGAATGAAATCCTGGCGAAGGGCAGTGGCGAGGCCAGCCACGTCGTCGACGCGGTGTACGAGAACTCGGCTGGCGCGAAGTCCAAGTCGGGCCCAGAGATCCTGCTGTTCGTCGGCGGCAACCTGTCCGGGTCCGCGCAGTCTTTCATCTCAAGCTTCACAGGGACTCTGCCCGGCTCATTCGTGACCAGTGCTGGGTCGCTGGGCGGTCAGGCCGCTTGCGTGCCAGGGACCGGCGGGCATCCGGCCGAGTGCGTCTGGGCCGACGGCGACACCTTCGGACTAGTGGCGTCGCCGGCGATGAGCGCCACCACGCTGGCTGGCGAGCTCCGGTCGATCAGGCCGGCGGTCGAGCTAAGCGTGAAGTAGCAGCAAAGCAAAGGTCGCCTGCTGGCCCACGCGGTGCCCGTCGCAGTCGTGTACACGCGCCGTGCTGCAGCCGATTAGCTGCACGACCTGTCACTAGCCGGGCAGGGCCCAGGCGATCCGGTCGGCAACCCATCAGCTCGGCACTCAACGGTGTCGGCCAGAACTTGCCTTAACGCTGGCGGTCAGGACTTGCTCGGCGTCGCGTTCGTGGTGTCTTGCGGCTTGGGCGCCCGCAGCGACAGCCGCGCTATCGCTATTGTTACCGCGCCGGCCAGCACCGCAAGCCCAGCAAGTTGCCCGCCGATGAGGCGAGCGTCCACTGGCACGGTGGACGCTGCGTCCGCAGCGCGCAAAACGGCCCGTGGCTTCGGGGACGGCAGTACGGGTGAGCCCGTGCTCGGAGTCGGACTGGCCTGGACTGTGGGGAACAGGCCAGATGGATTAGTGGGTGAAACACCCGTTCCCGAAATTGCCGGCAGGCTTGTCCCCGGCGGCAAGCTGATGGTGGGTGAGCTCGGGATGGTCGCATTTGCCGCGACGACGACGTCAGATGCCGTTCCGCTGAATGACCGTGCGCCCGAGGCGATGGCGTCGGCGGAGATGCGCACATGCCCGCCGACAGTAGCAGTGGATCGCACCGGAACGCTCGCCCGCAGTTCGGTCGCCTGGCCGACGGGCAGGTTCCCTACCGGGCATCTGGCACCCTTCGGGTCGGGGCACACAGTGAATGTTGGTGCGCCGACGTAACGGCCACCGCGAGTGCTGGCGCGCACTGACACGGCGCGGCTCGTCGCCTTCGTGGACCAGACCCAGATCACGAAAGTCGCGGTGTGGCCGGGCTTGACTTCGCCGCCACCTGAGAGGGGCTGGATCCGCACGCACAGCTGCGGAGTCACCTTCTTGGGCTTCGGGCTGGGTGAGCTTGGCTTCGGCTTGGGGGAACTCGACGTCGGGCTGGGCGACGGGGTCGGTGTGACCGTGGAGCTCGGTGAGGCCGTGGAGCTCGGCGTCGGCGTGGTTGTCGCCGAGGTCGACGACGAAGAGTTCGACGAAGAGGAGGTGGCGGCCGGGGTCGACGTAGTGGGGCTCGACGAGGGACTGTCACTGCCTGACGCTGACGTGCTCGGCGAAGGAGACGTGCTGGTGCTGCTAGTGGCCGGTGTAGCGGACGAGCTTGCTGACCTCAACCGTGACGCTGATGAAATGGCCAGCGCCGCAGCGGGCCCATGGCTGGCGGCCTTGGTTGTGGCTGCCGACAGCTTCGTGTTCCTCGGCATGAGCGGGCACGACGCCGAGATGACGGTCGACTGACTGCTCGCATCGGCCGCGTGCAATTCGGCAAACATGCTGCATCCGATGAATGCGAAGCCAGACAGCGCCCCGAATGCGGCAGGCCTGAGGATCAGCGCCCTCACCTGTGAATCCTCCTGTGCGTTCTGGCTGCGCTAGGCATGCCGGCTTCGCCGACCGGGCTCCTGGCATGGGCCATCATGACTCTCACATTATGCACGGCTGCCCTTCTGGCTTAAAGCTGTGCAGAATGGCCATCTAAGGTTCACCAATGCGTCACTGCGGTCGGCTGGCCATCCCGTGGCCAGCCGGGACGACCGTCCTCGCTGGGCTTCTGCCCAGCCGTGGCGGTGTTATGCCATCCGGCTGGGCCGTTCCCGAAGCCTGATCCACCGGCCGCCGAGGCCGTTGGTCCTGGCCGGGCGCGCCCGGTGCCTCACAGCCGCTGGGCATGTGCGGTCCCGGTGTCTGTGGCTCTGAATGTGTGGGTGGCTCTGGGTGTCAGTGGCCCCGGCATCGCCGGTCGGGGCGTTCGTGGCCCCGGTGTTCGTGGGCCCGTCCGGGCATCCTGGACCGGGCAAACCTGCTGACGGCAGGTCGTGTATGCTCATCAGTCGCGGTAGCTCAAGCCCGGGAAGCCGGAGCCCAGAGCGTCGCGGACGCCCCCTTAGCTCAGTCGGCAGAGCGTCTCCATGGTAAGGAGAAGGTCTACGGTTCGATTCCGTAAGGGGGCTCGGCACGGGGCTCATGCTCATCGGAGCCCACCGGGCGGTGTAGCTCAGATGGCAGAGCAAGCGGCTCATAATCG
>DASXIA010000129.1:0-3594 GCA_036488155.1 Streptosporangiaceae bacterium | reverse complement strand
GAACACGATCAGCGCCGCGATCGCCGGGGTGGTGAACAACCAGCCCGCCGCCGCCTCGCGGCGGCGGGCCCGGCTGCCGCGGCGGACCCCCTGCGTTCCGGGGGCCCGCCGCCGCAGTGCTGGCAGCGTTAGCTGGCGTGTGGCCATGACCTCAGCCGGCTTGGCCCGCAAGCGGCTGCAGGTTGGTCTGCGCGTTCTTCAAGATGGTGGCCGGGTTGCCGGAAGCGAGCTGGGCGAGCGCCGAGTCGAAGGCGGCAAGGGCCTGCGCGTCGTTCGGAAGCGCGATGTCCGGATGCGCGTACGCAAGTTCCTTCGTGTGCACGGCGAGGTTGGGGAACGTCGACTGCCACTGGTTCTGCAGCGTCTGTAGTGACGGGATGACCCCGAACGCCTTCGCGAAGGTCATCTGCTGCTGCGGTGTGGTCAGGAACTTCACGAAGTCCACCGCGCCGCCGAGGTTGCCCGACGAGCGGGCGATGCCCCAGCAGTTGGTGAATGAGAGCGTCGCGGCAGTGCCTGTCGGGCCAGTCGGGATCGTGGCGACCTGGTAGTGGAGGCTCGGGTAGTCCGCCTGCGCGGCGCCGACCATCCAGTTGCCGACGATGTCCATCGCCGCCTTGTTCTCACCGAAGGCCTGACCGCTCCAGCCGGAGGAGAGCGCGGACGGGAACTTCAGGGTGCCGTCCTTGAGCATCGTCTTCAGGAAGGACAGCGCGGTCGTATTCTGCGGACTGTCGAGCTCGACCTTTCCGCCGGGTGACACGATGGTTCCGCCGTTCTGGTAGAGGAACTCATCGAGCTCTGAGTGACTTTGGTCCAGCACCAGCCCGACCCGGCCGTGCGTGGTCAGCTTCTTGGCGACCGCGGCCAGCTGGGACCAGTTCGTCGGGATGTCGGCGCTGGTGAGGCCTGCCTGCTGCCAGTCCGTGGTGTTGATGTACAGCGCCAGCGTACTGGCGTCCTTCGGGGCGCAGATGAACTGTCCCTTGTAGGTGAAGGCGGCGCGCAGGGCGGGATAGAAGTGATTCGCGTTGGGCAAGCTCTGCGCGTACGGGTAGAGCGCGTTGTCCTTGGCGTAGTTCTGGAAGGTGCCCGGGTCCAGGTAGAAGACATCGGGTGGATGGCCGGCGGCGAAGCCCTGGGCTAGCTGCTGGGTCAGGTTGGACGCGGCGATCACCTTGACCCTGATCCCGCTCTGCTTGGTGAATGCGGCGGCTGCCGTATCCACGGCTTTGGTCTCGGCCGGCCCGCTTGAGCCGAACATCAGCGTGATCGGCGTCTTACTGACCTTGGCTGCGCCCGACGAGGCCGCACCCGGCCCGGAACTGCTGGATCCGCACGCTGCGACAAACATGAGCGCGCTGGCGCCGACGGCGACAGCGAGGCATGCCCTGCTGTGTTTCATTTCGAATCCTTGACTTCATCTCGGGACCCCGGCAGTGCGGGGCGGGGGGGGTGGCGCCGCTTCAGGAAAGAAGCGGGCTAAGCAGAACTGCGCAGTATCAGCCGTGGCTCCAGCAGCACCTCGTCCGGTGAGCCGGCCGGCCCGTCGGCGTGTTCCTGCAGCTTCTGCAGGCAGTCGAGGCAGGCGCTGGCCACCTCGGAGAGCGGTTGCGCCACGCTGCTCAGCCCGGCCAGCGCGGCGGCGGCGGAGTCGTCGAAGCCGACCACGGCCGCCTGCGGACCCGGCTGCAGGCCGCGGGCGGCCAGCTCGGACCAGGCGCCCAGCGCAATCACGTCGCTGACGCCCACGAACGCGGTCGGCGGATCGTCCGCCTGAAGCAGCTCGGCGCACGCCGACCGGCCTGCGGCGAAGCTGTTGTCCATCCGGGCGGCGAGCCCGCTGGTCGGCAGAGCCGCCGCGCGGCACGCCACCTCCCAGCCAGCCCGCCGGTCCTCGCCGACGCCGGATCCTTCGGGCCAGCCCAGGAATGCGACGCGGTGGTGGCCGAGGCCAATCAGGTGATCGGTGGCAGCGCGTATTCCGGCGGCGCCATCCACGTCCGCCCATGAGTGCCGCGCGGCTGAGCCCCACGGACGGCCGAACGTCACGAACGGAATGTGGTGCCTGGACAGCCAGGCGGTGCGCTCGTCGCCGGTGTGAGTTCCGGTGAGCACGAACCCATCCAGGTCGTAATCACTGAGCAGGTTCTCGTAAGTGCTGATCTCGGACTTGTCGTTCCCGGCTGTGTAGACCAGGGTCCGGTAACCCCGCGCCTGCGCGCGCTCGGTCAGCGCGTGCAGGAAGCCGTGCCCCACCTCCCCTCTGTCCTCGGCAGGAGTCTGCAGGCCGACGGCGATCAGGTACGAGCGCCTGGTGCGCAACGTCTGGGCAGCCCTGACCGGCCGGTAACCGGTGCGGGCGATGACGTCCTCGACCCGGCGCCTGGTCTCTTCGCTGACCAGGTGCGGAGCGTTGAGCACGTTGGACACCGTCTGCCGGGAGACGGCAGCTTCGCGCGCAACGCTCTCCAGCGTCGGGCGCGTCGAGCGCCATCGCGAGACCGGACCTTGCATCACGACCCTCGTTCGGTACTGATCACCGCGGACCCGGCCCACCTGACACAGACCCGCGTGACCTCGGATGAATAGCTGTTTAAGCCATCTTGAACGTTCAAAGCACCGTTATACTGAGACCGTTTTTGGTTGCCTGTCAAGGGTTTGTGACAGATGATTACTAACGGGAGCGACAGAGTCGATGGGGTACGGGCACCAGCCGTGGCTACACAACCTGACCACGGTGCTAAGCGCGCCGACGATGGTGCTCAGTGAGCCGGACGGGCAGATGCGCAGGTCAGGCGCACAGGGCGCACTCCATGCCGATTCACGCGTGCTGTGCCAGGCCGTCGTTGAAGTAGCCGGAGCCGAGCCAGCGCCAATCAGCTCAAGTCTGGCCTCCGCGGGGACGGCGTTGTTCACCTCCATTCCGCGTGATCTTGCCGGGGATGGCCCTGACCCGGTGGTCTGGCTGACCAGGGAGCGCATAGTGACCCCTGGCAGCGTGCACGAACTGCTGCGGCTGACGGCCAGCCGTCGGATCGACGTCGTCGTGCCGCTGACTCTCCGGGTCGCTGCGGACATGGCGATGCTGGCCGACATCAAGGCCGGCCGCCTTGGCCGGCTGGCCCCCATGGCCACTACCAGCTCCGGGCTTGAGTGGAGCGATGACCGGCAACGGGTGCGGCTGAGCGCGCCCGGCGCGGTCGCCGCGATCGGCAGCGATGGCGAGGCATCACTCACCTGGCAGGTCCGGCTCTCCGGGCCGGGCGAGCACGAGATCCGCTGGCAGCTCACGGTGAATGACACCACTGCCGTCGTCATGGCACCGCACGGTGCACCCGCCAGCCTGGTCCCCATCCCCAGGGCACGCAGCAGCGAGGAGATCCCGGAGACGGCGCAGACCCACGCGAGCGGGATGCCTGGCGACGCGCGCGATGGTGCGGAGAGTGATCAGTGGCTACTGGCGCGCGCGGAGTCAGCCGACTTCAGGCTGCCACGCCTGCTGTCCCGCTCGATCGCCGATGCCGGCGCACTGCGCATGGTGGCCGCGAGAGCGCCCGACGAGGCGTTTCTTGCCGCGGGCGCGCCGTGGTA
>DASXIA010000109.1:0-11140 GCA_036488155.1 Streptosporangiaceae bacterium | reverse complement strand
CCTCGGCGCCAGATCCGGTCGCGCTTGCGTCCTCCGTTGCAGACCCCGCGGCGATAACGACGCCAGTGATGACGACAGCGGTGCCCGGCGCGCCGAACTGCCCGATGTTCCCGCCCAGCAATGTGTGGAACACCAACATTTCCAAGCTGCCAGTCGACTCCCGCAGTGCCGCATGGCTGCGCAGCATGGATTCCTCGTCGACCTACCTGCGCCCGGATTTCGGGCCGGATCCCGGTGGGTACCCGTACGGCATTCCGTACACGGTCGTGACGAACTCCCAGAAGCCGGTGCGAATCAAGTT
Organism: Streptosporangiaceae bacterium; assembly: GCA_036488155.1. Lineage (GTDB taxonomy): Bacteria > Actinomycetota > Actinomycetes > Streptosporangiales > Streptosporangiaceae > JAJYUU01. Next base: position 10,839 of record DASXIA010000109.1, on the reverse strand, counting down.
CAAGTACGCCAGCGAGAGCTATCGCGGCAAATACCCGTTCGGGCCGAACACCCCCATCGAGGGCGGCAAGCACGCTAGCGGGAGACCGGCACGCGATCATGGTCAACGCTGACACCTGCGCGCTGTACGAGTTGTGGGACTCGCGGTACTCGGCGCACGGTTCGACGGCCGGCTCAGGCGCAATGTGGCACCTCGACTCCAATGCGTTGCGCCCGGCTGGCTGGACCTCAGCCGACGCGGCCGGGCTGCCGATACTGCCCGGCCTGCTGAACTACGCGCAGGTAAAGCAGGCCGTTGCCACCGGCAAGCCGATCACGCACGCGATCCGGTTCACTGCAGCCGTCACCCAGGCCGCCTACCTGTGGCCAGCTAGGCACGACGCCAGCAGCGATACCAGCAAGAACGTGCCGCCGATGGGCGCACGGTTCCGGCTGAAAGCGAGCTTCAACGTCGCGAAGTTCTGCCGGAACTCGCAGCGCTACTGCCGCGATGCCAAGGCCGTGCTGGTGGAGATGAAGAACTACGGCCTGATCCTCGCTGACAACGGCAGCAACTGGTACTTCCAGGGCAGTGCTTACCCGCAGTGGCCAGATGCGCTGGTCTCGCTACTGAAGGGCATCCGGGCCAGTGCCTTCCAGGCGGTCAACGAGTCGTGCCTGATGGTGCACCGCAACTCGGGAATGGCAAGAGGCAAGCCGGGCTGCCCGATCGGCTAGTGCCAGCAGCAAGTCGGGGGCACAGGCAGTGGCGGGCGCAGGCAGCACCGCGCTTCCCGCTGGCGTGTCATGCGCGCTAGGCGTGTGGCGCCTGCCCGGCGTCTCGCGTGGTCTTCCACTTGCTTGTGCGCGCCGCGATGTAGTGCGCGAAGTCAGCCGGGGTCCGCTGGTTGGATAGCAACGGCTCACCGACTAGTTGCTGGGCGGGCACTGGCAGGTTGGAGGTCATCTGCGCTTGCAGTTGCTGCAGGTGGGACACCTCGCCGGCGGCCGGGTTCGGCTCGGCCGAGGTTGGCGCGACGACACCGGCGAGCGGATCATCGGTCCGTGGCGCGGTTAGCGTGAGCACGCCGCCGAGATCAGGTGCGGCAGCGTCACGGGCGGTAAGAGCTGGCAAGCCCCAGCGCAGTTCGATCGTCTTCAGCACCGAGGTGTGGTCAATCGGCGTTGTTCCCGCCGGCACCCGGTAGATCGTGCCAGCCGGAATCAGCGGCGAGACCAGCACGGCCGGGACCCGGACGCCGAATCGGGTGAAGTCGAACCCGAACTCGCCGGTACTCGAGTCGGGCGGCGTGGCGCCGCCCGGCGGTGGCACGTGGTCGTAGCATCCGCCGTGCTCGTCGTAGGTGATGATCAGCAGGGTCTGATTCCAGCCTGGTCCGCTCCGCAGCGCCTGGTAGATCTGCTGGATGAACGCCTCACCGAGCGCCACGTCGTAGTTGGGGTGCTGGCTGTTCCCGGTCGAACCCCAGCTCGGCTCGAGGAAGCTGTACTGGGCCAGTGTGCCGGCAGCGGCGTCCGCCCGGAAGTCGGCGAACTTGCCGAAGCAACTGTCCGGCGCGCTCGTCGTATCCGGGTAGTTCGCCCTGGTGAGCGGCTCGGCATCGTAGCCGTAGATCTTCCAGCTCAGCTTGTGCGCGGTCATCAGGCCGAAGATGCTTTGCACCGTGTACGACGAGGTGCTGTCGTTCATATGCCCCTGGCTTGTCCCGGCGCACGCGAAGGCCCGGTTCGGGAACGTCTCCGTCGGCACAGAGCAGTACCAGTGGTCGCAGACTGCGAACCCGGCGGCGAGGCCCGACAGCACCGGCAGCGCGGCGGGCGGGAAGATGCCCATGATGTCGGACGCGGTAGTTCCGGGGAGCACACTGCGGTGGATCCGCTCGTCGTAGCTGATTGCCGCGGCGAAGTTGGTGACGAAGCCGCCATTGGTTGCGACGGCTGGGGAAGGCGCCGTGCCGGTGCCGAAAAGCTGCGCATTGGTGTTGGCATAGCCCTCGCCGGGAACTGCTCCGGGCATGAAGTAAGCGCCGGGCTTGCTGCTGTCAATCCGGTAAACGGCCACCGGATTGCCGCCCGAGTCATTGTTGGATTCGGTCCCGAGCAGCCCTTCGAACGGCTGGCCGCCCGGCCCCGTCTTGTTCGGGTACAAGAAACCCAGCATGTGATCGAAAGAGCGATTCTCCAGCATGACCTGGACGATGTGCTCAATGGAGGAAAGCTGAGCGGGCTGATTCGGTGTGGTCATGCCCACATGCTGACGTAACGGGACGCTACCGCCAAGCTCGAATGTGAAAATGGACGGCGAAATGGACCGGTGACCGAAACTGCTCAGTGCAACCCGGACAATGCCGGGGCGCGGTCCGGTGCTTGCCAGCCCGGTGCTTGCCAGCCCGGTGCTTGCCGACCAAGGGCCTCGGCGACCTCGCTCGTCCACCGGTCCAGTACCTGGTCCAGTCGGTCAAGCTCGGATTCGAGCACGGCCAGGCCGGGCGCCGGCACTGACGCACCGAGTTCGACAAGCAGCGGGCGCAGGTGCACGCCGACTGCCAGCGCATGCAGGGGTGAGTTCATCACCAGCAGCGGCAGCGCGGTCGTCTCCCGGAGGCCTTTGTACGGCAACCGGTCCAGGAATACCTTGAGCAGGCCCGAGTAGGTGCCCTTGAACGTCGGGCTGGCGACAAGCAGCAGGTCCGCTGACAGCACCTGGTCGGCAGCATCCTCGACAGCGGCGCACGGTTCGGGCGATAGCAGCCGCCGGGCCAGCACGGACAGGTCCACAATCGCGGGCCCGGCTGGCAGGTTCATGCTGTCAGCCAGTGCCTCGGCAGCGGCTAGAGCCACGCCAAGCGTGCGGGATTCGGGCTTGGGATTACCGACGACCACGGTGAAATTCACTGGCGACCTCCTTGACGCGCGCCGCGCAACCGCAGCGGTTGATGAGAAGGCCGCGCCAGCCGGGAGGTGGAAGCCCGGCCGGCGCGGCCGCTATCGGGGGCGGTTAGGTACTGCCTGCCAGCCCTGGGATCAGGCAGTACCGGAGCCGGCCGTTGCCAGCAGGCCCGACAAGTCGTCAGGCGCGGCCGTCGCGCCGCGCCGGCGAAGCTCGGGCAGTACGCCCTCACCGAACCAGTAGGCCTCCTCGAGGTGCGGATACCCGGACATCACAAATTCGCTAATGCCAAGCGCCGCGTACTCCTCGATCCGGTCCGCTACCTCGGCGTGACTGCCAACCAGGGCCGTGCCGGCGCCGCCGCGAACCAGCCCGACACCAGCCCACAGGTTCGGGTAGATCTCCAGGTCGGACGCCGTGCCGCCGTCCCGGTACGCGTCGTGCAGCCCGCGCATGTTGCGCTGGCCGACGGATGACGACTTCGCCAGCGCCCGCTGCGAATTGGCGATCTCCTCCGGGCTGAGCTCGGCCAGCATCCGGTTAGCCTCGGCCCACGCTTCCGCGGAGGTATCCCGGCTGATCGTGTGCAGCCGGATGCCAAAGCGCAACTCCCGGCCCGCCTGATCCGCAAGCTCGCGCATCCACGCGATCTTTGCGGCCACCGCATGGGGCGGCTCGCCCCAGGTGAGGTAGACGTCGACGTACTTGGCTGCCACTGGTCCGGCAGCTTGCGACGAGCCGCCGAAGTAAACGGTCGGCACCGGGTCAGGCGGACTCATCACCGTCGCGCCCTCGACCTTGTAGTGCGCGCCTTCGAAGTCGTATGGCTGCCCGCTCCAGGCGCCGCGGACGATGTCGAGGAACTCGCCGGTCCGGGCGTACCGCTCGTCGTGTGACAGGTAATCACCGAACCGGCGCTGCTCGGTCTCCTCGCCGCCGGTCACGACGTTGAGGAGCAGGCGGCCGCCAGACAGCCGCTGATAGGTGGCGGCCATCTGGGCCGCGAGCGTCGGGGCGACAAATCCCGGCCGGAATGCGACCAGGAACTTCAGCCGCTTGGTCTGGCTGATCAGCGCCGCGGTGGTCAGCCAGGCGTCCTCGCACCACGTTCCCGTCGGGGTGAGGACGCCGGTGAAGCCGAGCTGCTCGGCTGACCGGGCGATCTGCCCGAGGTAGTCGATGTCCGGTGGCCTGGTCGCGGCACGGGCTCCGCTCGCGCCGGCTGGCGCCGCGGCAGCCCCACCGACCAGCGGGATGCTGTGACCGCGCCCGATGATGCCGCGCCCGTCGCCCGACGTCGGCAGGAACCAGTGGAAGACGAGGCTCATCAGGATCCTCCGATGATGTTGTTGAACGTCGTGACGGCGTAGTCGTTGAAGTTCACGTGGCCCGGGATCAGGCCCGCTGACGTGAACGCGTTGGACACGCTCTGCTCGGAGCTGAGGACAGCCGGGGTGATGGGCTGTGGCGCCTGGACGTCGTCCTTGACTGCCTGGGTCATCACGCTCAGAGGCAGGCCGGTCGCCTTCGCCCAGGTCGCAGCCCAGACAGACTGATGCGTACCGGCCCACGCGTACGCCTGGTCCAGCAGCTTGAGGTAATCGCGGATGGCCGCGGCCTTCGCCGGGTTGCTCAGCGCGGCACGCGAGGCAACCTCGAACCCGTACGTCTGGCCGATGGTCGAGCTGTTGATCAGTACGCGGGCGTGATCCTGCGCCTCAGCCTGCTCGATGAACGGCGACCAGACGTCCCACGCGGCGACATGCCCGCTCGCGAAAGCAGCCTGAGCGTCAGCGGGCTGCAGGTAGTCAAGCTTGACATCCTTGATGCTGAGGCCCGCCTTGGTCAGGACGGCCAGCAGGTGATAGTTGGCCGAGCTGCCCTGAGCGACAGCGATGTCCTTGCCCTTGAGCTGAGCGACGCTGTGGATCGGCGAGTTCTGCGGAACCAGCAGCGCGCCCGCGTTCACGTTGGCCTTGAGCGCGCTGACCACCGCGATCTGCCCGCCGGCTGAGGCCTCGAAAACCGGCGGTGCGTCGCCGACGCCGCCAACGTCAATCGAGCCTGAGCCCATCGCCTGCAACATCGGCGGACCGGACGTGAAGTCGGCCCAGTGCGCCTTGAACGGCAGCTTGTTGATCAGCCCGGCGGCGGTGAGCAGAGACTCGGCGCCGGACCCGGCCTGGTCGCCGATGTTCAGCGTCACGTCAGACACGCTGGTCTGGCTGGCCGACGTCGTGCCGTTCGCTGTCGAGCCAGCCCCGCCGGACGAGCTAGCGCCCGCTGAAGAGCACGCGGTGGCGCCGCCGAACAGCAGCAAGCCCGCTGCGACGGCCCCGGCGCCGATACGCCGGCCCGGTCGGCCCCGCCCCGGCATAATGCCGGGGCGGGTGATAGCCACGTTTCTCATATCTTTCCTTCCCTGTCGACGCCTAGCTCGGCGAGCAGGCGGGTTCGGAGGTCGTGCAAGCGGGCCTGGTTGCGGTCCCGCGGACGGTCCGCGCTGACCACACAGGTGTGGCTGATCCGGCCGGCGGTTAGCACGAGGACGCGGTCGGCCAGCGTCAGTGCCTCGTCCACGTCGTGGGTGACCAGCAGCACCGCCGGGCGGTGGCGCTCCCACAGGCTGAGCACGAGCCGGTGCATGGCGATCCTGGTCAGCGCGTCCAGAGCGCTGAACGGCTCGTCGAGCAGCAGCAGGCTCGGGTCGCGTACCAGGGCGCGGGCCAGCGAGGCGCGTTGTGCCTCCCCGCCGGACAGGGTGAGCGGCCACGCTCGCGCTCGGTCGGCGAGCCCCACCTCGGCCAGTGCGGCCGCCGCCCTGGCTTGCGGATCGGGGTCGCGCAGGCCGAGGCTCACGTTGTCGGAGACCCGTTTCCACGGCACCAGCCGCGGTTCCTGGAACGCGATCGAGACCTTGCCGTCGACCGCCAGTTCGCCGCTGACCTGTTGGTCGAGGCCGGCCAGGGCCCTGAGCAGCGTCGACTTGCCCGATCCGCTGCGGCCGATCAGCGCGACGAACTCACCGGACGCGATATCCAGGTCGAGATCGCTCAGCACTCGTTCCGGACCGAATGACCGGCTGAGACCGCGGACGCGCACGGTGTTGCCGAGTGGCGGGCTCTGGAGCGCGGAACCGTTGTGTACGGAACCGTTGTGTCCGGGGCCGGTCAGTGCCGGCACGGTCAGGCTGCGACGAAGCTGCGACGCCATGACAGCACCCTCCGTTCCAGGATGCGGACCAGCCAGTCGGTGAGCAGGCCGAGGATGCAGTAGACGACCAGCGCGACGATGATCACGTCGCTGCGGAGAAACTGCGTGGCCTGGCTGATCATGAAGCCGAGACCTGCGTTGGTGTTGATCTGCTCAGCGACGACCAGCGCTAGCCAGGCCACGCCCAGGCTCTGCCGCAGGCCCACCAGGATCTGCGGCATCGCACCGGGCAAGACGATCCGCGTGATCAGCTCTCTGCGAGTTAGCGGCAGCACCTGGCTCAGCTCCCGGAGCTTGGGATCGACGCTGCGGACGCCGGCGAAGGCGTTCAGGTACAGCGGGATTGCGGCGCCGATTGCGATGAGGATGAGCTTGGGTCCGTCGCCGATGCCGAACCAGACGATGAACAGCGGAACCAGGCCGAACAGCGGCAGCGTGCGGAGCATCTGCATGAGCGGATCCACTGCGTTCTCGCCAAGCCGGCCGAGCCCGGCGACGACGGCCAGCAGCAGTCCGATACTCGCGCCGACCGCGAAGCCGATCGCCACCCGCTGCAGCGAGACGAGCATGGCGCCCTGCAACGTGCCGTACGCCGCCGAGTTCTGCGTCACCAGCGAGACCGCGGTCGACCAGACCTGGGTTGGCCGCGGCAGCTTCTGCTCGCCGATGAGGCCGAACTGACTGACGAGCTGCCACACCACGAGCACGGCAACGGGGCTGATCAGGCGCAAGAAGGCCGTGCCCCGGCGAGGTCTGGTGTTGCTGCGCCGACTCTGCGGGCGAGCTGGTGCACTCACCGGCGCGGCCTGTGCGGCAGCTGGCATTGGTACCGGAACGAGCCTGGCAACGGCGCCAGGCGGGGCATCTTCCTGGACGAGGGCCGGTCTGTTTCCGGGCATGACGGCACGCTCCCTGGAGTCGGTGTGGATTGACGAAGTAAATGGGGCCCGGCCAGCGGCGGGGGCATGGCGGCCGAGGCGCCGGGTTGCCGTGCGCCGGGATGAAGCGACCGGCCACTGCGGGCCGCCGGCTGGCTTGCGGGTCCGCATTGCCCGGCTGGCTTAACGGCCGCCTTGTGGCCGGCTGCCTTGCGCGGCCTGGGCAACCCGGCGTCGAGCCAAGCATTCGGTTGCTGGGCCGGCCTACGGTGGCTGGCCAGGGCCGGCTGGCGCTTGGTTCGCTGTCGTTTCCGCTGAGCCGACTGGCGGGTTCAGGGCCTAGGACGGCTGGCGCTGGCGCGGCTGGCGCTGGCGGCGCCGACCTGCTTGATCGCCCGGCGGCTCATTGCTGCCCGCCGGCCGACCGGATGCTAGGCGGCCTACACAGGGCGCTTGCTTGCCTGCGGAGGTCAACGTGCAACCGGGCTGCAAGGTAATGCGAGGCGGTCATGCTGTCAGAATGCACGAGAATTCCTACAAAGTCAATCGGCAAACTCATATTCCCCGCGATCAGGCGGGGCCGTGGCCGTCGGCGCCGGCCGGCCGGGTCGCGGTAGCGCTGGCCAGCCGCCGGTAGCCGTGCGCTCCGGTCTGCCTGCGGCGAGCGAAAGTGCGGTGCGGCCGCCGGAGTAGCGGGCCTAGATAACGGGCGGGCCGGGATGACGGTCGCGCCGGGCCGGGAAGTCGGCCGTGCATGCGGGGTCGCGGGCGAGTTGCCTGGAACTAGCCGAGCCGGCTCTGCGTTGCATTATTGCGCCGGGCTTGGTGATCATGATGCTGCCCGTAATCGGTAAAAATCTGATGGTCAGCGCATATATTCGGGCGACATCATGGGTAACCTGCAAGGTGCCTCGGGCGCCACAGACGCTGATGCTGCAGCACCGTGTTTCCAGTACAGGCGTTCGAGACGCTAGGTTTTGCGCCTAAGTACCACGGAGGTAGAGGCGAGGATGGCACTTCAGGAGCGCAGTCTGAGCGGGAATTCCGTTGAGCTGCCAGAACCGTGGAGATCGGCTGCTCTGACGGTCGTCCTGCCCACCTACAACGAGGCCGCCAACTTGCCGGTCATCGTCGCGGAGCTGTTCAGCCTGCCGCTGACGGGCCTGCATATCCTCGTTGCCGACGACAACTCCCCGGACGGGACCGGCGCCATCGCCGAGGAGCTCGCGGAGAAATACGGCCGGGACCGGCTGGCTGTCCTGCACCGGCCGGGTAAGCAAGGCCTGGGCCGCGCCTACGTCGACGGCATGACGCGCGCGATCGAGTCCGGTGCCGAGTTCGTCGTCCAGATGGACAGCGACCTTTCGCACTCGCCGCAGTACCTGCCGCAAATGCTCGGCACCCTGCTCGCGACGAACGCGGACGTGGTGATCGGCTCGCGCTACGTCTGCGGCGCCAGCCTGGCCAGCGAATGGTCCTGGCAGCGGAAGGCGCTTTCCGCGTTCGCGAACATGTATGTCCGGGTGCTGCTGCGCCTCGGCGTCCGTGATGTTACGGCCGGGTTCAAGCTCTGGCGGAGTTCCGCGCTGCGAGCGATTGACGTGGCCAGCGTCCGTAGCAACGGCTACAGCTTCCAGGTCGAGATGAACTACCGCACCGTGCAGCACGGCCTCAAGATTGTGGAGCTGCCGATCCACTTCGCCGACCGGCGCGAGGGGGACAGCAAGATGAGCCTCAAGGTGCAGCTTGAGTCGGCCATGATGCCGCTGTCGCTGCGCCGCCGGGCGCGCTAGCCAAGGCACTAACAGCCAAGACGCAGGAGGGCCCGGCCGGATAACCGGCCGGGCCCTCACTCTGAAGGCAGCTGCCCGTCGGCCAGCTGCTCGCTGGTCCGGCTTGCCTGACTGGCGAGTTACGCCGCCACGACCGTCGCGGCTGAGTTCGCCGGCTCCAGCGCTAGATCGAGCACCTCGCGGACGTCGCTGACCGGGTGGACTTCCAGCGCGGCGCGGACGTTCTCCGGCACGTCCTCCAGGTCTGGCTCGTTCCGCTTCGGGATCAGCACCGTGCTGATACCGGCCCGGTGCGCGGCCAGCAGCTTCTGCTTGACCCCGCCGATCGGCAGCACCCGCCCCGTCAGCGAGACCTCGCCAGTCATCGCGACGTCGGAGCGGACTAGCCGGCCGGACAGCAGTGACGCCAGCGCGGTGGTCATCGTGACTCCCGCGCTCGGGCCGTCCTTGGGGACGGCGCCCGCCGGCACGTGGACATGAACGCCGCGATCCTTCAGGTCGGCCACCGGGAGCTCCAGCTCGGCGCCGTGCGAGCGCAGGTAGGACAGCGCGATCTGCGCCGACTCCTTCATCACGTCGCCCAGCTGACCGGTCAGTGTCACACCGGTCGAGCCGGTCTCGGGATCGGCCAGCGACGCCTCGATGAACAGCACGTCGCCGCCGGTCCCGGTGACGGCTAGGCCGGTCGCCACGCCGGGCACCGCGGTGCGCTCCGCCGATTCCGGCGTATGCCGCGGGTGGCCCAGGTAGCCGGTCAGGTCACTAGCGTCGACCGTGACGGGCACTGTCGCCGTGCCGGACTCCGCCTGCGCCGCGATCTTCCGCAGCACCCGAGCGATCGTCCGCTCCAGTGACCGCACACCGGCTTCCCTGGTGTACTCGCCAGCGAGCCTGCGCAGTGCGTCGTCGGTCATCGTGACGTCGGCAGCACCCAGTCCGGCCCGGTCAAGCTGCCGGGGCAGCAGGTGGCCGCGCGCGATCGTGACCTTCTCGTCCTCGGTGTAACCATCCAGCGTGATGAGCTCCATCCGGTCCAGCAGCGGAGCCGGGATGGCATCGACCACGTTCGCCGTGGCGATGAACAGCACGTCGGACAGGTCGAGCTCGACCTCGAGATAGTGGTCGCGGAACGTGTGGTTCTGCGCCGGATCAAGCACCTCGAGCAGCGCCGCAGTCGGGTCGCCCCGGTAGTCCGTGCCGAGCTTGTCCACCTCGTCGAGCAAGATCACCGGGTTCATGGACCCGGCCTCGGTGATGGCCCGGACGATCCGGCCGGGAAGCGCGCCCACGTAGGTACGCCGGTGGCCACGGATCTCGGCCTCGTCCCGCACGCCGCCGAGTGCGACCCTGGCGAACTTGCGGCCCATTGCCCGTGCGACGGACTCGCCGAGCGAGGTCTTGCCGACTCCGGGCGGCCCGCCCAGGGCGAGCACGGCGCCGCTGCGCCTGCCGCCGACAAGCTGGAGGCCGCGTGATCAAGACCGGCTCGCGCGCGCGCAAGTCGTCGGCCGGCTACGACCTCACGCGACTCTTCGTCGGTTCGGAAGGCACGCTCGGCGTGATCACCGAAATCACGGTGCGGCTCTATCCGCAGCCGGAAGCGGTGTCGGCGGCGGTCTGCGCGTTCCACTCGATGGCCGACGCGGTGCGCACGGTGATCGAGACGATTCAGATCGGCGTGCCGATTGCGCGCGTCGAGTTCATCGATTCGCTTGCGGTGCGCGCGATCAACCGTCATTCGCATCTCACCCTGCGTGAGGCGCCGACCCTCTTCTTCGAATTCCACGGCACCCAGGCGGGCGTCGAGGAGCAGGCCGGGCTCGTGCAGGAACTCGCCGCGCAAAACGGCGGCGAAGGCTTCGAGTGGGCGACGCGCCCCGAAGACCGCAGCCGCCTGTGGAACGCGCGCCACGCCGCGTACTTCGCGATGCTCCAGCTGAGGCCCGGCAGCCGCGCGGTCACGACGGACGTGTGCGTGCCGATCTCGCGGCTCGCCGAATGCGTGATCGAGACCGGCGAAGACCTGAAGACTTCTCAACTGCTGTGCCCGATCGTCGGCCACGTCG
>DASXIA010000367.1:0-3111 GCA_036488155.1 Streptosporangiaceae bacterium | reverse complement strand
CCGGCCCACCTGATCCGCACGCCCATCGAGTTCAGCTAGTCCCGGCGGCGCCGGATGACGTCCCGGTTGAAGCCCATCAGGAACCGGACTTCGTCGGGCGAGCGCCGCCAGTTCTCGGTTGAGAACGCGTAGGCGGACAAGTACGGGATGCCCAGCTCGATCGCGCCCATGATGACGTCGAAGAGGGCGTACTCCCCTGCCTTGTGGCCCTCAGTCCGCGGCAGGCCGCGTTGCTTGGCCCAGCGGCCGTTCCCGTCCATCACCAGGGCAACGTGCCGCGGGATGAGCTCGCCAGGGATCTTGGGCGGCTGAGCCCCGTCAGGGTGCGGATACGGCGGCGTGACCGGGCGCTTCATCGGGCTCATCGGTGACGGCTTCCTTCTGATTAAGCGTGCTCCACATGCTTCAGTGACCTGATCGAGTGCTCCAGGTGCCACTGAAGGTAGGCGGCAGTCAGGCCGCTGCACTTTACCTGGTGCCTGCGCTCGCTGGCGTCGGCAAGCTGCCAGTCTCCGCGCAGCAGCGCGCTCATCAGCGCAACGGTGCTGGCGGCCGGCATCGCCGAGCCCGGCGCGCGGCAGTTCTGGCAGGTCAGGCCGCCAGAAGCCAGACCGAAGGCGCGCAGGCCACCGGAGGTCTGGGCCTGCTGCGCGGTCGTGCCGCAGACCGCGCACTCCTCCAGCGCCGGGGCATAGCCGGCCACTGCCAGCGACCTGAGCAGGAACGCGTCCAGCACCAGCCGAGGGTCGTGCACGGCCTCGCCGAGTGCCCGCAGGCCGCCGACCAGCAGCAGGAACTGCCGCATCGACGGCTCTTTTTCCACCGGGGTCAGCTTCTCGGCGGTCTCCAGCATCGCCGTCCCGGTGGTGTACCGCGGGTAATCCCCGACTAGTTGCTCGCCGTACGGCCTCAGCGTCTCGGCCTGGGTGATCACGTCCAGCGAGCGCCCGGTGTACAGCAACAAGTCGACGTGGGTGAATGGCTCTAGCCGCGCGCCGAACCGCGACTTGGTCCGCCGGACGCCCTTGGCGACGGCCCTGATGCGGCCGGACTTGCGCGCCAGCACCGTGACGATGCGGTCGGCCTCGCCCAGCTTGTGGGTGCGCAGCACGATGCCGTCGTCACGGTAGATCGCCACCAGCCCATTCTCGCCGACTTCGGCCACTGCCGGTGCCGCGTCGGCCGGTGACGGTCAGCCCGCTGCGGCGCTCTCCTCGGTCATCACGATGACCCCGTTCGCTCGCGCGGCCGGCAGGCCAAGCTGCGCAGCGATCAGGCGGGCCGCGCCGCGCTCGGAGTCCGACAGCGGGCCGTCGGCTAGCCCGACCCGTACGGCGTCGGCCACGAACCACTCCGGCGCGGGCATCATCAACTGGATCGCCAGCGTGGCCAGCGACTCAACGTCAGCCAGCTCCCGGCCCTCAGCTCCGGCCAGGTCCGCGGTCAGTGCCGCGTCATCGTAGCCGGTTACGCCGGCCGCCCGGACGATGTCGATAGACCGGCTTCGCGCTGCCGGGCTGGCCGGGTCGCCCGCCCGCAGCATGATCCTTATCACGGCCAGCGTACCGGCCGGCAAGGCCACCTGCATGGCCGCTGACGTAGGAATCGACAGCACCTCGGTCCGGTACCTGGTGCGGCAGACCCGGCACTGCAGGTGCTCGCCGATGCGGTCCAGCGGGATTACCGGGATGAGCAGCACTTGAAACCAGCGGCGGCCCTTGCACCGCGCATACGGGCGGTCTCCGCCGCACCGATGGCAGTGCACGATGCCCTGCCCGGTTGTCCTGAGATACAGTCGTGCGCCGATAAGGCCCAACGATCCGCTCCCCTCGCCAGGCCGACCTGTCCGCCGCCGAGACATCGTCCCGGCTGACAGATCATCACATGTCCCGGTCATGGCGGCAGCACAATCCGGCAAAGCCGGATGCGCGAAGCCGTCCGTCGTGCCGCAGGAATAGGGCCCAACAAGCGGGAACGTGGCCGCCCTCGGCCGGTCCAGCCGGCCAGATATTCGCTTGCGACTAGCCGTGGACCGGGCTTAGGTGGCAGACGTGCGCATCGAGCGGTTCGATCCGGTGGCCGACGAAACACGGCTCCGGGACTGTTACGAGCTAGTTATCTCCGGCCAGCAGGCCGACGACCCGGGTATGCCGGCCGACTCCTACCGCCGGTTCCGGAGCTGGTGGACGCACGGCTGGGCGGGCAATCCGCAGGAAATCTGGCTCGCGGCCACCGAATCCGGAGCGCTGCTCGGCTGCTATGTTCTCGGACTCCCGGAACGTGAGAACCGGGTCAACGGCTTCCTCTCGCCGTTCGTCGCGCCATCCTCCCGGCGCCAGGGCGTCGGGACCGCACTGGTTGCGCACGCAGCCGGGCAGGCCGCTCTGGCCGGCCGGACGTTGCTGATGGCCGAGGCCCAGGTCGGCGCGCCGGGCCACGCCTTTGCCGGGTCCATCGGGGCACGGGCAGGCCTGCTCGACGTCCGCCGGATCCTCGATGTCGGGCCTGCCCTGCACGCTCGCCTCGCCGGGCTCCGGACCGAGGCAGAACAGCACTCGGCCGGGTACTCGCTGCGCCGCTGGCCCGGCGTCACGCCGGATGAACTGGTCGAGCCGGTCTGCGCGCTGAACGCCGCCATGGCCGATGCCCCGCACGATGACACCTACGAGCCGATGATCTGGGACGCCGAGCGGCTTCGCGCGGAGGACAAGCGAGCGGTCGCGGAGGGCGCGCGGATCTACTCGGTGGCGGCCCTCCAGGACGTTACCGGGGTCGCCGCTGCCCTGACTCAGATCTTCATCGATCCCGATGTCGCCGGATGGGCATTTCAGGGGCTCACTGCGGTCACCCGCGAGCACCGCGGCCACCGGCTCGGATTGCTGGTCAAGGTCGCCATGCTGGAGTGGCTGGCTCAGGCTGAGCCGCAGCTAAGCCAGATCGTGACCTCCAACGCGGCGGTCAACGGGCACATGATCGCGGTCAACGACAAGCTCGGGCACCGGGTCACTGACCACCTCCAGACGTTCGAGATCGATGTGGCAGAGGCGAAGAAACTGGAAGTCCGCCGGTAACTATGCACATCGAGCAGTTCGACCCCAAGACTGACATCGG
>DASXIA010000364.1:0-31175 GCA_036488155.1 Streptosporangiaceae bacterium | reverse complement strand
GGAGTCGTACATTGTCGCGAGCAGCCCGTCGATGGCGAGCTTCGGGCTCAGCCGGGTGGACACCTTGTCGATGGTCTCCATCAGCAGCGCAACTCCGCGTAGCGCGAAGTACTCGCATTCCAGCGGAACGAGCACGCCGTCGGCACAGGCAAGAGCAATCACTGTCAGCAGGCCCAGCGATGGCTGGCAGTCGATGAGGATGACGTCGTAGTCAGGCAGTACCGGCTGCAGTACCCGGCCGAGCACGAACTCCCGGCCGACCTCGTGCACGAGTTGCACCTCGGCACCGGACAGGTCGATGTTGCTCGGCATCAGGTCCATGCCGTCGACGCGGGTCTTGATGATCACGTCGTGCGCCATTACTCCGCGCTGCATCAGCAGGTTGTAGACGGTCGCGTCCAGCTCGTGAGGCTGTATCCCGAGTCCCACCGAGAGTGCGCCCTGCGGGTCGAAGTCGACCAGCAGGACACGGCGACCCTGCTCGGCCAACGCGGCGCCGAGGTTAATGGTCGTCGTGGTCTTGCCGACGCCGCCCTTCTGGTTGCAGATAGCGGCGATGCGGGCCGGCCCGTGCACGACAATCGGCTCAGGTTCGGGGAAGACCGGCACCGGCCTTCCGGTCGGTCCCAGCAGACCGGGCCTAACCTCGAGGATTTGGGATGCTGACACAGCTACCGCACCTCCCGGCGGCTAGCGCGAATGCGCCCACTGGAACACGGACTCTAGGCGCTGCATCCCTGGCCGGCAAGCCGGCGCACCGTACAGCGGCAAATGAGCCGCATGCGCACAGTGACCGGAGGTCACCGGCTGGTACCCATAACGGGAACGGGCACCGGCCGGGCCGGTGCAGCGTGCCCGGCCCGGCCGAATCCGCGACTCTTCGCCCGCTCCAGTGGGCTAGTCCTTCCCCGGCTTCCAGCTTTCCCGCTTGATCTTGAAGAACTCCGACCTCCAGCCGAACCTGGCGACGAGGATGAGGATGAATCCCACAACGACGAAGCCGAGCAGCGAATAGTTCTGCGCTGCCGGGGCGGACAGGATCGACTTGACGGCGATGTAGCCGAGGAAGGCGACCGCGTCGATCGGGAGGATTCCGACGGTCAGCATGTCACGCCAGTTGCTCATCACGCGGCGCCGGTAGTAGACCACAGCCGCAAGCGCCGTGATGCAGTAGAAGGTGACGTACAGGATCCCGGTGTTGTTCAGCACATAGCTGAAGGCCGCTTCCGCCCCTGGGCGTGCCGCGGCCCGCGAGCACGGTCGGTCAAACTAGACCCGCGGCCCCAGGCTCTGCTATGCCACGACCACGCGGTCAGGCAGCCCCTCGTCCCCGCCCGGACCAGCAGCGCGCGCTCTGCGACATAGGCGACGGCCTAGCTGTCAGCAAGCGCGGCCAGGTGCACAGGGCGCGCGGAACAGGCAAGACCCTGAT
Organism: Streptosporangiaceae bacterium; assembly: GCA_036488155.1. Classification (GTDB taxonomy): domain Bacteria; phylum Actinomycetota; class Actinomycetes; order Streptosporangiales; family Streptosporangiaceae; genus JAJYUU01. Next base: position 29,743 of record DASXIA010000364.1, on the reverse strand, counting down.
CGGCCGGTGGGCGGCGCAGCAGCAGGACGCCAAACTCGCCGCGGTGTTCCTGCCGTCTTTGCATCTCGTCGCGCAGACGCTGGCCGAGTGGCGGCGGCCCGGCGGATGGCCGCTCACCGCTCTGGTCGTCTGCTCTGACCCGACCACCGTCGCCGGGATCGCCGAGCGCCGGCACGGCGACCCAGGGGCCGCTGCGGCCACCTGGCGCACGAACCGGGTTCCGGTAACTACCGATCCCGGCGAGGTCGCCGCGTTCCTCGCCAGCCCTGGCAGGAAGGTGCTCTTCGGCACCTACCACTCCGCGCCCGTGATTGCGGCGGCGCTTCGGCCCGCCGGCGCCCGGCTGGACCTGGCGGTCCTCGACGAAGCTCACAACCTCGCCGGGTACCCGTCACCTGCGTTCCGCGCAGTTCTCGATGACGGCCGGATCCCGGCCTCCCGCCGTCTGGTCCTCACGGCCACGCAGGTCCTGGCCGGACCGGCCGCTCACGGGCTGCCGGACGGCGGCCACAGCCGTCCGGCCTTGTCGATGAGCACCACCGACGTTACGGGCCGGTAGTGCATCGCCTGCCGTTCGGCGAGGCGATCAGCCAGGGTCTGCTGTGCGACCACCGCGTGCTCGTCGTCGGCGTGCGGGCGGCGGCAACCGCCGGCGCTGCCGTCCACCACTGGCCAGGCCCGACTGCGCCCCAGGCCAGAAGGCACGCCGATGATTCGCAACGTTCACTAGAAACCGCCCCGGGTCCAGGGGCCGAGACTGAGACTGCCACCCGGCCATGCCCTCCATGACCCGGTCGGTGATCGGGGTGATCGTCTGCATGGACACCTCCGCCCCGTACACCTCAGCCAGGTGCGCGCTGATCTCCCCGTGCGTCAGCCCCTTCGCCGACAGCGAGATCACCATCTCATCCACGCCGGTCAGCCGCCGCTGCCTTTTGGCGATCATTTTCGGCTCGAATGAGGAATCCCGGTCCCGCGGCACGCTGATCTCCACCGGCCCGGTATCAGTCAGCACCGTCTTAGCCCGGTGACCGTTACGCGAATTACCGCCGTCACGGCCGGACGGGTCATTCTTGCCATAGCCCAGATGATCGTCGAGCTCGCCTTCCAGCGCGCTTTCGACCACCATCTTGGTCAGCTTCCCCATCAGCCCGGCCTCGCCGGTCAGCTTCAGCCCGCCCGCACGGCCCGCTCGGTCAGCTCGCGCAGCAGTTGCTCATCCGCCGCCAACAGTTGCGGGGTGTCACGGTCCTGCCCAGTGGTTACATCAGTCACTTGTGTCTCGCTAGTTGTCAGGAGTTACACCGTTGAAATTACAGTCCCGCTGGATCTGGTTCGACATCGACACGCGCGACCTGTGACGGGCAGATTCGATGGGAGAACAGGTCCCAGGAATGGCTTCTCGCGCTACTTTATGTTTCGCGGTTTCTGCCGCGTAGTGTGCACTTTGTGTCCGTTGCGCGGCAAGCCTCTGACCGATCCGCCGGAAAGGTCCCGACCCCGACGAGTGACCGCTGATGCTAAGGAAGAGGTTCCATGACTTCACCGACTAGCGTGCTGGGTTTGCGCGAAGGTAGCAAGCTGACGCCGAGGATAGGCTTGGCGGGGGACTGGGTGATCGGTGCCGCGAACGCTGGCCCGGGATTGTCGTTGTCGCTCACCCTGGCTGCGATCGCCGCGGCGACCGCTTATGGGAGCGGTCCGGTGATTCTGCTTTGCGCTGTGCCCATGCTGATCATCGCGGCCTGCTACCGGCGGTTGAACGCATGGAATGCCAATTGTGGAGCAGCGTTCGACTGGGTCGGCCGGTCTATCAGCCCTTACCTTGGGTGGCTCACCGGCTGGCTGATGATCATGGCGAACCTGATCGGAAACGTCGCCGCGGTCACGGTGCTGGCCCCGTCGGTGCTGGCGGTGTTCGGGCAAAACCAGAACGCCCGGTGGCCCAACATCTTCATTGACACCGCTGTCGGCCTGGTGATGATCATCATCGCCATCATCGGGATCCGGCTGTCCGCGCGCACCCAGATCGTGTTGGCCATTGTGGAGTACGGCATCATTATCGGCCTGGCGATCGCCGCGACCGTGTTCTGGGCCGGGCACCACGCAGGCACCTACCCACCCTCGACTGGGTGGCTGTCGCTCAGCGGGATTGGCGGCAAGGGCAGCCTGTCCGCCGGGCTCCTGTTCGCCGTGTTCATGTTCGTCGGCTGGGACGCATCGGCGAACGTGAACGAGGAAACCCACCAGCCGCGCGTCAACCCCGGCCGGGCCGTGCTACTCGTCGTGGTGTTCCTGGGCTTGTTCTACGCGCTGTCCACCATGGCATTGCAAGGAGCGGTGTCCCCTCACGCTTTGCAGGCCAACGCCGCTGCGCCACTGGTGTTCATCGGGCACGTGATCGGAGGGACGTGGCTCGGCCGGCTTGCTGGGCTCGCGGTCGCCCTGTCGGTAATCGCCGGGACCGGAACCGGCTTCGTGGTCCTCGGCCGGATCGGGTTCGGGATGGCGTCAAGCGGCGCGCTCCCTGCACCGCTGGGCAACCTCAACACTCGTTTCCGCACACCTGTCCTGGCCACCATCATCCCTGGGGCGGCGTTCCTGGTCGTGACCTGGGTGTACTTGCTGGTCGGGTCGGTCGCGTCGGCGTTTGGCGCACTGGTCGCCGGGACCGGGATCTTGTTCACCTGCTACTACATCCTGACCGCGGCGGCCATGATCACCTACTACCGTCGGCGAGTGTTCTCCAGCCCGGCCGGTGCGTTCATGAACGGGTTGTTGCCGCTGGCGGCGGCGGCTTTCTTGGGCTGGATCATCTGGAAGGCGATGGCCGCCAACGCCGCCAACGTTAACTGGACCATCGGCGGAATCGTGGGCGTCGGGATCGTGCTGATGATCGCGACCAGGCTGAGCGTCGGCGGCGGCGGCTACTTCGCGACGCGGCGGGAGGCGGACGTTCCCGAAGCCGGGCGGTCAGAAAGCTTGGCCTAGGCCGTCACCGAGATTGGCGGACGCTAACGACGGCCGGGCAGCGGCGGACTGCCCGGCCGCCGGGGTGGATCTCGACGGCGATGAAGCAGTACGGGACGGTGCAGCGGAGCAAACCCGGTTGGTCCGGGTCTGGCAGCGGGTATCCCTGGGAACGGCAATGCGCTGCACACCCTGTCGTCAGCTAGCGGTCTTCCGGGTTGTCGGGTGGCTTGAGCAGCGGGTACGCCAGTTCCATTTGCCATTTGCTGGCATCAGGTTGCTTAGCTGGGCTGGTCAGGGAGAACTCAGAGGCGGCAGCCGCCGCCACGCCTGCCTGGTTTCGGAAGTCGCTAGCCCAGCGCGCGCGGGTGCGCGGCGGCGTACACCTCACGCAGCTTGTCAACCGTCACCAGGGTGTAGGCCTGCGTCGTCGTCACCGACGCGTGGCCGAGCAGCTCCTGCACCACGCGAACATCCGCTCCGCCGTCCAGCAGGTGCGTAGCGTAGGAGTGCCGCAGCACATGCGGCGATACCTCGGCCAGCGCGGCCCGGCCGGCGGCCGCCCGCAGCGCGCCCCATGCGCCTTGCCGGGTGAGCCGGCCACCGCGGGCATTGAGGAACAACGCCGGGCTCGGCTGGCCTCGTCCGCACGCAGCAGCCAGGGCAGGGCGCGCCCGCACCAGGTAGGCGTTGACCGCATCCCTCGCGAAGCTGCCCACCGGGACCAGCCGCTGCTTACCGCCTTTGCCGTTTAGCCGGACGATCCCGGCCACCGATGCGGACCGTGACTCGCCGGACAGCTCCAGATCATCGACATCCAGGCCGACAGCCTCAGAGATGCGCGCGCCGGTCCCGTAAAGCAGCTCAAGCAGTGCTCGGTCGCGCAGTCCGGCTTGGCCGCCGCCGGCCGCCGCAAGCAGTCGCTCCACGTCGGCGACGGAGATGGCTTTAGGCAGCCGCCGGGGCGGAGCCGGCGGCCTCACCGACCTCGCCGGATCGCTGACGGTCAGGCCCTCGGCCTGCGCGAAGGCATGCAGGCCGCGGACGGCGACCACAGTCCGCCCGGCCGAGCTGGCTGCCAGCGGCGGATGGTTCTCGTCACCCTCGCGCAGCCCGGCCAGGAAGTCTGCGATGTCCTCGGTGCTGACCTGCTCGATCTCGGTCCGCCCGGCCGCAGTCAGGGTTGCGGCGTAACGACGCAGGTCGCGCCGGTAGGCCTGCAGCGTGTGCTCAGCCAGGCCGCGCTCTACCGCCAGGTGGTCGAGATAACGCCCGATAGCACGGGCGAAGGTGGTCAGCTGAGTACCTCCGCGAGGCTGACGACGGGCAGGTGGTGCGCCTCGGCCACCGGCGCGCAGGTCAGGTTGCCCTCATGGGTGTTCAGGCCAGGCGCGAACGACGGGTCGCGGCGCAGCGCCTCGCGCCAGCCCCGGTTCGCGATTTCCACCACGTACGGGAGGGTGACGTTGGTTAGGGCGTACGTAGAGGTGTGCGGCACGGCCCCTGGCATGTTCGCCACGCAATAGAACACCGAGTCGTGCACCCGGTAGGTCGGGTCGGCGTGCGTCGTCGGATGGCTGTCTTCAAAGCAGCCGCCCTGGTCGATCGCGATGTCGACCAGGACCGAACCCGGCTTCATCCGGGACACCAGCTCATTCGAGACCAGCATCGGGGCTTTCGCGCCTGGCACCAGCACGGCACCGATGACCAGGTCCGCGTCGATCACGGCCCGCTCGATCTCGTAGGCGTTAGACGCGACCGTCTGGCAATGACCCTGATAAATGGCATCCGCCTGGCGCAGCCGGGCGATGTTCTTGTCCACCAGCAGCACCTCGGCCTGCATTCCCAGGGAGATCACGGCTGCGCTCATGCCGGACACGCCCGCCCCGAGCACCACGACCTTCGCTGCGTAGACGCCGGACACGCCGCCCATCAGCACGCCGCGCCCCCCGCCGTCGCGCTGGAGGTGGTGCGCGCCGACCTGGGGCGCCATCCGCCCGGCTACCTCCGACATGGGCGCCAGCAACGGCAGCGAGCCATCCGGCAGCTGAACGGTCTCGTAGGCGATGGCGGTGATGCCGGACTCCAGCAGCGCGTCCGTGCATGGCCGGCTCGCGGCAAGGTGCAGGTAGGTGAAGAGCACCTGATCCTTACGCATGCGGTGGTACTCCTCGGCGACAGGCTCCTTCACCTTGAGGATCAGCTCGCCGACCTGCCAGACGTCGTCTGCCGAGGGCAGGATCGTGGCGCCTGCGGCCACGAAGTCCTCGTCCGGGATCGACGAGCCGATGCCGGCGTCCTGCTGCACGTACACCTCGTGCCCGTCTCGCACAAGCTCGTGCACCCCGGCGGGCGTGATCGCCACGCGGTACTCATGGTTTTTGACTTCCTTAGGAACGCCGACCTTCATTGGCCTTGTGTCCTTCCTCACGTGCCGAACTGCCCGGCCTGATGCCGGTGGTGCGCGCCGGGTGGGCGTGCTGCTAGTCACTGACCCTGTGGCTCACCAGCCGGGTGAAGCGCCCGGAAGCCTGCTGTGTGTGCCGCATATGCCGACAAGATACCTACGATCGCGACGCCGTTGCGCAAGTCCCCAGCCAGGACCGCCCGGACGGCCTCCGCCAGCGGCACCCAGGCCACTGTCAGGTATGCCTCCTCGTGCTGCCGAACATACTCGTGCTGCCCGGCTGGGACCACTGTCAGGTTCCGGGCCAGATAGACCCGCACTTGCTCGGTGCTGATGCCGGGCGAGGACAGGTAGTCCGCCAGCTCGTGCCAGTCTCCGGCCTGGTAGCCAGCCTCCTCCAGCAACTCCCGCCGCGCAGTCTCCAGCGGCGGCTCGCCGGGGACGTCCCGGAGCCCGGCCGGAAGCTCCCACAGCATCGAGCGCACCGGGTGCCGGTACTGGCGGATCATGAGCACCCGGTCGGCCTCGTCGATGGCCACGATGGCCACCGCTCCGGGGTGCTCAACCACTTCGCGGACGACCAGCTCGCCGTCCGGTAGCTGGACGTCGTCTTGCTTGAGCGTGACGATCCTGGCCCTGGCTAGCACGACCGATCCCGCCACCGGCCAGTCGGCCTTCTCGTCCCTCAGCTCAGCCATGCGGCGACTCAGGCGCCGGCAACGGGCCGCGCCGCGGCGGCGGTGAGGACCTCGCCCGCCCCGATGAGCCGGCTGCGCTCAAGGGCCGCCGAGACCAGTCCGCTGAACAGCGGATGCGGGCGGGTCGGGCGCGACAGCAGCTCCGGGTGGGCCTGCGTTGCGACGAAGAACGGGTGCAGATCGCGCGGCAGTTCGACGAACTCCACCAGCCTGCCGTCGGGCGATAGCCCGGAGCAGATCAGGCCAGCTTTCTCCAGCATCGGCCGGTAGGCGTTATTGACCTCGTACCGGTGCCGGTGGCGTTCGGACACCGCGGGCTCGCCGTAAAGCTCGCGGACCAGGCTGCCCTCAGCGAGCACTGCCGGATACAGGCCCAGTCGCATAGTGCCGCCCATGTCCCGCTCGCCAGCCACCACGTCTTCCTGGTCGGCCATCGTGGCAATCACCGGGTGCTCGGTAGCCGGGTCGAATTCGGCGCTGTTGGCGTCCTGGAGTCCAGCCAGATCCCGGCCTACCTCGATCGCCATGCACTGCAAGCCGAGGCACAGGCCGAGAATGGGAATCCCGTTCTCGCGCGCGTACCTGACGGCGCCGATCTTGCCCTCGATGCCCCGTACGCCGAAACCGCCGGGTACGAGGATCCCGTCCACCTCGGAGAGCTGCCGGGCCGCACCCTCGGCGGTCTGGCAGTCGTCGCTGGTCACCCACCGGATATTGACAGCCGCGTCGTGAGCGAACCCGCCCGCGCGCAGCGCCTCAGCGGGCGAAAGGTAGGCGTCCTTGAGGTCCACGTACTTTCCGACCAGCGCGATCGTCACCGTCCTGGCCGGCCGGTGCACCCGGCGGAGCAGGCCGTCCCAGTCGGTCCAGTCCACGTCCCTGAACGGCAGCCCGAGGCGGCGCACGACGTAGGCATCCAGGCCCTCAGAGTGCAGGACCTTGGGGATGTCGTAGATCGACGGCGCGTCCGGCGCCGACACCACAGCCTCTTCGTCGACGTCGCACATGAGGCTGATCTTGCGCTTCAGCCCGTCGCTGATGGGGCGGTCGGACCGGCACACGATCGCGTCCGGCTGGATGCCGATGCTCCGTAGCGCCGCAACCGAGTGCTGTGTGGGCTTGGTCTTGAGCTCGCCGGACGGCCCGATGTAGGGCAGCAGGGAGACGTGCAGGAAGAAGCAGCGGTCACGGCCGATCTCGTGCCGGATCTGCCGGATTGCCTCGAGGAAGGGCTGCGACTCGATGTCACCAACCGTGCCACCGACTTCGGTGATGACCACGTCGGTTTCCGGGCCGGCCATCTCCCGGATTCGTGCCTTGATCTCATTGGTGATGTGCGGGATGACCTGTACGGTGTCACCCAGATAATCGCCGCGCCGCTCCTTGGCGATGACACTTGAGTAGATCTGGCCGGTCGTGACGTTGGCCGATCCCGGCAGCCTGATGTCCAGGAAGCGCTCGTAATGCCCGACGTCCAAGTCAGTCTCCGTGCCGTCGTCGGTCACGAAAACCTCGCCGTGCTGGAACGGATTCATGGTGCCGGGATCTACGTTCAGGTAGGGGTCGAGCTTCTGCATGCTCACCCGGAGCCCGCGAAGCTTAAGCAGCCTGCCGATGCTCGATGCCGTGAGTCCCTTGCCAAGGCTGGACGCAACGCCACCGGTGACGAAAAGATGTCTAGTCGTTGCTGGCCGTGACGTAAATCCCGATGGCGCCAATGACCCTCCCGTGGTCAGATCCGGCGGAAACCCGCTCGCCCACGGGGTATCAGGATATCAGCAGCAGAGTGGCTGGCTGGGCAAACACGACGTCGCGATTGCCGGGGGAGCACCAGATTTAGGCCGCCAAAGAGAAATCTGCCGCAAACCCCGCGAAAGCGCTCGGGGCCGCCGGGGCCTCCGGTCCGTCATCCCGGCAAGGCCGCCGAAACGAGCAGGCGGATCGCGGTCAGGTCGACGTCCTCGGCCAGGTCCGCGTCCTCGGGCTTGTCCTTGCCTTTGATTACGTCCTCGACGCTGAGCAAGGTGCGCATCAGCCGCGGCAGCACCGCGCGGTCGAGCAGGTCCTCGGCCAGCGCCATGCTGCCAGCGTGGTCTATCGCGTACTGCCTGGCGAGGTAGCTGCTCAGTCGTTCATAGGTGCTGGCGAAGATGCGATCGAAGTACGCATTGGAGCTGCCTGGCAGCCGCTCCGCTTCGGCGATGCTCAGCCGGCAGGTCCGCACCTGAGGCTCCCACACCATCAGTTGCAGGAAACGCCCGCAGAACCGAGTCACCGCTTCCACGGGGTCCTCGGCATACGCGTCCGGGGTCTTCAGCGCGCTCAGGTACAGCTCGCGGATCAGGTCAAGCACCGCCAGGAACAACTTGTCTTTGCTCTCGAAGTGGGCGTACAGCGACCGCTTGGACGTCTCGGCTCGCATCGCAACGGTGTCCATCGACGCCCGTTCGTAGCCGGTCTCGAGGAATACGTCCTTGGCAACAAACAGGATGTGGCGGCGGAGTTGCTCACCACGCCGCTGTTCACTGCGTCGGCCCTCGCCTTGCCGGGTGTCACCCGAGCGGCGCGGCTCGCCTTCCTGGCTCATCGGCTTGCTTCTTCACAAGTAAACGGTACGGTAGAGTTTACTTGCTCGTCATCGCAGTCTCGGACTTCTCGGAGAGACCACATGATCGTCATTACCGCCCCCACGGGCAACATCGGACACCAGGTTCTGGACAACGTACTGGCTGGCGACCAGCCCGTCCGTGTCATTGTGCGCGACCCGGCCAGGCTGTCCCCCGACATCCGTGACCGGGTCGAGGTCATCCAAGGCTCGCACGGCGACCCGCAGGTCGTTACCCGCGCCTTCGACGGCGCCGATGCCGTGTTCTGGCTGCTGCCAACCGACACCAGCGCCGCCAGTGTCGATGGTGCCTACGTCGGCTTCACCCGCCCCGCGGCCGAGGCCATGCGCAGCCATCACGTCAAACGCGTCGTCGACGTCAGCGCCCTGGGCCGCGACACCGCGTATGCCGGCCGGGCCGGCCACGTGACCGCGTCGCTGGCCATGGACGACCTGATCGCCAGCACGGGCGTCGCGTTCCGGGCGCTGACCATGCCTTCCTTCATGGACAACCTGCTCCGCCAAGTCGGCACGATCAAAGCGCAAGGGACGATCTTCGACATCATCTCCCCCGAGCGCAAGCTGCCTATCGTCGCCACGCGCGACATCGCAGCGATCGCCGCCCGCCTGCTGCTCGACGACAGCTGGACCGGCCAGCAAGCTATCCCGTTGCTCGGGCCCGAGGACCTGTGCGGCAGCGACCTTGCCACCGTCATCTCCGAGGTACTCGGAATCCCGGTGCGCTTCAGGAAGATCCCCGTCCAAGTGTTCTCCGACCAGCTCACCGGCTACGGCATGTCGTCGGCTATGGCCCAGGGTCTGCTGGACATGCTGATCGCCAACGGCAACGGCCTGGACGACGGGATCACCCGCACGCCGCAGCACGCGATCGACACTCCTACTACGTTCCGGCAATGGTGCGAGTACTCCCTCAAGCCGGCCGTCCAAGCCGCGTGAAGCAAGGGCGATGCGAGCGAGCCCGCTAACCGGTGGCAGTCAACTCGGGCCAGGCAACTCGCGCCGCTTTAACACGGCCCGATGGCTGACCGGCGGCCTCAGCCCGGGGTCTGCCCGCGCATGCCGCTCGCCGTGATCGCCTGCCTCGCCGAATCTGGCCAGGGCAAGCGCGCACACCACGGCGAGGACGAATCCGAGTGCCGCCACCCCCGTGAGCCCGTGCCGGGTGCGGTCGCCGAGGAAGATAACGCCGACAATGGCGGGCGGCACAGTCTCGGCCAGCACCATCGCCGCCGTCGCGGTCGTGACGCTGCCGCCCTCCAGAGCGGTTGCATAAAGCATGAATGACACGATTCCGGCAGCGGCGAGCGTGTAGGTCGCCGGGCTCTTGATCAGCTGCAACGGCGCGAACCCCGGCAGGATCCTGGCCGATACGGCGAGCACCGCGTAACCAAGGCCGGCTATTGCGCCAAGCGCCAGCGTGCGCACCGGGTTGGGCAGCCGTGCGACCGCGAAGCCCACAAGCCCCACTGCGGCAACTGCCAGGATCAGTCCCAGCTCGAACTCGGACCCGACCCGCTTGGCACCCTGGGCTCCCGCGGAGAGTGCGAGCAACGCCACGCCGGCTACCACACCCGCCACGGCGAGCCACTCGCGGATGGCAAGCCGCATGTGAATGAACCAGGCCGCGAACACTGCAGTAACGGCCAGGTTCGCCGACATGATCGCCTGAACGGCAAAAACCGGCAATCGCCGCAATGCGATGAGCTGAGCAATGAAGCCCAGCAGGTCAATCGCGATACTGGCCAGGAAGAGCCCCTGGCGGAGCATCCGGACCAGCAGGCCGGGATCGACACCCTGCCCGGCCTTACCGGCGGCCTCGGCCGTGCGGCGGCTGGCCGCGCGTACCGCGATCGCCTGCATCACGGCAGCGATCCCGTAGCAGAGAGCAGCGACGAGAGCGGCCACCAGGCTCGCCAGCATTCCTTGACACTACGCTGCCGGCAACCTGGCCACATGCGTGGCGCCGGCTTATCGCCGACGGTCGCCCGGCGCCGCTGACAGCGCAGTTATTGCAGTCCGCGCAGTGGCCGCATGCCGCGGGCGGTCAGACGCCAGCCGCCTGCATGCCGCGCAACTCGTGCTTGAGTTCGCGCACCTCGTCCCTGATGCGCGCAGCCACCTCGAACTGCAGCTCAGCCGCGGCCGTGTGCATCTGCTCGGTCAGCTCGGCGATCAGTGCAGCCAGGTCGGCGCGGGCCGGCCCGGCCTTCTCCCCCGCTGCCCCCTTCTCGCCCGCGGCGGCTGCCGCCGCCCGCGCCCTGGACGAGACGCCCGGGACCGGCGCCTTGCCGCGGCTCTGCTGCCGTCCGGATCCGCCCAGCAGCTGCTCGGTGTCCGCGTCTTCCCTAGCTAGCTGGTCCAGAATGTCGGCGATCCGCTTCCGCAGCGGCTGCGGGTCGACGCCATTCTTCCGGTTGTAAGCAACCTGCCTTTCCCGCCGCCGGTTGGTCTCGTCAATGGCCCGCTGCATGGATGGCGTCATCTTGTCGGCATACATGTGCACCTGACCAGACACGTTCCTGGCAGCGCGCCCGATGGTCTGGATCAGCGACGTGCCCGACCGAAGGAAGCCTTCCTTGTCAGCGTCTAGGATCGCCACCAGGGACACCTCAGGCAGGTCGAGGCCCTCGCGCAGGAGGTTAATGCCGACCAGCACGTCATACTCGCCGAGCCGCAGCTCGCGCAGCAGCTCCACCCGCCGCAGCGTATCCACCTCGCTGTGCAGGTACCTCGCCCGGATGCCGAGCTCGAGCAGGTAGTCGGTGAGGTCCTCGGCCATCTTCTTCGTCAGCGTCGTTACGAGCACCCGCTCTGACTTCTCCGCCCGTTCCCTGATCTCGCCCACCAGGTCATCAATCTGGCCCTTGGTCGGCTTGATGATCACTTCAGGATCCACCAGGCCGGTGGGCCTGATGACCTGCTCCACCACCTCGCCGGCAGTCTGGCGCAGCTCGTACGGCCCCGGCGTAGCGGACAGGTACAGCGTCTGGCCGATCCGGTCACCGAACTCGTCCCACGTCAGCGGCCGGTTGTCGATCGCGCTCGGCAGCCGGAAGCCATGATCGACCAGAACCCGCTTCCTGGACACGTCACCCTCGTACATGGCGCCGATCTGCGGCACGGTGTTGTGTGACTCGTCCACGACGAGCAGGAAGTCTTCCGGGAAGTAATCCAGCAACGTGTTGGGCGGGCTGCCTGCCTCGCGTCCGTCGATGTGCCGCGAGTAATTCTCGATGCCGGAGCAGCTGCCGACCTGCCGCATCATCTCGATGTCGTAGGTCGTCCGCATCCGCAGCCGCTGGGCCTCGAGCAGCTTGCCAAGCCGCTCTAGCTCCGCCAGCCGATCCGCTAGCTCAGCCTCGATCCCGGCGATCGCCCGTTCCATCCGCTCCGGCCCGGCGACATAGTGCGAGGCAGGGAAGATGTACAGCTCCTCATCCTCACTCATCACCTCCCCGGTCAGCGGGTGCAGCGTCATCAGCCGCTCGATCTCGTCGCCGAACATCTCGACACGGACCGCGAGCTCCTCGTATTGCGGGATTACCTCGATGGTGTCGCCGCGAACCCGGAAGGTGCCGCGGGTGAACGACAGGTCATTGCGGGCGTAATGCATGCCGACAAGCTGTCGGAGCAGCCCGTCCCGCTCGATCCGGTCGCCGACCTTGACCCGCAGCATCCGGTCTACATACTCCTGCGGCGTGCCGAGGCCATAGATGCATGACACCGACGCCACCACGATCGTGTCGCGCCTAGTCAGCAGGGAGTTTGTCGCCGAGTGCCTGAGCCGGTCCACCTCGTCGTTAATCGAGGAGTCCTTCTCTATATAGGTGTCGGTCTGCGGTACGTACGCCTCAGGCTGGTAGTAGTCGTAATAAGAGACGAAGTACTCGACCGCGTTCCTCGGCAGCATCTCGCGAAGCTCGTTGGCGAACTGAGCCGCGAGCGTCTTATTCGGCAGCATTACCAGCACCGGCCGCTGAAGTCGCTCTGCCAGCCAGGCAACCGTGGCGGTTTTGCCGGTCCCGGTCGCGCCGAGCAGCACAGTGTCCTTGGCGCCGCCGGCTATCCGCTTCTCCATCTCGGCGATGGCAGCCGGCTGGTCCCCGGCTGGAACCATCTCCGTTACTACGTCGAACGGGGCGACACGGCGCTGCAAGTCGGTTACTGGGCGCATGTCATCTCCTTGGTTGCCGCACGCTTCCACTGTAAGGTGACCCGCCGACAATCGCGGCTCAGAGGCCAGGGGCCCGGCCGGTCTTAGGGCCAGCGTCCGGTGCGACTAGCGCAGCGCTCCGCCGAAGTCACGGCAGAATTCAACGTTTGGTAAAGCGCTGGCCATTGGCATTTGTTCCGGCGGTTATTCTGCACCGCCCGACTCGCTACCGTGCTGGTTCCAGCACGGGCAGCACCGAAATACGCGGTACCCGGTCAGGCCCCAGCCGGCCGGACCTGGGTGCGCTTTCGCAGCTCGCTCCACAACTCGCCGACCTGCCGGTCGAGCTCGGCTAGTGATCCGGAATTGTCTACCACGATGCCGGCAATGCCCAGCCGCTGCTCCCGGCTGGCCTGCGCCGCCATCCTTGCTTGCGCCTGCTCGCGGCTCATGCCGCGCAACCGCACCAGCCGGTCGAGCTGGATCCGCGGCGGCACGTCCACCACAACGACTAGGTCGTAGGCATCAGCCAGCCCGTTCTCAGCGATCAGCGGCACGTCGTGCACGATCACCGAGCCGGGGCCCGCGGCCTCCTCTAGCTCACGCATCCGCGCGCCAACCCGTGGGTGCACAATCGAGTTAAGCGTCGCCAGCTTCGCCTTATCGGCGAAGACGATGTCGCCGAGAGCCACCCGGTCCAGCGCGCCGTCAGGCCCGAGCACTCCAGGGCCGAACGCCTCGATCACCTCGGCGAGCCCGTCGGTGCCGGACGCGACGACTTCGCGGGCGATGAGGTCAGCGTCGATGACGACCGCCCCATGGGCAGCCAGGCGCGTGGACACCTCGCTCTTGCCGGCTCCGATCCCGCCGGTCAGCCCGACCCTGAGCACGTCAGCACGCTGCCGCGGCCGGGCGGCAGACATAGTCCTGATGCAAGCGCATCTGAAGCACAGGTCCCTGAAGAACATGCCGCTGAACAAGCCAGCGGCGGGCGCCAGGTGCCTCGCACCCGGAGCCCGCCACCGCCATGTACCGGGGAGCGCTTGCCGTCAGCTCTGGCCGCCGGACAGCTTGTCGCGCAGGGCAGCAAGTGCCTCGTCTGAGGCCAGCGTGCCGGCCCGCTCGGAGTCGGCGCTCGATGTGCTGTGGTCTCTTGCCTCGCCTTCCCCGCCAGCCTCTCCGGCGGCGGCGTCGGCCTTGCTGCGCGCCTCCGCGACCTGCTGCTGGTGGGCCTCGTACCGGGCGCGGGCCTCGGCATACTGCCGCTCCCACTCCTCGCGCTGGCTGTCGAAGCCCTCCAGCCACTCACCAGACTCGGGGTCGAAGCCCTCCGGGTAGAGGTAGTTGCCCTGCTCGTCATAGGCGGCCGGCATGCCGTACAGGGTCGGGTCGAAGTCCTCGCCGGACACCTCGCCGCCGCCCTCGTTGGCCTGCTTGAGCGACAGGCTGATCCGGCGCCGGTCCAGGTCGATGTCGATGATCTTGACAAAGATCTCGTCGCCCACCTGCACGACCTGCTCGGGAATCTCCACGTGCCGGTCGGCTAGCTCGGAGATGTGCACCAGGCCCTCGATGCCCTCCTCGACCCGGACGAACGCGCCGAACGGCACCAGCTTGGTGACCCGGCCGGGTACGACCTGCCCGATCTGATGCGTGCGGGCGAACTGCTGCCATGGGTCTTCCTGCGTCGACTTCAGCGACAGCGAGACGCGCTCGCGGTCCATATCGACGTCCAGCACCTCGACGGTGACCTCCTGGCCGACCTCGACGACCTCGCCGGGATGGTCGATGTGCTTCCAGGACAGCTCCGACACGTGCACCAGGCCATCCACGCCACCAAGGTCGACGAACGCGCCGAAGTTCACGATAGAGGACACCACGCCCTTGCGGATCTGGCCCTTCTGCAGCGTGTTCAGGAAGTTCTGGCGGACCTCCGACTGGGTCTGCTCCAGCCACGCGCGGCGGGACAGCACCACGTTGTTCCGGTTCCGGTCCAGCTCGATGATCTTGGCCTCGATCTCCTTGCCCACATAAGGCTGCAGATCCCTGACCCGGCGCATCTCCACCAGCGAGGCGGGCAGGAAGCCGCGCAGGCCGATATCGAGGATCAGGCCGCCCTTGACGACCTCGATGACAGTGCCGGTGACGACTCCGTCCTCTTCCTTGACCTTCTCGATCGTGCCCCAGGCCCGCTCGTACTGAGCCCGCTTCTTGGACAGGATCAGCCGGCCTTCCTTGTCCTCCTTCTGCAGGACAAGGGCCTCGATGTGCTCGCCCGCCTTGACGACCTCGTGCGGGTCCACGTCATGCTTGATGGACAGCTCGCGAGACGGGATGACGCCTTCGGTCTTGTAACCGATGTCGAGCAGGACTTCGTCGCGGTCGACTTTGACGACCGTGCCCTCGACAATGTCGCCGTCGTTGAAGTACTTGATGGTCTCGTCGATCGCGGCGAGGAAGGCCTCCTCGGAACCGATGTCGTTGACCGCTACCTTGGGGGTCGAGGTGGCCTCTGTGCTGCTCGTCATGTGTAGGTGGACTCCGGATACGGACAGGGATTGGATTTGCTGGACAGTACCGTGCGCGGTGCGTCCGACAACAAAGCCATGGTTTGGGTGACATGCCTGGTCAGCATGACCGACCGCAGCCTGCAGTGAGACTGCCCCGCGGGCTGCCTGACCATTGGCGGACTGCACCAGAACACAGTGCAGAGACCAGCATATGAGAGCCCGGCCGCAGGGTCAATTGCCTGTCCCCGTTCTATCCCTGCGCTGCTCGGGCGCGATCCCGCCCGGCCGCGAGCAACGCCTCGACCGGAAGCTGCCATGTGGTGTAAACCGCGACCGCCCGGAAGCCGAGAGCGTGGTTGATGGCCAGCATCGGAGCGTTGCTTCCGGCATTCCAGGTGATCACCCACCGCACCTGCGGCAGATCGTCAAGGAGGTGCCGGGTGATCGCTGCCTTGAGCCATTTCCCGAGCCCCTGGCCCCGATGAGCAGGGTCAACCGCGGTATCGCCCACAGATACCCGGTCGGGTAGTTCCGGCCGGACGGTGATGTCGCTGAGTCCGACGAACCGCCCGGACTTCTCCTCGACCGCATAGTAGGCCCGGCGCTCCGCCCCCATTGCCGACGCCGCCTCGTCGTGCTGGCGGAGCAACTCGGGCGTGATGCGGATATCGCCGACGTCCAGGTTCTCCCGTGGTGCAGTGTTCATGACGTTCAGTACCGCCGCCGCCTCGTCCGCCAGCTCGGGCGGGGTCGGCCCGGCGATGAACTGCAGCCGGTAGCCGGGCGCCCGGCGCGGTCCGTCGTCGAGCCACCGGCCGACCAGCGCACGGTCAACGCTGTGAAGATCCAGCCGGTTCTCCTCGGCCGCCATGGCCTTCTCAGCTTGCATGGCCGCGCAGAACGCCGCGCCGGCTGGGACGTTGTCCCTGGTCCGGCCGGTGACCAGGCGCAGACCACGGCGCTCCGCGGCGGCCGCGGCGCGGTCGAGCAACAGCCGGCCGAGGCCTTGCCGCCGCGCGCCAGGCAGAACCGCGACATCGCTCCACAGCACATGGTCCCAGCCGGGCAGGTAACTCCAGAGGCCGGACGCGTAGCCCCGGATTGCCCCGGCCGGATCCCGGGCCACCAGCACGATGGCATCCTCGAAGGCAGGCAGATGCCGGGCCTCGGCAATCTCGCCAGCCAGCGGCATCCGAGGGTCGCCGGGCGTTGCCTCGGCGTGCAGCTCGCCGCGCACCGCGTAGAGCTCGGCTAACAGGCCATCAGGCTGCTCGCGCCACGGCCACTCGTCGATCGTGCAGGCCAGCATGGCCCCTCACCGTAGGCCGCGGCCTGGCCCTGGTCAAACGCTTTTTCAGCTGCCATCCGGCAGCAGCTTCAGCTGTTCTTCTGCCACGGACTGAACGGCCCGGCGGGAGTACGGCGCAGGCAGCAGCCGGCCCGCGCGCCACGCCTCCTGCTGATCGAAGGCGTGCCGGCTGCCCGGCTCTCCGGCCGCGCCGAGCGGGACGACCCAGGCCGACTGGTCCCAGTCGGCCACGTCGAAGGCGTACCGGGCAACCGACCCGGTCGCCGTCCGCAGACCGTCCACCGGAAGGTAGGCGCTCGCCTGAACCGTATCCATGTCGCCGCCGTACGGGATTGGTGGCGGATCGAGCCCGGCCTGCCCTAGCGGGTGCCGCTGGCCCGTCGCATGCAGCTCACCCCACGACTCGCCATTCCAGTTCCGCTCGGCCCGGCCGATCGCATCGGTCAGTGCCTGCCGCCAGGACCAGCCACCAAGCAGAGACTCGTCGCCCGCCTCCAGGTGATCCCCGGCTACCCGCCAGACCACAGACTCGGCCCGGACACCTGGCAGCAGCCGGTTCCACCGGTGGTCAATGACGTCTGCCAGGCCGGACCGCTCAAGTATCAGCAGCGCGAGCTCGCGCCGCAGCACGGAGTATGCCGCGGCAGCGGTCGAGTCAGCTGCCATCTCGCCGTCCCAACCGGCTAGCGGGGTCCAGTCGCCGAGCAGGCGGGCGATCCGGCGGGCCGGCAGCGACACCACATCCCGGTGCAGTGCGGCCATGTCCGCCACGGTCGCGCCGGACAGCGCTGAGATAGTGTCGAAAATCCGGCTCGCCCGCCACGGTGGCGCGACGTCCAGGCCCAGGTAGGGGCCGGAGTTGGCAGCGAGGATCCGGTTGTTGGCGCTGAACAGGAACCCGCCCGCAGGGTCACGCGCCTGCGGCAGGTCGCCAAACTCGACGTACCCGCGCCAGCCATAGGACTCATCACCGGCATGGACCGGCATCCACGCCGCTCCCGGCCGGGCCCGGACCGGGATGCGGCCCCGGGTCAGATAGCCAATGCTCCCGTCGGTGTCGGCCGCGAGCAGGTTATTGGCCGGGTCGACCCAGGACCGCATGGTGTCGAACAGGTCGCCCACCGACCGGGCGCGCAGCATGGCTGGCAGCGCGTCGAAGCCCGTGTTCGGCTCCGCCGTGGCCGCCCAGGCGAGTGCGAGGTCATCGCAGACCAGCGGGCCGCGAGCGGTCGGCCGCACCTCGACCGGAACCGGGTCGGCACCGCGGACCCCGATGACCTCGCGGCGAGCCGGGCCATCCGGCGCTCCGGCCGGGAAATGATAGAGATCCTGATCGTCAGCCATCGCGTGGGTAATGCACCAGGCGACCCGGTCGTTGTGGCCGAAGTGGGGAAAGCCGGGAACGCCCGGCATGCCGATCCCCAGCACGTCGAACGTCGGTCCGGCGATGTGCCCCTGGACGTAGACATTCGGCATCTCCAGCGCGCGGTGCGGGTCCCCGGCCAGCAGCGGCAGTCCGGAAGCGGTGCGGCTGCCTGCCAGTGCCCAGTTGTTGCTGCCACCGTCGTCAAGGCCCGCCCAGGCCGGCACGGCGCCTTCGCACCGCTCCCCTGGCGGCACGCAGGCCAGCTGCCAGCCCGTCCGGCCGGACACCATCGCCCTGGCTGCTGCCGGGCCGAGATGCTGCGCGACGACCGCCCGCCAGAGCTTCGCGGCCGCTGACCCCATCGTGAGGTGGCGGACCCGGTGCACCAGCAGGCAGTGCCACGGCTCCCACGGTTCCGGCGCCATGCCGGCCAGCGTCCGCCCCGAGAGCCCGGTCAGCACCGTCCGCGCGGACCCAGCGGGCAGCCCTCCCTCGCGATACTGGTTGATCAGCGCGTTGACGCCTGCCGTGTAGGCGGTGAGCATGTCGCGCGCCGGCGCCGACAATAGTGCGAGGTCCCGGCGCGCCCCGGCGGCGAGTTCCAGGCGCCGGCCCAGCGCATCCCCGGTCAGGCCCGCCGGTCCGACCACCTCGGCCGCCCGGCCGAGTCCGCGGCGGCGGTCGTAGTCCATTTGCCACAGGCGGTCGGCGGCGTGCACGAAGCCCTGGGCGAAGAACGCGTCATGCTCACTGAGCGCCCAGCAATGGGGCACACCGGCCCGGTCCCGCAGCACCTCAACCGGTCCGTCCAGCCCGCGCAGCAGGAACTCCATCGGTCAAGTATCCCAGGGAACGTCCTGGACCGCGCCCTTTGCGGCATTAGCCCAACGGGGTTAGGGGCACAGCGGTCAGGGGCAAGCCGTCAGGGGCACAGCCGTCAGTGCGCCGCGTCTGCCCAGCTTCGTCCCCAGCCCATGGAGACCTCAAGCGGCACAGTGAGTTCGGCGGCGCCGCCCATGGCGACCCGGACCAGCGACTGCACGGCTTCGAGCTCACCCGGAGCCACTTCGAAAAGCAACTCGTCGTGCACCTGCAGCAGCATCCTCGAGTGCAACCGGGCTGCGCGCAGCTCAATGCTCGCGGCAAGCATCGCGACCTTGATGATGTCGGCGGCCGAGCCTTGAATCGGCGCGTTCAGCGCCATCCGCTCGGCCATTTCGCGGCGCTGCCGGTTGTCCGACGTCAGGTCTGGCAGGTACCGCCGACGCCCCAGCATTGTCTGGGTGTAACCGTCCATCCGGGCTCTGGCAACCACGTCGCGCAGGTAATCGCGGACACCGCCGAACTGCTCGAAGTACTCGTCCATGTAGCCGCGGGCTTCATCCGGCGAGATCCGCAGCTGCTGGGACAGCCCGTAGGCGGACAGACCGTAGGCGAGGCCGTAGTTCATCGCCTTCACCTTGCTGCGCAGTTCGGGCGTGACGGCCTCGGGCGCGACCGCGAACACCCGGCCGGCTGTCGCAGCGTGGAAGTCGTGGCCAGACGAGAACGCCGCCGCCAGCGCCTGGTCCTGTGACAGGTGCGCCATGATGCGCAGCTCGATCTGGCTGTAATCGGCAGTGAGCAGGCACTCGTAGCCCGGCCCGACGATGAATCCCTGCCTGATGCGCCGGCCTTCCTCGGTGCGGATCGGGATGTTCTGCATGTTCGGGTCGGTGGACGAAAGCCGGCCGGTGGCCGCGATCATCTGGTTATACGTGGTGTGAATCCGCCCGTCGGCGTCTGCCATCGGGATCAGGGAGTCCACGATGCTCTTCAGCTTGGCGACATCCCGGTGCCGCAGCAGGTGCGCCAGGACGGGGTGCTCGGTCTGCGCCAGCAGGCTGGTCAGGGCCTCGGAGTCGGTGGTGTAGCCGGTCTTGATCCGCTTGGTCTTGGGCAGCCCCAGCTCGGTGAACAGCACTTCCTGCAGCTGCTTGGGCGAGCCGAGGTTGAACTCGTGGCCGGTTACCGCGAAAGCGGCCTGCTCGGCGGCCTTTACCTCGCCGCCCAGCTCCGCGGACATCGCCGCAAAGTGCTCGGTGTCCGCGCCGATGCCCGCCCGCTCCATCTCGGCCAGGACGCCGACCAGCGGCAGCTCGACCTCCGCTAGCAGCTCCGTCGCGCCGCGCTCGGCGAGATCGCGGTCGAGCGCGTCGGCCAGCTCGGCGGTGGCCTGGGCGCGCTGAGCCAGCGCGCTGGCTACCTCCGATTCGTCCGGCAGGTCCAGCGTGAGCTGCCCGGACGCCGGCTCGGCATCACGCAGCTCCCGGTTCAGGTACCGCAGCGCCAGGTCGGCCAAGTCGAAGGAACGCTGGCCGGGCAGCGCGAGATAGGCCGCCAGCGCGGTGTCGCTGGTCAGGCCGCGCAGCTCCAGCCCGCGCGCAGCGAGAGCGTGAATCGGCCCTTTGGCGTCGTGCAGCGCTTTGGGTCGGTCGGGGTCGGCCAGCCAGGCGGCCAGTGCCTTGTCGTCGGCTTCTGTCAGCTGGGTCGGGTTGAGGTACGCCGCGCCGCCGCCCGGCGCGGCAATCGCGAGACCGGTCAGCGTGCCGGTGCCGCGTCCCCAGCTGCCGGTTAGAGCAAGGCCGGACCGGCCGGGAACGAGCAAGTTCCCGGCTATCCAGTCAGCTACCTGATCGGGGCCGAGGACCTCGGCGGTCACATCGAACCCGGCGGCATCTCCGGCAGGCGCGGCAGCCGCGGCCGCGGCGACGCCGATACCGTTCGGCAAGGTCGAATACAGCCGGTCGCGCAGCACCCGGAACTGCAACGTGTCGAAGAGCTGGTGGATCTGCTCGCGATCCCACGGCACGGGCCGCAGATCGTGCGGCCCGACCTCCAGCGAGACGTCGCGTACCAGCTGGGTCAGCTGGCTGTTGCGCAGCACGCTGGCCAGGTGCTCGCGCAGTGCGTCGCCGACCTTGCCCTTGACCTCGTCAACCCGGTCGACGAGCGTGGCCAGCGAGCCGAATTCGGCGATCCACTTCGTCGCGGTCTTTTCCCCGACACCGGGGATGCCCGGCAAGTTGTCGCTCGGATCGCCGCGCAGCGCGGCGAAGTCTGGGTACTGGGCCGGCGACAAGCCGTACTTCGCCTGCACCGCGTCCGGCGTGAACCTGGCCATCTCGCTGATGCCGCGCATGGTGTACAGCACGGTCACGTGGTCGGTGACGAGCTGGAACGCGTCCCTGTCGCCGGTCACGATCAGCACGTCCATGTCGGGCTCGGCCTCGGTGGCTAGCGTCGCGATCACGTCATCCGCTTCGTAGCCGGCTACCGACAGCCGCGGGATGCCAAGCACGTCCAGGACCTCGAAGATGAGGCTGAGCTGATTGCGGAAGTCGGCCGGGGATTCCTTCCTGGTCGCCTTGTACTCCACGTACTGCTCGTGCCGGAAGGTCGGCTCGCTGCGGTCGAACGCCACCGCGACATGCGTCGGCTGTTCGTCACGCAGCACGTTGATCAGCATCGAGGTGAAGCCGTAGACGGCGTTGGTCGGCTGGCCTGTCGTGGTGGAGAAATTCTCCAGCGGGAGCGCGAAGAAGGCCCGGAAGGCCAGCGAATGCCCGTCCAGCAGCAGCAGCCGGCCGCGCCGGGCTGGGGCTTGCTGCGACTGGGCGCGCTCAGGCTTAGACTCGCTGTGACCTGGTGTAACGGCCTCAGCCGGTGTTGCCTCGCTCGATGCCGCGCCATTCTTTGCCACCGCACCAGCTTAGTGCGCCGGTCTGTCAGTTTCCCTGGCGTTAGCTGGGCGCGCGGTTCCCCCGCGCGGCCGCTGGCGGTTCTCCTGGCCGCCCAGTTGCGCGTCGGTGCGCGGCCGCTGAGCGACTTAGCATCCGATCCGGCCCTCCCAGGCGGACCTTATCCACCCTTATGCGCGATTCTCAAGGGCCAGATCGGGTGCTAACGGTTCCGCTGCCCCCAAAAACGGGCGAATCGCGACAGGTCCGGGGCACCCAGACCCGGCTGCAGCCCTACGCTGGCTCCAGCCAGGGTCAACGGGCTTTATCAGCCGGGAACGCGGAGGTAAGGGTGCCGGAATTGTCCGCCCAAGAGATGGAGATCGCGGAAGCCTTCAACAGCCAGGGCAGCGAGACGCTGGCCGGCCGCATGGGCATCAAGATCGTAGAAGCCTCCGCGCAGCGCGTGGTCGGAACGATGCCCGTCGAGGGCAACACGCAGCCCTACGGCATCCTGCATGGCGGCGCGTCGTGCGTGCTAGCCGAGTCGCTCGGCTCGCTCGGGTCAGCGCTGCAGGCCGGGCCAGGCCGGTTCACCGTGGGCATCGAGATCAACGCGACGCACCACCGAGCCGCGCGATCGGGCCTGGTGACCGGAGTGGCGACGCTGGTGCACGGCGGGCGCACGATGTCCACGTTCGACATCGTGATCACCGACGAGGACGGCAAACGAGTGTGCACAGCGCGGCTCAGTTGCTTGCACCGGGATGCTGTTCCCGGCGAGGCAAGGCCTGACGGAGCGAAACCTGCCTAGGCCAGGCCCGGCGAAGCTCACGGCCGGCGGCCCTCGGCCGCGATGGTGCGACCCCTCTCCGGCCACTAGCGGCATTGCGGAGTAGTGCAAAACGGACGCGATCGGCGCGTAAGTTCATCTCCGCCCGAGCCGGCGACGGGATGTTTCTCTCATACCGGCAGCGGAATCCCGGTGTCTTTGCGCGCCGCCATCGCCCGTCGCTAACGTTGTCGGAGAGCAAGGCGACCGAGTAGAGAACGTGCCGGCCCGGGGAAGGCCGACATGGCACCAAAGGTTTTCCGGGCTCATGACCGTCGACCGCATAGGGCGTCCGGCGGCCGCAAGCGGCGGGCGCCGATCGCAACGGGGGTTGCGCGGTCGGCCCCGCCCGCTTGCATTCGGACACCGCAGCCAGAGCGTCGCAGCCGGATGGGTGCGCGCGCGCTGCCCGCGCGCAAAATCGCGCGCGGGTCGCTGATCGGGCTCACGTCGCTGATCGGGCTCATGCACTGTCAAGCCAGCCGGGTCCAGCCGGCGGATTAAAGCCAGCGAGCACATACTCGCAGGGCTGTCCGGCTCAGCGGCGGCGCCGGTTTTCATGCGCTGCCTGCAGGCGCCCGGCCCGGCCCAGATCAGTTAGCGGGCTTGGCAGGCTTGGCACCTTCGACGCCCGGCCCAGCCTGCTGGTCTGCCTCGGCCTCGCCGGCCTGCGCTTGCGCCAGCACCTCCTCGGCTACTGCGCGCATCGTCAGGCGACGGTCCATCGAGGTCTTCTGGATCCACCGGAATGCCTGAGCCTCGGTCATCCCCCGGCTGTCCTGCAGCGCGCCTTTCGCCCGGTCGAGCAGCTTGCGGACCTCCAGTCGCTCGCGGAGGCTGGCGGCTTCGGCGTTCAGGGCCGCAATCTCGGCAAACCGGCTGGCCGCTACCTCGATCGCCGGGACTAGGTCGGCCTTCGTGAACGGCTTGATGAGGTAGGCCATCGCGCCCGCCTCGCTGGCCCGCTGAACCAGGTCGCGCTGGGAGAACGCGGTCAAGATGATGACCGGGGCCACCTGATTCGCGGTGATCCGTTCAGCTGCGGAGATGCCGTCGAGACCCGGCATCTTGACGTCCATGATCACAAGGTCGGGACGGAGTTCCTCGGCCAGCTTCACGGCGGTCTCGCCGTCGGTAGCCTCGCCTGCTACGACGTAGCCTTCCTCCTCGAGCATCTCGCGCAGATCAAGCCTGATCAGCGCCTCGTCCTCGGCAATCACGACGTTGAAGGGGCTTTTGGTCACGTGCAGAGCGTACCGAAAACCCGGTACATTGACGTTCAGCGCCCTGCCGTCGCAGACAAGCCCCGGTATTCCAACTGGCAGAGAACGCGGTCTCAAACACCGTGCAGTGTGGGTTCGACTCCCACCCGGGGCACCAGCGGATCTTGTCGCTTCACCCGCTGCTCTGCCGTGCCCAGCACGAGGGCAGCCTGATCGTGGACGTACTGCTTGCTGGTTTAGCCCAGTTCGTACCTGGCTCGGCGGCCGACCTCGGCGAAGCCCGCGCTGCGGTAGAGCCTGGTTGCAGCGGGGTTGTTGGTCGCGACGGTCAGCCAGCAGGTTCTGAATCCCGCGCTCGCAATGCCTGACATCGCGGCCGCCAGCAGGGCGTTGCCAAGGCCGTGGTGCCGCCAGCGCGGGACTACGCCCATCTGCGCGATCCAGTTCACGCTAACGATCAGGAACCCGACCGGATCTCCCGCCTCGTCCGCTGCCAGCCGGCACAGAGCAGGGGCGAAGCCATCATCCTGCATCGTCCGGGACAGCCAGTCACGCTCTGACCAGCCGGGAAAGCCCGGACGATCACGGAACGCGCCGTCGTAAGCAGCGAAGAACGCGGGCGCCAAGTCAGCTGTCCAGGCTTTGAGTGCCAGGCCTGGCGGCAGTGTTGCGGCCGGGCGCGTCGCCTGAGACAGTTCGGCAACGTCTGCCGACATCACTAGCTCGGCGAAGACTTCGCGAAGGCCTAGCCGAGCGTACAAGCGCATGGCTGACTCGCCGACCGATTCGGCAGTGATGAGCAGTGGCGTGCCGCCCGGTGCCGCGACCGTCCAGCCGAACAGCCGCCTGCCCAGGCCGCGGCCGCGAAAGCCAGGACTCACGGCGCCGGACGCCGTTACCCGGCCATCGCGCTCGGCTCCCAGTGCGGCTGCGGCGACGAGGACACCGTTTGCGAACCAGCCGGCCCCTGGCCCGGCGAGATACTGCCTGCGGATAAAGGACTCACTGGCCGCATCGGGCAGGCCGCCGTCGGCGACCAGACACTGACGTACCAGCATTCGCAGCGCTGCCTCGTCGCGGCTAACCAGCGCCCGCTGCGATAGACCAGGCTGCCCCACCCGGCGATTATGGCCGCTGGTACATGACGACCGCGACGCATTTCCGTGCTGCCACCCGCCTGCTCGAGCACACGAGGCCACCGAAGCGTGCAGCTCCTGCTAAAGGCACAAATCAGGCGCACACCCACCACAACCGCGGCACCGCAAGCGCTTCACCCAAGGCCCGGGGGTGCGGCCGACCGTGGCTACCGCATGGTGAGCTGTAGGCGTCCCGTCGCACCGGCAAAGGCGTCTGACAATGGTTATCGGACCGTTGGCTGGCTGTTGCTGGCCTGGTAGAAGCGTCTTGCGGCCCGACGCGGAGTGGGTGCCGGCGTGCCGGGCAGGAGTTCAGTGCTGAAGTCGAGGGCCGGGCGGGGCGCCGGGCGCCGGCTCGCCGCTGTCACCGCTTTCACCGTTTTCGCCCGCGCTAGCGAGACCCGTGCTCGAGAGGCCCGAGCTCGAGAGGCCCGAGCTCGAGAGGCCCGTGCTCGTCAGCCCGGTGCCCGTCAGGCCGATCCGGCCAGCCGTGGCCTGACTCGAGCGCGGTCTGAGCATCCGGTGCCGGGCCGGTGGTTCCTGTGGCTGGAGCAGCGCCCGGAGCCGTCGACGGCGATCGACGACGGCCAGGTAGCAGGCGGCCAGCGCCAGGATCAGGAGCATCGCGATCACGTTGGACCGCAAGCCCGCCAGGCGTGCTGAGTAATCGATGCGCGTCATCTCGATCGCCGCTCCGGCGGCCGCCCACGTCGCCGCGTACAGCGCGAACGCGAGACCGCCAGACAGCAGGTACCGGCGGATCAGGTAGCTGATCCCGAGCGCGATCAGCACGTCAACCGCCGACTGGTAGAGGAACAGCGGCTGGAAGGTGGCAGCGGCCTGGTAGCCGGCCACTCGGTGCTGCGGGCTTATTGCAACAGCCCAGGGAAGTCCGGACGGGGGTCCGTACAAGGTCTGGCTGAACCAGTTGCCCCAGACCGAGATCGCCTGGCCGACGGCCAGGGCGGGCGCGGCGGCAAGCGCCACCGGGCGGATGTCGATGCCGGTCCAGCGGCAGTACGCCCACGCCGCGAGCGCGCCGGCAGCGACCGCGCCGGCCACGCCCATCCCGCCTTCCCAGACGCGCAGCACGTTCGTCCAGTCCCGGCCGGTGCCGAAGTAGAGGTGCAGATCAGTGAGCACGCTGAAGATGCGCGCGCCTACCAGGCCGGCCGGGACGGCAATAGTGGCCAGGTCCAGGATGGTGCCGGGCTTGCCGCCGACCTTCCGGTAGCGCCGGTCAGTGAGCCAGAGCGCGACGGCCACGCCAGCGACCAGGCACAGCGCGTAGGCGCGAACCGGCAGAGCGCCCAGATGCCACAGAGCGCTTGACGGGCTCGGCAGGTAAGCCACCGGCATGCTTGGACGTTACCCGCCAGCCGCCACCGGGGCGGCATCAGATGCCCGTGCACCACTTTCCGGGCATCGCGCTAGACCCTCAACGCAGCGGCCCGGCTCCCGGCGTGATGGCAGCCGGAAGCGTGGTCGCGCCGCACAGGTAGGCGTCGGCAGCGGCCGCGGCCGACCTGCCCTCGGCGATCGCCCACACGATCAGTGACTGCCCGCGGCCCATGTCACCGGCCACGAAGACGCCGGGCACTGACGTTGCGAACGTGCTGTCCCTGGCTATGTTTCCCCTGCTGTCGAATGCCACGCCTAGCTCGTCCGTGAGCGGTCCCGCCTGCGCGCCGGTGAACCCCATTGCCAGCAGGACCAGGTCGCAGGGCAGCTCGCGCTCCGTGCCAGGCACGGGCTCAAATCCGGCTCCGGCGGGCGCAACCTCCACCAGTTCCAGTCCGCGCACCCGGCCTGCCGGGTCGCCGATGAACCGCCGCGTGGATACCGCGTAGACCCGCTCGCCGCCCTCCTCGTGGGCGCTGGAGACGCGGAAGGTCGCCGGGTACACCGGCCAGGGCTGGCTGGCTGGCCGCTCGGCCGGCGGCATCGGCAGGATCTCCAGCTGGGTGACCGAGATAGCGCCCTGACGCAACGCCGTGCCCAGGCAGTCCGCGCCGGTGTCCCCGCCGCCGATGATCACCACCCGCCGGTCCTTGGCCGAGATCTCCGTCTCCGGAACCGGCCCGGAAGCGGACCGTCCCGTGCTCGCCGGCACTGACCTAGTTTGCGCTGAGCTAGTTTGACCGGGGCCGGAGCCGGCTGCCCCGCCCTCGCCGGACCGCCGTCTGGCGTGTTGGCGGCCGTCGCCTGCCCGGCCGCCGCCAGCTCCGTCGGCAGCCGCCACCGCACGGTTAGCCAGCGGCAGGTACTCCATCGCCTGATGGATCCCGGCCAGGTCAGCTCCAGGGACCGGGAGCTGGCGGGCGACCTGGGCACCGCCAGCGAGCACGATAGCGGCGTAGTCGCGGCGCAGGTCGTCGGCGCTGACATCGACGCCGGCCTCGACACCGCACCGAAACTCGGTCCCTTCGGCCAGCATCTGGATCAGCCGCCGGTCCAGGTGCCGCTTCTCCATCTTGAACTCAGGGATCCCGTAGCGCAGCAGGCCACCCGGCGCATCAGCGCGCTCGAACACGGTGACCGCGTGCCCGGCCCTGGTCAGCTGCTGCGCCGCGGCCAGGCCAGCTGGGCCCGAGCCGATCACGGCGACCTTCCGGCCGGCCGCCAGCGCAGCCGGCGCGGGCCGCCGCGGCGGCACCCAGCCCTCGGCCCAGGCCCGGTCGATAATCTCCACCTCGACCTGCTTGATCGTGACCGGATCAGCGCTGATGCCCAGCACGCAAGCGGACTCGCATGGCGCAGGGCACAGCCGGCCGGTGAACTCGGGGAAGTTGTTCGTGGCGTGCAGCCGCTCCGCCGCCGCCCGCCAGTTCCCCGAGTGGACAAGGTCGTTCCATTCCGGGATGAGGTTGCCGAGCGGACAGCCCGAATGGCAGAACGGAATGCCGCAGTCCATGCACCGGCCGGCCTGGCGCTCAAGCTGGCCGGCGCCAAACTCGGTGTAGACCTCGCGCCAGTCCCTGATGCGCACGTCGACCGGGCGGCGCGCCGGCGTTTGCCGGGGTGTGGTCAGGAATCCCCTGGGGTCAGCCATTGTCCGCTCCTCAGCCACTCGCCGCGGCCATCACGGCCGCACTGACGTCCACGCCATCGCGCTCAGCCTGAACCGCGGCGGCAAGCACGCGCTGGTAGTCGCGCGGCATCACCCTGGCGAACCTGGGCACGGCCGCCTCCCAGTCAGTCAGCAACGCCGCGGCCACCGCAGATCCGGTTTCCGCATGGTGCCTCCCGATCAGCTCGCGCAGGAAGTCAGCGTCCTGTTCGGCTATCGGCTCCAGGTCGGCCATCTGCGTGTTCACCCGGGCAGGGTCGGGATCGAGAAGGTAGGCGATACCGCCCGACATGCCGGCCGCGAAGTTCCGGCCGACCGGGCCGAGCACGACTACCCGGCCGCCAGTCATGTACTCGCACCCGTGGTCGCCGGTACCTTCGGCCACCGCTGTCGCCCCGGAGTTGCGGACGCAGAACCGCTCACCTACCACGCCACGAAGCAGCATCTCGCCGCTGGTGGCGCCGTAGCCGATCACGTTGCCTGCAATCACGTTGTGCTCGGCGGCGAAGACCGCCGCCCGCTCGGGCGCCGCGATGATCCGGCCGCCGGACAGGCCCTTGCCGAGGTAGTCGTTCGCGTCGCCGTGCAGCCGGAGGGTAATGCCCTTCGGCAGGAACGCCCCGAGAGACTGGCCGGCCGAGCCCGTCAGGTCGACCTCGATCGTGTCGTCGGGCAGCCCGGCACCGCCCCAGCGCCTGGTCAGCTCGCTGCCGAGCATGGTGCCGACAGTCCGGTTCACGTTCCGCACCGGCAGCTGGAGCCGGACCGGTGTGCCGTGGGTTAGCGCTCCCTCGGCTAGCAGGATCAGCGTGTTGTCCAGCGCTTTGTCCAGGCCGTGATCCTGCCTGGCGACGCAGTGCCTGGCGGCATCCGGCGGCAGTTGCGGCACGTGCAGCAGCGGCTCCAGGTCGAGGCCGGCTGCCTTCCAGTGGCTCACCGCGGCCGCCGCGTCAAGCAGCTCAGCGTGTCCGACGGCCTCGTCCAGTGACCGGAAGCCGAGCTGGGCCAGGTACTCGCGGACCTCCTGGGCAAGGAACTCGAAGAAGTTCACGATGAATTCCGGGCGGCCGGTGAATCTGGTCCGCAGCTCCGGGTTCTGGGTAGCTACGCCGACCGGGCAGGTGTCCAGGTGGCAGACCCGCATCAGCACGCAGCCCGCCACCACCAGCGGCGCGGTGGCGAAGCCGAACTCCTCGGCACCGAGCAGCGCCGCGATGATCACGTCCCGGCCCGTCTTGAGCTGGCCGTCCACCTGAACGACGATCCGGTCCCGCAGCCCGTTGCGCAGCAGCGTCTGCTGCGTCTCGGCGAGGCCGAGCTCCCACGGCGCGCCCGCGTGCTTGATGCTGGTCAGCGGCGATGCCCCAGTACCGCCGTCGTGACCGGAGATCAGCACGACATCCGAATGTGCCTTAGCCACTCCGGTCGCGACGGTGCCGACGCCCGTCTCGGCGACGAGCTTGACGTGCACTCGCGCCAGCGGATTGGCGTTCTTGAGGTCGTGGATCAGCTGGGCCAGGTCCTCGATCGAGTAGATGTCGTGATGTGGCGGCGGGGAGATCAGCCCGACGCCCGGTGTGGAGTGCCGGGT
Source organism: Streptosporangiaceae bacterium (assembly GCA_036488155.1). Taxonomy (GTDB): domain Bacteria; phylum Actinomycetota; class Actinomycetes; order Streptosporangiales; family Streptosporangiaceae; genus JAJYUU01. The sequence continues at coordinate 133 of DASXIA010000364.1, read as the reverse complement.
AGCCGCGATCCACGGGTACACCTTGTGCCCACCCAGCTGGCCGCCCTCCCCCGGCTTGGCACCCTGGGCCATCTTGATCTGGATGTCATCCGCGTTGACCAGGTACTCGCTGGTAACCCCGAACCGGCCGCTG
>DASXIA010000350.1:0-11193 GCA_036488155.1 Streptosporangiaceae bacterium | reverse complement strand
GCCGGCCGGCAGCTACCACGTGGTAGCCGCCGGCCGGCCCAGGATCTGAGCGTGACCCGATCCGGGCCTTTGCCCGGTTCGGAGTACCGGCGCTTAGCCCGTCACCTTGACGGTTCCGACATCCGCGCGCTCGAGCGTCTTACCGGACGAGGAGTCCCGCACGACTCCTACGACGGTGTAGGTACCGTCCGACGATGGCGTCCACGCGTCCGAGACGTTGACTGTCGTCCCCGGCGGCAGGTTCTGACCTGTCTCTGCCTGGTGGCTCACAACGGTGCCGGCTGAGTTGCGGATCCTGGTGACCAGCGTCACGTTGGAGGCCGTGGCCATGCTGTTGTTCGTGAAGTCAACCGTGACGTTCGTGGCTGTTCCCGGTGCTGACGGGTCCGGCGAGACCCCTTGCAGGGAAATGCTCGCCGGGGATGACGGAGCCAGCGGGCTCTGAGACGACGACGGGTTCGCCGACGGAGCCAGCGGGCTCTCAGATGCCGATGGGGTCGCCGACGGAGCCAGCGGGCTCGCGGACGATGACGGAGTCGCCGACGACGACGGGCTCGCCGACGACGACGGAGTCATCGACGACGGGCTCGCCGACGAGGACGCACTCGGAGACGACGACGGCGTGGCTGACGACGACGGCGTCGCGGTCGACGTAGTCGGGTTGTGCACGGGCACGGGGTGACCGCTCACGTCGACCGAGAACGACTTGGTCGCCAGGCCCTGGCCACCCTGCCACACCTCGAAGCCGGCCTCCACGTCGATCAGGTACCACGACGGCATGATGTAGCCGCGCTTCACCGCGTCCTGGACCAGGTGCCGTATGTCGAAGTTGCTGATCGAGGTGGTGCCGGGGTTCATCGTGTAGGACACGACGTTCCAGCCCTGGTTGCCGTACCACACGTCGTAGCCGCGGCCGCCGATGCTGACGTTGCTGGCGACCTTGGCGCCGAAGGGCTGCACTTGGCCGTTGTGGTTCAGCCAGATCATCAGCTCGGTCCCGTTGGGCTGGCCGGTGGTGGTTGGCGTCTGGTTGAACCAGATGTCGTAGGCCACGTCATAGGCGTTGCTGCCGCCGGGCTGGGCGGTGCTCCAACTCGTCGTGACCCGGCCGGGGCCGATGTCTGACACCTTGATCGGGAAGCCGCTGTGAGGCGTGCACACGCCCCAGTGGCAGCCCCTGTAGATGGCCGCATAGCCGCCGGGCGCGCCGGAGGTCGAGTTCGCGATAGAGGATTTCGACATCGAGAACCCAGTAGCCCCAGACGGGGTGATGCATTCGGGCTCGCTTGAGCCCCACTCGTTGTTCTCGACGATGTAGGCGTTGCCTGCGACGTGAGCGGTCTGCTCCTTGCAGAGCGGCTTGGAGGTGGTGGCCGCCTCAGAACTGGCGGTAGGCAGGGCCACCGCCAGCAGGCCGCCCGCCGCCACCAGCACGGCAGGCAGTGCCAATGTGCGTGTAAACGGGGTCATTCTCGTAAGCGGGGTCATACGTCCAAGACCCTAAAAACACGACACGCGGAAATCACCGTACGAGCGATTGACCTTTGCATAGACCAGTTGGCGGAGTCCCAGCTACCTCAATTGGGCGGTAGACGGGGCAAACTCCCTGGTCAGCCTCCTGGTCCGAGCACTCCGAAGATCTGGGCGAGCCGCGCGCAAGCCGCTTCCGCGGGAAGCCGAAAGACCGGGGAATCGACCAAAACGGGCGCTAGCGCGGTGACCCGGCCAGGCGAAGTGGCCTGCCGGGCTCGGCGCCAAGCAGAACCCGGGCGGTGGCCGTGAGCTGCTCGACAATCGCGGCTGGCTTCGCGCCGCAGGCTTCTATGGTGACGGCGAGCTCGAAGCCGTCGATCAGTGCGAGCAGGCAGGCGACGACGGCATCGGGCGGGAGCACCGGCTGGAAGGCCTTCGCCCGGACTCCCGCGTCAATCACGGCGCGCAGCATGGTCCGCCAGGCCTCGTAGGCGCCGTCCATCAGATCACGGAGCTGTCTATCGTGCTGCGCGGCGGCGGCGAACTCGATCCACAGCGCGCACCGCCTGGTGAAGTCGGGCTTGCCTGCCACGACATCAAACATCGCCGCCAGTCGCGGCCATGGCTCCGCGGCGGGGTCGTCGGCCTTCTCGATCGTTTCGACGACGTACCGGGCGTGCTGGTCGAACGCCTCGCGAATGAGCTGATCGCGCGAGTCAAAGTAGTGCTGCAGCGCGCCGATGGACACGCCCGCCGTCTGTGCAACGTCACGCAATCGCACGGCTCCGGCGCCCTGCCCTGCCACCACTGTCAGCGTGACGTCGAGGATCGACTGCTTACGCTGACGAAGTTGGGCCGCGGTGAGGGCGGGCCTGCCGAGTCGCTTCTCCCCGGTCAGCGGTAACACCTCACGTCCTGGTGTCGACAGTCACGCTTGTGTTGACAGTCACCCGACGATAATTAATAGTACAGAATTATGATTAATTCCGGCGGACGGAGAAGCGCGGGCAGCTTCCCGGCCGCGGAGGACTCGCAGTGACCGGTGGCTCCTTCCCGCACCTGTTCAGCCCGCTGCGCATCGGGAAAGCTACGCTTCCGAACCGGATCGTGTCGTCCGGGCACGACACGGTCATGGTCGCCGACGGCGCGGTTACCGACCGTCTCGTTGCCTACCACGAGGCACGCGCCCGCGGCGGCACCGGGCTCATCGTCGTCCAGGTCGCCGGCGTGCACGAGACGGCCCGCTACACCAGCCACGTCCTGATGGCCCTCGATGACTCGTGCATCCCCGGATACCGGGCGCTCGCCGGCGCCGTCAAGCCGCACGGGACGGTGCTGTTCGGCCAGCTGTTCCACCCTGGCCGGGAGGTGATGGAGTCGGCCGACGGGACCGCGCCGGCCGCCGTCGCCCCGTCCGCGGTGCCGAACGAGCGCTTCCGTGTCATGCCCCGGCCGCTGCGCACCGCGGAGGTCGCCGAGATCGTCCGGGGATACGGGCAGGCGGCCAGGCGGCTCGCACAGGCCGGACTGGACGGCGTCGAAGTTGTCGCCAGTCACGGTTACCTGCCCGCCCAGTTCCTCAACCCGGCCACCAACCATCGCACCGACGGCTATGGCGGCAGCCCTGCCGGTCGCCTGCGTTTTCTGAGGGAGGTGCTGGAGTCGGTCCGCGAGCACGGCGGCACGGACCTGGTGGTAGGGATGCGGATATCCCTGGACGAGCGGGAACCGTCCGGGCTGCCGGCCGATCTGGCCCGCGAAGCCGCTGTCACACTCGCGGCAGACGGGCTTGTCGATTACCTCAGCGTGACGACCGGCACGTCGGCCACGCTGGCTGGCTCAGACCACATCGTCCCCGAAATGACCATCAGGAACGGATACCTGGCCGGGGCTGCCGCCAAGCTCAGGGAAGTAGCGGGCGTTCCCGTGCTCGTCGCCGGGCGGATCAATCAGCCTCAGGAGGCCGAACACATCATCGCGTCCGGCCAGGCCGACGCCTGCGTCATGACCCGGGCGCTCATCTGCGACCCGGACATGCCCGGCCTGGCGAGGGATGGCAGGAGCGACGACATCCGCGCCTGCATCGCGTGCAACCAGGCGTGCATCGGCCACTTCCATGCCGGTTACCCCATCTCCTGCATCCAGCATCCCGAGACCGGCCGGGAACTGCGGTACGGCCGGCGGGCCATCGCTGCCAGGGCCAGGAAGGTGCTCGTGGTGGGAGCAGGGCCAGCCGGGATGAAGGCCGCCTCAGTCGCCGCCGAGCGCGGGCACCAGGTCCGGCTTGCCGAAGCGTCCCGGCGGGTCGGCGGCCAGATCCTGCTCGCCCAGCGATTGCCCGGCCGCGAGGAGTTCGGCGGCGCCATCGGCAACCTGTACCGGGAGGCCACCCGGGCAGGAGCTAAGGTCACCCTGCACTGCCCGATCGACCTGGCTGCCGTGCAGGAAGAGGCTCCCGACTTCGTGGTCGTCGCGACCGGCGCGCGCCCCTACCGGCCGGCGCTTGAGGTCCTCGGCAGCCCGTGGATCGCCGACGCCTGGCAGGTCATCAGCGACCCAGCGGGCACCCCTTCGGGACATATCGTGGTGGTCGACTGGCGCAGCGACTGGGTCGGCCTCGGCACCGCCCGGCTGCTCGCCGCGGCCGGGCACCGGGTCACTCTGGCAGTACGCGGTTATGCCGCCGGTGAAGGCTTGCAGCAATACGTGCGGGACCGCCAGCTTGCCGCGCTGGCCCGCGAGCGGGTCACCGTCGTGCCGCTGGTGCGCCCCTACGGCGCCGATGACGACAGCGTTTACCTCCAGCACGTCCTCACCGAGGAGCCCGTCGTCCTGGACGAGGTGGCCGGCCTCGTGCTGGCTTGCGGCCAGGAGCCAGCCGGCGAGCTGCTGGCCGAGCTGCAAGAGCACGGCGTTCCCGCGGTCGGCATCGGCGACTGCCTCGCGCCGCGCAGCGTAGAGGAAGCCGTTCTCGAGGGACTCACCGCAGCTGCTGAGATCTGACTGGCGACCTCGTTCGAGCGGCATCGGAATGTAGCTATTGGAGGACGCAGAACGTCCGGTTTGGCAGCTAGCATGCGGCCCATGACAGCAACCGACAATCAGACTTCTCCGTCGGAGGCCAGGCATGAGGGCCCGATGGAGGCGCAGTTCGGACCGCACCGCTTCTACGCCGGCGAGGGCGGCGGCAGCGAGGAATTCCGGGGAGCCAGGTTCGACGTCGCCGACCTGCGCGGCGCCCGGTTCACCGACTGTGACCTGACCGGCTTGACGATCCGGGACGGCTGGCTGGTCGATGTCAGCATCTCCGGCTACCTCAGCAATGTCACCGTCAATGGCGTCGACGTGGCCGGCTTCGTGAGCGCCGAACTAGACCGGCGGCACCCTGAGCGCGTGCAGTTGCGCGAGATCCAGGCGGCCGACGACTTCCGGGCTATGTGGGACACCATCGAGGGGCTCTGGGCGCAGGCGACCGAACGGGCCGGCCGGCTGCCGGCGGCCGCGCTGACTCAGCAAGTCAGCGAGGAGTGGTCATTCGCGCAGACGCTGCGCCATCTGGTCTTCATCACCGACGCCTGGGCGAGCCGCACGGTGCTGGACGAGGAAATGCCGTACCACCCGATCGGGCTGCCGCAGAGCTGGTACCCCGCGGCGGACGCGGCCTCGCTCGGCATCGACCTGGCCGCTGAGCCCGGCTACGACGACATCCTGGCCGCCCGCGCGGACCGGATGGCCGTAATCAGGCGGATCGTGGCAGGGCTGACCGATGACGGCCTCGGCCGGCCGTGTCGGCGGTCGCCCGCGCCGGGTTACCCCGAAGAAGGGGCCACCGTCGCCGATTGCCTCGCCGTGGTGATGGAAGAGGAGATCGAGCACTACCGGTTCGCGGTGCGCGACCTGACAGTGCTGGAATCGGTGTAGCTCACTGCCGCCGCATTTGGTCGTCCGCAGCGCGGCTGCCTCATTCGGCGGCAAGCGGCACGGCCGCGGTCAGCACGTCCAGCGCCGAGCTTTGCCGGCTGGCGTCGGCGTAGTCGAACGGCCCTGCCCAGTGCAAGCCGAACTGGTTGCTGCTGTTCCTGTTGTTGGCCCAGATGGAGCGAGCGTTGTCGCGGATGAACTCGCTGTAGGCCGGACGCCGGCTCTCCAGGTAGAAGTCGTAGAGGTGACGCACGAATATGCCCTTGAACTGCGGCCGGTCCCCGTCGGTGCGAGCAGTGCTGTGCTCCCCCGGCTCGAGCAGGATGCCGTGCTTCGCGTCCGGCGCCATCGTGGTTAGCGAGCCCAGCGCGGCGTCAGCGATCGCTTCGCCCTGCCGGAGATAAGTGGCGTCGCCGGTGATCTGGTACAGCGCGGCGAGCCCGCCGAGGACCACACCCTGGTTGTAGGTCCACGTCTGGCCGCGGTTGTTCTCACAGGAATCGTCGAGCCCGTCGTTGACCAGGCCGGTGGGGCCGATCAGGCCGCGGGCGCAGAACCAGTCCCACTCTCGCCGCGCGCGTTCGAGGTACTCGCCGGTGCCCGGGCTACGCTGATGCAGCCGCGCTGCCAGGGTGAGGAACAACTCGTTGGTGATGGCGTTCTTGTACGCGCGATTGGTGTTCCACCACACGCCGCCGCCGCAGACCTCGTCCCATCCGGTCAGCAGGTTGGCGAAGATCGTCCGGGCCGCGTCGAGGTAGCGTACGTCGCCGGTCAGATCGTAGGCGGCTACCCAGGCCAGGCCCCACCAGCCGTTGTCGTCGTAAAAGCGGACCAGGAAGTCGGCGTGCACACGGCGCGCAGCCGTGAAGGTGCGCTCGACCACGCTGAGGTGCTTCTGGTCGCCGGTGCGCTGGATGTAAGCGATCACCGCGGTAAGTGCGTTGGCCGAATTCCACCAGCCGGTCGTCCGCCAGCAGCCGGTCCACCGGCGGTACCACCGCTGGAGCGCCTCGATCCCGGCCGCCGCGTAAGCCTGGTAGTCCGGCTCCTGCACGCGGATGCGCTAAGGGCCGGTCCGGCGCCGCCGTGACGACTTCGCTGCCCTTCTCTGCGGTTTGGCTGCCGTACGGCCAGATGCAGCAGCCCGGCGACTAGCAGGCCGTTTCGCCCCTCGCCCGCCAGACTGGTAGCCACCGTGAGCAAGGTCGTATTCGCGAACGACGTTGGCCGGCAAGCGGCCGTGTTCGGCCACGGCGAATCCTTGCCGTTCGGCCCAGGCACGTATGTCGCGGCTGCGTTCCCGGCTCGCTGCCGTTCTAGCCCTAGGGCGCGCCCGCTGCGAATGCACCATGCGTGCATGTTCCACAAATGGAGCAAGCTGGCGGCGGAACTCGCTGGCATGCCGGTTGCTCAGATCGACCTCGTACTCCGCGCCGTCCATGCCAAATTTCACGGTCTCGTCGGCCGGGCCGCCAGTCAGGTCGTCCTCAAGATGTACTTCGACCCGTTGCATTACTTTCCCCCGAACTGCGCATTAGGTCTGGCAGCCGACCCAAAGCTGAGTCAACACTCCACGGTCATTCCCTTCCCGGAACAGATGTATCGCGGACCGTGCCGGGTAACCAAGAACTTTCTGACCAGCAGCTTTCGCGGCGAAGTTGACGATTAGGGGTTTCGTCCCCTGGACCTTCCGTATCGGCGAGTGCGAGTCTGAGAAGCAAGGCATCAGTTTCCGGCCGCGCGTTGCGGCGCTGGCCCAGAATGGGCGGACTCGGCGTGGTTGGCTTGGGTTGCGCCGGAAACGGGGGGAAGCATGCTGGCACAGGAGATCGACTTCCACGACATCTTCAAGCTCCACCCGACCGGCATGCTGCTGCTGAGGGCGGACCTGGTGATCCTGGACGCCAATGACGAATTCCTGGCAACGGTGGGTCGCAAGCTCGAAGATCTGATCGGCCACAACTTCTACGACGAGTTCCCGAAGGTTCCGGAAGACCCCGGCGGCCGCCCGAAGTGGACGGCGCTCGATGAGGCCATGACGTCGGGCCGGCGCCAGTGCGACCCGTTGCTCCGGTATGACCTTGAAGACCCGGATCGGCCCGGCGTGTTCGTGGAGCGCTGGCTTACCACGCTGGCGCAACCCATCCGCGGCTGCGATGGTCAGGTCCAGGTAATCGAGCTCAGCTTGAGAGACATAACGCCCGTCATCGATCAGTACCGAGAGCTGCAGCGCGAACAGGAAATGCAGCTGCGCTAGCCTGCCTTGTGCTTGCTACAACCGGCCGTCTCAGCCAACGTTTACGCTGCTGTGTAATGCCCGCACATGGGATTCAGGTTCGCTGGCCCGGGTAGGCGGCAGTTCGGATCATGGCCACGTCCGCGGGCGCGATCTCCTTGCCCCCGTCGTCCACGAAGCCGACGTGCACGGGCCGGTCGCCGTCACGAACCCGCCGGAGGATGCTCGGCCCCTCGGGCCAGGGCAGGTGTAGGTCGCCCCATTGCTGCAGGGCGGCAAGCACCACGTTCAGCTCGCGTCCGGCGGGCGTGAGGGCGTAGGCCGAGCGCGACCGCGATCCCGGTTCCTGGTACGTCGCCCGCTCCATCACGCCGTATCTGACCAGGGTGGCGAGACGGTCGGCGAGAACGTCCGGCGCTATGCCGAGGCTGTCCCGGAACTCGGCGAAACGGGTCAGGCCGCCGAACGCTTCCCGCAGGATCAGGAAGGTCCAGCGCTCACCCAGCACGCCCAGGCTGCGGGCGATTGAGCAGCTGCTGTCGGGAACCTTAGACACTCCTCCACTGTATCCGCTGAATTGTGTTTTCCTATCCAGGTGAGCTAGGTTGGCAAAACCAACTCAGCTGGAAGGATGCGCACCATGGAGATCAACGGACAGACCGCCCTGGTTACCGGCGCCAACCGAGGCCTGGGCCGTCATCTGGCCCAGCAGCTGCGCGACCGCGGGGCGACCGTCTACGCCGCGGCCCGCAACCCCGCGTCTGTCGACCTCGACGGCGTAACCCCTATCGCCCTCGACGTCACTGATCCTGCGTCCGTCGAAGCGGCCGCGGCCGCCGCTCGCGACGTTTCCATCCTGGTCAACAACGCGGGGTCGTCAACCGGCTCCTCGTTGCTCACCGGCGACCTGTCTGACATTCGCCTGGAGATGGACACGCACTACTTCGGCACTCTGGCCGTCACCCGGGCCTTCGCGCCCCAGCTAACCGAGCACGGTCGCGGCGCCGTTCTGAACATCCTCTCGGCGCTGTCGTGGCTGGCCATTCCCCGCACCGGCGCGTACTGCGCGGCCAAGTCCGCGGCCTGGTCGCTCACCAACGCGCTCCGCCTGGAACTGGCTCCGAGCGGCATCCTGGTTTCCGCCTTGCACGTCGGCTACATGGACACCGACATGGCCAGAGCAGTCGAGGCCGCCAAATCTGACCCGGCTGACATTGCCCGCATTGCCATCCACGGGATCGAGGCAGACCAGGCGGAGATCCTCGCCGACGACACCAGCCGGGCCGTGCAGGCCGGCCTGTCCGGCGGAGTCGCTGCCCTCTATCCGACGGCGGCCTGAGCAACAGGCCGGTGCGGGGTGCTGTCGCTCAGAGGTCAGCCTGCGGACTGTGTTCGCGTTGCAGGTAGCCTGCCGTCATTCCGCCGTCTACCAGGAGCGTCGTCCCGGTAATGAACTCGGCCTCACCGCTGGCATAGAACACCGCGGCGGCAGCAAGGTCGCTGGCCTGTCCGATCCGGCCGATCGGCGGCAGCGGCCAGGCGCCGTCCTCCTCGCCGCGGCCGTCCTCGCCGGGCGGTGCCATGTGCCGCATGCCCGGCCAGATGTCGCCTGGGCACAGTACGTTCGAGCGCACCCCGTCCGGACCGCCATCCAGCGCGAGCATCTTCCCCAGCATGACGACGGCGGCCTTGCTCACCGAGTACAGCCCGATCGACTGTTCCCCCCACATGCCCGCATCGGAGGCAATGTGGATCATGCACCCCCGGCTCCGGGCGAGGTGCGGGTAGGCGTGCTGTGCATAGAGCAGGTAGCCACGGACGTTGACGCTCATGACCCGGTCGTAGTCGGCCAGCGGAGTGTCGATCAGCCGGGCGGTTACGCCCACGCCCGCGTTGTTGACCAGCACGTCGAGGCCGCCGAGGTGGTCTGCTGCCGTGGTCACCGACAGGGCGACCGCGCCGGGGTCAGCAGCGTCGGCTGCGATGAACCGTGCGCCGGGTCCTAGCGTCTGCTCGGCGCGTCTGCCCAGTTCCGGATCGCGGCCGGTAATGACGACCTGTGCGCCCTCAGCCATGAAGCGCTCGGCGACAGCCAGACCCAGACCAGTGGTGCCGCCGGTGACCAACGCCCGTTTTCCTGCCAGATTTCCCATAACGCGAGTCTAGAGGCCGGTCAGGCAGGGCACGGTCAGCACTCTGGTCGGCAAGCTGACCAGCGACAGGCTGCTCAGCCGGAGCCGGAGCGCTACAGACGGCAGGACTGCGCAGCTGACGATCACCGCCGCCGCCAGGAAGCGGCTCGCTGAGCGGCGAGACCTGCGAGGCGAAGGCGTTCGCCGCCGGAGTGCGGTCAGTCGGTCCAGGCGGTCGCGGTACTCGTGCTTTCCGCGCTGCTCGGTGTATCGCTGACCGACGATCCGCTTAAGCTGCTCGGCGCCGCGCTGGTCGTCGTGCTCGGATCAGCGTTCTTTTCCTGTCTGTCGATGACGATCGCCGGACTGGCCTTGTCCAGGGACAGGCTGATGGGCATCGGCCAGGCCATTACGATGCCGCTGTTCTTCAGCTCCAGCGCGCTCTACCCGGAGCAGGTCATGCCGGGCTGGCTGCAGGCCATCAGCAAGTGCAATCCGTTGTCGTACGAGGTCGACGCGCTGCGCGGGCAGCTCATCGGCACCCCTGCGCACCTCGGGCTCGACCTGCTCGTGCTCGTGATCGCCACCGTGCTCGGGGTGACCGCGTCCGCGCTCCTGCTGCCGCGGCTCGCCAGGTAGCGCGCTCCGTGCGGGAGCACTCGGCTGGAGCCCGCTAGTTACGGTGGGCTGCGGGACGTGGGCCGGCCGGGGCGGGTGTGGCACGGCGCATGGTGCTCGCGGGGTCGGGTAGCAGGATCTTGTTGAGCAGCCATGCGGTGGCAGCCATGATCAGGCCTATGTCGAGGTAGTGGCAGGCCATGGCACCGAGGTACGTCGGGCCGCCCCATGCGTTGACCGTGAAATTCGGGTCCAGTCCGGCGGTGACCTGCTCGCCGGTGCGCCACAGGCAGTAGATCAGCATCCCGGCGAGCGGCAGCGCCGCGAGCGCGCGGGCGGACGCGGATGGGCTGCGCAGCGCCTGGCGCGCGGTGCGGGCGGTTCGCCGGGCGGCCGGCTTGCCGAGCGGCGCGAGTAGCAGCAGGCGGCCCGGCTGGTGGCCGGAGCGCTGCTGGTGCCGCCACCAGGAGTAGCCGTACAGGAGCAGGGCCACGCCGGCGACCGCTGTTTGCTGCCAGCATGCCGACGTGCCGGGGACGTACGTGCGCCGGATCGGGGACCGGTCCAGGTAGGCGAACAGACCGGTGAGGATTCCGGCTGCCGCGCATGCGGCGGCTAGCAGGGTGGTGGGGACGGATAGTTGCCGGGTGATGCGTCGGATCGTCGTTGTCATGGCTCCAGGCTGACCGGCCGGGCCGCCCGGCCGCGTCGGGCTGGCGTCTGGTGTTGGCATCATCCGCTGGCAGGGGGTTCGCCAGTCGGTCAGCCGCGAGGATGACCCCTAGTCCAGCCTCAAGGCCGGCCGCCGCG
>DASXIA010000294.1:0-10908 GCA_036488155.1 Streptosporangiaceae bacterium | reverse complement strand
CTCCGGTCAACCCGGCTGGCACGTCCTGGAGGACGGCGACCGTGACCAGCACTTGCTCCGCGTCAGCGACAAGCTCGGCGAGTCGCTCCCGGCGACCGCTATCGAGTTCGGCGAAGACATCATCGAGCATCAGGACCGGGTCCTCGCCGGTGGCGCGGAGCAGATGGTAAGCGGAAAGCCGCAGGGCAAGTGCCATCGACCAGGACTCGCCGTGGCTGGCGTACCCGCGAGCCGGCAGTCCGCCGATGCTGAGTTCCAGCTCGTCCCGGTGCGGGCCGACCAGGCAGACGGCCCGGGCCAGTTCTGCCCGCCGCCGCAGAGCTAGCGCTTCGCGCAGTATCCCGGCCAGTTTCTCGGTGTCCGGCCGCAGATCCGCGCGGTCCGCGTCGTGCCGGTCGCCCGCGTCGCCTGAGCGCTCAGCGCCGTCCGCTCCGTCCACGCCGCCTGAATTATCCGCGCGGTCCACAGGCTCTCGGGCGGTCGCCGGGGACTGCCCGGCCGGTAGCGCGGACATCCGGTACTGCAGGCCGGTGTCGCGTTCGGTCCCGGACACCGCGCTGTAGCTACTAGCTACCACAGCCCTTAGCTCCTCGACCAGCCGCAGCCGGCCAGCTGTCAGCTGCGCCCCGGCGGTCACGAGGTGATCGTCCCAGACCTCGAGCGTGCCCCGCGGTACTGCGCCGCTCGCCCTGGCTGACTTCAGCAGCGCCGTCCGCTGCCGCAGTACTCGCTCATATTCCGACCGGACTGCCGCATACCGCGGCCGCAACGCCACCAGCAAGTCATCCAGGTACCGCCGGCGCTGGTCGGGGTCGCCCTTGACGGTCGCGATGTCTTCCGGGGCGAACAGCACGCACCGGAGCAGGCCGAGTGCATCCCGCGGCCGCGCTGGCGCCTTGTTCAGCCGTATCCGGTTTGCCCTGCCCGGGTTGATCTCGATCTCCAGCAGGCTGTCGCGGCCCGCTGAGGAGATAACTCCGCGCAGGATCGCGCGGTCAGCGCCTTGCCGGATCAGCGGGGCGTCTGTTGCCACCCGGTGGCTGCCAAACGTGGCCAGGTAGCCCGCGGCCTCGACCAGATTCGTCTTGCCCTGGCCATTCGAGCCCACGAACGTAGTGATGCCTGGCTCAAGCGGCAAGTCCGCCTCGGCGTAGCTGCGGAAATCGGTGAGCGACAGCCGGCGCAGGTGCACGAGCGCCTCAGTTCGTCATGATCCGGGAGACTTATGCATGCCACGACATACCCAAGTCTCCATGATCATGAAAGTGTCGGATCTGGTGCGGCTCAGCCGCCGAGCCGGATCGGCATCAGCAGGTACCGGAACTCCGGGTTGCCGTCAGGTCCGGGCTTCCCGGTAAGCAGCGCAGGCTTTCCCGATTCGGTGAATGAGATGCGCACAGTGTCGGAGTCGATCGCGGTCAGCCCGTCGAGCAGGTACTGCGGGTTGAAGGCGATCGACAGGTCATCGCCGGAAAAGTCCGCCTCGATGACTTCCTCGGCCTGCGCCTCGTCCCCGGTGCCGGCCTCGAGCACCAGCTGACCGGAACTGAACGACAGCCGGACCGGTGTGTTGCGCTCAGCCACCAGGGCAACGCGCTTGACCGATTCGGACAGCAAGCCGATGGGTAGCTCGGCTGCCGAGTTGACCGTTTTCGGCAGGAGCGACTGATAGCGCGGAAACTCGCCGCTAAGCAGCCGGGTCGTGGTCCGCCGCCCTGCGCCTTCGAAACCGATCATGCCGTCACCCTGGCCGGTCTCGCCGCCGGGCAGTGCCAGCGCGATCGAGACCTGAGCGCTGCCAGTCAGTGACCGCGCGGTGTCGGCCAGCGCCCTGGCCGGCACGAGCATCGCCGCGGTCAGGTCCGGCCGCGCCGGGTTCCAGCGCAGTTCGCGGACCGCAAGCCGGTACCGGTCGGTGGACACCAGCGTGAGCGTCTCGCCCTCGATCTCGATCCGGACGCCGGTGAGCGCCGGAAGCGTGTCATCCCGGCCTGCTGCCGTGACCGACTGGCTGACTGCGGTGGCGAACGCGTCGCTGCCGATCGTGCCCGCCGCGGGAGGCATCTCCGGCAGCGCCGGGTACTCCTCCTCCGGCATGGTCAGCAAGGTGAACGTCGCGCTGCCGCAGGTGAGGACGGCACGCCCGTCCTCGGCCGTGATGTGCACTGGCTTAGCCGGAAGGCTGCGGCTGATCTCGGCTAGCAGCCGGCCGGATACCAGCGCGCTGCCCGCCTCTTCGGTACTGACAGGCACGCTGGCCTGCGCGGATACGTCATAGTCGAAGCTGGAAAGCACGAGTTCCTCGCCAGCCTGCATGCGGATGCCCGCCAGCACCGGGACTGTGGGCCGGGCGGGCAGGGCACGGGCCGTCCAGGCAACTGCCTCGGCGAGCACGTCGCGCTCTAGGACGATCTTCACCTGTTGCCCCTCCTTATCTGCTCGGGTATCTCATCACAGGCCCTGCCCGGAATCGCTCCGGAGTGACCGGGACCGCGAGGCGGACCACTTGCGCGCCAGGAGCGGGACGGACGCTTGCCTACTTTGATCTGGATCTGTCTGTCATAACAAAACTGGTAGTCGTCATAGGGACGGTGGATCCCGGGGATAACCACGATCTGTCCAGGTAGACCGCGCTGCGGCTGTGCACACGGGTTGTGGCTGACCGCGGTGGACCGGTCTGGACGGCTGTGGGCGGTCGGCGTGCCGGAGGACGTAACCCCCGCGTTACCCTCCGGACGATTGGAGTTTTCCTCCGGATGTCCCAAGGTGATCCACAGGTTTGTCCACAGCCTGTGTGCGTGCATTGTGTGCAGCGTGAACTTTGCGCAGGCGGCTGGACACGCCGGGTGGGGAAGCGCAGACAGCGGGGTGGACCTGCGATTTATCGCAGGTCCAGCGCTCGCGATAGCCGGTGCCGGTCTGGCCCGCGCGCGAGCCGCCTGCATGCTTTTTCCCGCTGCCATGCTCACCCGGACAACGCTTGCTGCTTGATCCGGTTGGTGAGCTCGGTCACCTGGTTGTAGATCGCGCGGCGCTCAGCCATCAGCGAGCGGATCTTCCGCTCGGCGTGCATCACCGTGGTGTGGTCACGGCCGCCGAATTGCTGGCCGATCTTGGGAAGTGACATGTCGGTGAGTTCGCGGCACAGGTACATGGCGATCTGCCTGGCGGTCACCAGGACCCGCGATCGCGAGGTGCCGCACAGGTCGTCGATCGATAGGCCGAAATACGATGCCGTCTGGCCCATGATGGTGGCCGCGGTGATGTCCGGCCCGTGCGTCTCGACGATGAGGTCCTTGAGCACGAATTCGGCGAGCTGCAGATCGACCGACTGGCGGTTGAGGCTCGCGAACGCCGTGACCCGGATCAGCGCACCTTCGAGCTCCCGGATGTTGGTCGAGATCCGTGAGGCGATGTACTCCAGCGCCTCGGACGGCGCATTCAGCCGGTCCTGAACCGCCTTCTTGCGCAAGATCGCGATCCGGGTCTCAAGCTCTGGCGGCTGGACATCGGTCTGCAGACCCCACTCGAACCGGCTGCGAAGCCGGTCCTCCAGCGTGACGAGGCGCTTGGGCGCCCGGTCGGAGGAAATCACGATCTGCTTGCTGGCATTGTGCAGGGTGTTAAAGGTGTGGAAGAACTCCTCCTGGGTTCCTTCCTTGTTCTCCAGGAACTGGATGTCGTCCACCAGCAGCACGTCGACGTCCCTGTAGCGGCGCCGGAAACCATCCTGCTTGCCGTCCCGGATCATGTTGATGAAGTCATTGGTGAACTCTTCCGAGCTCACGTACCTGACCTTAAGTCCCTGGTAGAGATTCTGGGCGTAGTGCCCGATCGCATGGAGCAAGTGCGTCTTGCCCAGGCCCGAGTCGCCGTAGACGAACAGCGGGTTGTACGCCTTGGCGGGTGCCTCAGCCACGGCGACGGCCGCAGCGTGCGCGAACCGGTTGCTGGAACCGATGACGAATGTCTCGAATGTGTACTTCGGGTTGAGCCTGGCCTGGCCGGGCGCGGGCGGCTGCCCCGCCGGGCGCGGCATTCCCTGGGCGCGGTGCAGTGGCAGCGGCGGCTGCCCCGGCGGCAAGCTGCCGTTACCCGGCGCGCCGTCATGCCGGGGCGCCAGCGTAGAACGGTCCAGCTCGTGGCCGGCGAGATCGTGGCCGGCCGGCCTATCGCCTGCCACCGGCCGGATCTGGGCCGGGAACGCGCTCAGCCCCCCTCGCAGCCCTCCTTGAGGCTGGTCAAGATCAAGCGGGCCAGAGATGCCGTTGCCGTAGTGGCTGTCGGCCAGGAGGCCGCGGTCGAGGCCGGTGCCTGCCGGGCCAGATGTGTCGGGCCGGTCGTGATAACCGGGATCCGCCGCGTCAGCCTGGCCGAGCGGGGATGGCCCGTCACCGGTCGAGCGTGCCTCTCCGGGCCGGATCCGGTTGGCCGGCGGGGCTCCAGGATGGCCGAGATCAGCGGTGGCGCCCGGGTCGACTGTGACGGCGAGCTGGATGCTGCGGGCTAGTTCCCTGGATAGGGCGTTCGTGATGAGAGCGCGAAGCCGCGTTTCGAGCTGTTCCTTGACGAACTCGTTGGGCGCCGCGATCAGCGCGGTGTTCTCGACAAGCCCAAGCGGTCTGGTCAACTGCAGCCACGCACGCTGGTGCGGCTCTATTTGCATGTCGGCCAGGTCGGCCAGCGAGCGGGCCCACACCTCCCCGAGGTCGTCATCGCTCATCGGCCGGTCACCCGAGCCCCCCACATGTGATCAACAGGTTTTTCCACAGCATGTGCACGTTGCAATACCAGCGGTCGTGGCAGTGTCTCAGGCTGCCGGCGGGGCCTGAATGCGGCGGCCGGCGCGAGGCGCCTTCCGCGCGGCCTGCGCTATCCACAGCCTAGGGCCGTGGTCCACAGTCCGTTCGGGAAACCCGACAGTCGGCCCGGCAGTCAGCGGCGGCTGGCGGGTTTGACCTGCCACCGGGCGGCGCGTAACTTGTACAGGTCCGGCTTACCCCGGTGCAGCTGAGTCACGGTCTGATACAGGTAAGGCCTGTTTCGTGGATGAGTTCACCGCCGACGGATGTTGACAGTGAGAGATCGTTGCCAGCACTCAGAGCTGCCGCCTGTACCTGTAGTGATATGCAAGCGCCCTAGCCAAGATTTGCCGCACCTGGAGTTCCAGTGAGCAAGCGTACGTTTCAGCCGAACAACCGCCGCCGGGCGAAGACCCACGGGTTTCGCCTGCGCATGCGCACCCGGGCCGGGCGGGCGATCCTCGCGGCCAGGCGCCGGAAGGGCCGCGCGCGCGTCAGCGTCTGACGCTGGCGGCTCTGCGGTGGTATCGCCATGCTTCCGACGACCGCGCGGATGCGGCGGAGTTCTGACTTCGCCTCCGCGGTCAAGAGCGGCAGCAGGGCCGGGCGGCCGTTGGTCTCCGGGCATTTGCTGGTCCAGCGAGGGAGCGAGGAGCCGGCGCGCATTGGTTTTGTGGTGAGCAAGGCGGTTGGCTCAGCTGTGGTGCGGAATAAGGTGCGGCGGCGGTTGCGGCACCTCGCCCGTGGGTACCTGGGGTCGCTGCCCGGAGGTAGCCTGCTTATAGTGCGCGCTGCGCCGCGCGCGGCCATGGCGTGCCAGGCGGATCTCGCCGCCGACCTCGACCTGGTAATCGGAGCGTTGCTTCGGCGGCAAGGTGGGGTGGTGAGCCAGTGAGCCGCAGATCTGGGCCGGATGCCCGGGACCTGTCGCCTGCCGGCTGGCTGCTCGTTGGGCTGCTGACCGTTTACCGCCGGTTCATCAGCCCGCTGCTGGGACCGCGGTGCAGGTTCTATCCGTCGTGTAGTGCCTATGCGCTCGAGGCCGTGCAGCTGCACGGAGCGCTGCGGGGCTCATGGCTGACGGTGCGCCGGCTAAGCCGGTGCCATCCGTTCCATACAGGCGGACTGGATCCCGTCCCTGGTTCGGACGGGGTGCGGGACTCCGCTGGAGCGGGCCCGAAAGGTTATGAGCTCAGAGGTCGGGGCTCGGACGTCATGAGCAGAGCACAAGGGAGCTAGCAGGTGTCGAATCCACTGGATTACCTCTACGAGGCAGTCGGCTGGGTCTTCACGCACATCTATGACGGCTTGAAGCCCCTCTTCGGCGCGACTAGCGGTTGGACCTGGGCTCTTTCCATCGTGATCCTGGTCGTGCTGATGCGGCTGATCATGGTGCCGCTTTTCATCAAGCAGATGCACACCACCAGGGCTATGTCGTCGCTCCAGCCGCAGATGGCGGCGCTGCGCAAGAAGTACAAAAACGACAGGCAGACGCTTAATCAAGAGACGATGAAGCTGTACCAGGAAGCGGGCGTCAACCCGCTGATGGGCTGTCTGCCAGTCGTGGCCCAGCTGCCGCTGTTCTTTGGCTTGTTCAGCGTGCTGCGTGCGATCGCCGAGTACACCGGCGGGACGCCGAAATACGGCCTGCCGAAGGCGATGGTGACGGCCGGGACGCATGCGAAGATCCTCGGCGCCTCGATCGCCGACAAGGTCCTGTTCACCGGCACGGTGCACGTGGCGTTGCACTCCAAGCTGGTCATTCTCGCTGCGGTCCTGATCAGCATGGTGACGACGTTCCTCACCATCCGGCAGAGTCAGAAGCGCGGCATGATGCCGGCGGCGACGCCAGATAACCCGATGGCGTCGTCGCAGAAGTACATGACCTACATCATGCCGTTCTTCGCGCTGACCGGCCTGTACTGGCCGTTCGGCCTGGTCTTGTACTGGGTCACCACGAACCTCTGGACACTCGGCCAGCAGTGGCTGCTTGGCAGGCGCTTCCCGTACACTCCGCCGGCTGCGGCGACCGAGGGCGGACCGGTGCCGAGCGCCGCTACTGCCAGGTCGCTGACCGGCGGGGCAAGCAAGTCCGGTGCGGCGCGCACTGGCCAGGGCAAGCCGGGTGCGGCGCGGCCTGGCCAGGGGAAGGCTTCTTCCGCGCAGGCTCAGCAAGGCGGGTCGCAACAGGGCGGCAGCCGGACGACCAGGACAGTTGCAAACGGGGCAAGTGCGAATGGCAGTGCCCGGGGAGGCACGACGCCGGGGAGCATGCTCAAGCGCCTAGGCAAGCGGTCGGAGCCCGAGCCAGAGGCTGAGCTGCCCGACGTTAAGCTCGTGAGGCACCAGACGCAGCGGCAGTCACGCAGCAAACGTTCGGGCAAGCGCTGATTGGGTTTCGGGCCCGGCGGGAGCGCTCATGCTGCCTGGCGCAACGATGCGATCAGGGATGGGGATCGAGGAGGAGCCTGGCATGAGCCAGCAGGACGATGTCGCGGCGCAGGATGCTGGTCAGCAGAACCGCGATCGCCATAATGACGAGCATGATCGGTCGAGCCCAGTGCAGACGGTGAGTTCGGCAGGGGAGGAAGCCGGCGCGGATGGCGGCGTGGAGGACGGCTATACCTCTGATGACATGGCGCTCGACGACGTTGACGAGGCTGCTCTCGCCGACGAGCGGCCGGACGACGAGCCGGACGAAGGGGACGGCGCAGACGATGGCGTCGAGGCTGATGAGCACGGGAAGGCCCGTGGCCGGTCAGTTGCCGACCTCGAGCTTGAGGGCGAGATAGCGGCCGACTATGTCGAGGGCCTGCTCGACGTGGCGGATCTCGACGGTGACATCGATATGGACGTGGAGGGCGACCGCGCGGTCGTTTCCGTGGTCGGCGCGACGCTGGATGAACTCGTTGGCAGGCGCGGCGAGGTGCTAGAGGCGTTGCAGGAACTGACCCGGCTTGCGGTGCACCAGCAGACCGGTTACCGGACGCGCATGATGCTGGACGTCGGAGGCTACCGCCAGCGGCGGCGCACCGAGCTCGCGGAGGCGGGACTGGATGCTGCCGAAGAGGTCCGGCGCACCGGCCAGCCGAAGAAGCTGTGGCCGATGAATCCGTTCGAGCGCAAGGTCGTGCACGATGCGGTCGCTGCGGCGGGTCTGCGGAGCGAGTCAGAGGGCGAGGAGCCGGAACGGCGCGTGGTAGTGCTACCGGTCGGCTAGCGGCCGGTAGCTTTAGTGAGCGGCGGAGGGCGCGGATGCACGATGGAGTGAATCCTGCGGTACCGGAGTCCAGTGTGGGGCCGGCGGCTGCGGCGATCTTCGGTGACGCGCTTCCAAAGGCGGAGAAGTACGCCGAACTGCTCGCTGGCGCTGGCGTGGAACGCGGTCTTATCGGCCCGGGCGAGGCTGACCGGATCTGGGAGCGGCACCTGCTGAACTGCGCGGCTGTCGCGCACCTTCTGCCCGCTCGGTGCTCGTTGGTGGACGTGGGCTCTGGTGCCGGCTTGCCCGGCATTGTGCTTGCCATGCTGATGCCGCAGGCGCGGGTGACGCTGCTAGAGCCACTCGCGCGGCGGGTCGACTTTATGAAGGAGGCCATTGGCGAGCTTGGCATCACTAATGCTGAGGTGGTTCGGGCTCGAGCTGAGGACCTGGCTGGCCAAATCTCGGCCGACGTAGTGACGGCGCGTGCGGTTGCACCGCTGGACAAGTTGGCTGGCCTGAGCGTTGGCCTTCTCCGGCCAGGCGGTCGAGTGCTGGCAATCAAAGGCTCGGGCGCGGAAGCCGAGCTAGCGAAGGCGCGGCCAATCCTGGCCCGGCTCGGTGTGACCGATGCGAAAGTTATGCGGGCGACAAGCCCAGGCGGCGGCGCGACTGCCACGGTGGTGACATTCACGGCGCCTGACCACCGTGGTTCTGCTCCGCCAGGCAACCAGGCTGCTGGTCATCCCGCGAGTCGCGGGCCGGCCGCGCGCAACGGACGGGCTGGTCGGCCCGGGGCTTCAGGCGCGCCGCGCCGGGGGCGGCCAAACAGTCGACGTGGCGGCGGTTAGCCGCGAAGCGGTCATTCGTGATCCGCTTGTGGTGACTGTGTCGGCGGATCGCCGACGTGGCGGAGTGGCCTGGCGGAGACATGGCTGAATGGGAGAAGCTGCGCGATGACGAACTCAGTGCCGGGGCTGGGCTGGCCTGAAGAGCCGTCCGCCGGGCCCGAACCGGCGACGAGCACTGAGTTGGGGGAGAACGGTCCTCTGCCCGAGAACGGTGCGCTGCCGGAGAGTTGGGGCGGGCCAGTCGCTGGCACCGGAGGCGGACCGCTGGCCGCGGCAAGCAGTGCAGAACCTGTCTTGCAGCCATTTTCCGGAAAAGTAGATTTTGGTCCAGCAGGCGCGTTGCCGGGGCGATATGCACGGCGGGCGGCCCGGGTTGGCGTGGGGTGGCCGGGCGGCACCGGAGAGTCGCCAGCGGAGGCGGATACTGCGCATGCTGCAGACCTGACGCGCGAAATTGGCCTAGGCTCGGGGTCCTCGGCCCCGTCGAGCGGCGACGCGGGCGGGCCGCCGCCGGCTCGAGTGCGTAATGCGCTGGCAGCGGTTTCACGTGAAACCGAGACTGTAAGTGCCGCGGCGCCAAAACGTGCCTATCACGATCGGCCGCCTGCAGCGGGCGGGCGGACAGGCGAGAGTGAGGACCAGGTGTCGATCCATGAGGCGTCGGCTGACACGCCGATAGCTCGAGCAGCTCAGGCGGCTGTCGTGGCACGCTCGGGCGGCGACGTCTGGCCGCGCCCGGGTGCATGCCGCGTGATCACGATCGCGAACCAGAAGGGCGGCGTCGGCAAGACCACGACCGCAGTGAACCTGGCAGCAAGCCTGGCCATGCACGGCGCGCGCGTTCTAGTGGTCGACCTTGACCCCCAGGGGAATGCCTCGACGGCGCTTGACGTCGATCACCACTCGGGCGTCCCGTCCGTTTACAACGTCCTGGTCGACGGGCAGCCGCTGACTTCGGTAGTCCGGCCGGTGACCGGCTATCCACACCTGTACTGCGCACCTGCGTCAATCGACCTGGCGGGTGCTGAGATCGAGCTAGTTCCGCTAGTGGCAAGAGAGTCCAGGCTGGCCAGAGCACTTGCGGCCTACGACGCGGCAAACCTGGACTATATCTTCATCGACTGCCCGCCGTCGCTGGGCCTGCTGACGGTGAACGCGCTGGTGGCGGCGCCCGAAGTGCTGATCCCCATCCAGTGCGAGTACTACGCGCTTGAGGGCCTCGAGCAGTTGCTGCGCACTGTCGATTTGGTGCGCAGCCATCTGAACCCGTCGTTGGCGGTCAGCACGATCCTGCTGACGATGTATGACGGCCGTACGCGGCTGGCGTCCCAAGTAGCGGACGAGGTCAGGGAGCATTTCGGAGCGGTCGTGCTGGGTTCGGTCATCCCGCGTAGCGTCCGGGTTTCGGAGGCTCCGAGCTACGGCCAGTCGGTGATGACCTACGATCCAGGCTCCACCGGTGCGCTGGCCTACTTGGAAGCGGCACGGGAACTCGCGCGTCGAAACGTGGAGCAGCCGGCCAGCTGAGGCGGAGCAGTTCGCCAACGCGGGCGCTTGCTGGTGGGTGGCTCTGCACGGTGGGTGCCACGGAATCCGGTCGTGCCGGTGTCCCGATCCAGGGCTCAAGCTCACCTCACTGAACGTGATTCCACTCAACTGTTATGCAGCTATCACTGGCGGCGAGTGGGAGTGCAGGGTCTTGGTGCCGTCGGGGCTGATGGCGGTGGTGGTGCCGTCGGGATGCAGGGTGAACTGCCAGCCCCACCGGTGGATGGCCACAAGATGGTGGAAACGGCACAAAAGTGCGAGGTTGGTCAGGGCGTGCCGGCCGCCGTCTTTGCGGGGCAGGATGTGGTGCACCTCGCAGCCGGCCGCGGGCAGGTCACAGCCCGGGAACCGGCAATGCCGGTCCCGTTTGCGGACCGCGCGGCGCAGGTGCACCGGGATGGTGTCGACGGTGGCGGCGATGTCCAGCGGCAGGCTCACCGTCGACACGGGGATGCCGGTGTTGCGGCGGCGCAGCCAGGCCGCCCGGCCGTGCGGGCCGGACAGC
>DASXIA010000292.1:0-8526 GCA_036488155.1 Streptosporangiaceae bacterium | reverse complement strand
ACACCGGTGCGATCGGCACGATCGCGATCATCCTGGTCTACGGCCTCGCCAACATCGGCCTGATCAGGTTCTACTGGGGGACGCCCGAGTTCAACGTGTGGCGGCACGTGGTCGCCCCGCTGATAGGCACCGCGGTGCTGCTCTATCCGCTGTATGAGACGGCCAAACCCGGTCAGTCGTTCCCGTACAACTACGTCGCAGTCGTGGTACTGGCCTGGGTGCTCATCGGGTTCGGCGTGTATGCGTACCTGCGCGCGAACTCGCCGGAGAAGCTCGCGGCGCTCGGCGCGACAATGGCGACTGATGAGATCGACTTCGCCGAGGCCCACTTGCCGAGCCTGTCATCAGGCACGGGGGCAGAGCTGACCGAGCCGGACGCGTCATGATCGAAATCGCGGGCAAGCAAGTATGTACCGAGCTTTCCGAGATCATCGATCCGGCGCACACGGCACTGCTGATCGTCGACATGCAGCGCGACTTCGTCTGCGCGGGCGGTAGCTTCGACAGATTCGGCGTGGACCTGACGATGTACCCGCCGGTGATCGAGCGGATCGCCGACCTGATCGCCGCGGCCCGTCACGCGGGCGTCATGCTGGTCTTCATCCAGATGACCGTGCTGCCAGGCCGGGCAAGCGACTCCCCGGCGCAGCTCCGGTTCAACCTGCGCCTGCACGATGGCCACCACGGCGCAGCGGAGCCGCTGACGTACACCCTGGACGGGTCGGAAGGCCAGCAATTCGTGCCCGGCCTCGAGCCTGAAGACGGCGAGCTGGTGGTGAAGAAGTACCGCTCGAGCGCCTTCTGGGGCACCAATCTTGACCTGCTGCTGCGCAGCAACGGAATCGAGTCGGTCGTCGTCACCGGGTGCACGACGGAGGGCTGTGTCGAGTCGACTGCCCGCGATGCCATGTTCAGCGATCACTACGTGGTCATCGCCACCGATGCGGTGGGCAGTGACGATCGCGGCCAGCACGATGCGTCCATGTACCTGATGGCGCACCGCTTCGATCTGGCGACTACCGACGCGATCCGCGAGATCTGGGAGAAGTGATCACGTTCTCGCTTAGTTAAGCGGCGGCGGCAGTATGCCTGCCGGGAAGAATCTACGGCTCGGACGCTGAATCGAGGAGAACAGCTGTGGCCAGGAAGCTGGAAGGAAAGGTCGCGATCGTCACCGGCGGCGCCCGCGGTATCGGTGGCCGGATCGCGACTGCGTTCGCGGCCGAGGGAGCCGACATCGTCATCGCCGACGTGCTGGGCGAGGACGTCGCCGCGCCGGTGCTGGCCTCGATCGCCGAGTCAGGCCAGCGGTCGCTGCTCATGAAGACCGACGTCTCCGACGAGCAGCAGGTCCGGGCGATGGTCGATGCCGCACTCGCGGAGTTCGGCCAGATCGACATCCTGGTGAACGACGCGGGCATCTTCAGCCAGCACCTGTTCGCAGAACTTGAGGTGAGCGAGTGGGATCGCGTCATCTCGGTGAACCTGCGCGGCGTGTTCATGTGCACCAGGTTCGTGCTGCCGGGCATGCTCGAGCGCAAGCGCGGCAAGATCATCAATGTCGCGTCGCAGCTCGGCCAGATCGGCGGCATCGAGATGGTGCACTACAGCGCTAGCAAGGCCGGCGTGATCGGGCTGACCAAGGCCCTCGCCCGCGAGGTCTCCACGCAGGGCATTCACGTCAACGCGATAGCGCCAGGCCCGATCCTCACCGACATGATGGCGCAGGAAACCGAGGAGTGGGCCGCGCGAAAGCTGTCCGAGCTGCCGATGGGGCGGTTCGGTGAGGCCGACGAGGTCGCCCCGACTGCGGTCTTCCTGGCCTCCGATGACTCCTCCTACTACGTCGGCCAGACACTGTGCCCCAACGGAGGAGACGTGATGCTCTGACCGCATCGCCCATCTGCCGTAAAGCCAGGGTTGCTAGCGAGAAAGGCGAGCATGTTTGATCTTGAAGGCCGGGTCGCGCTCATCACCGGGGCGGCATCAGGCATCGGCGCGGCGACGGCGCGCGTCTTCGCCGCCGCAGGCGCCAGCGTGGCGCTGGCCTGGTATCCGCCTGACGGCCACGACGTGGCGCCGGTGCAGGAGGCGATCACCGAGGCCGGCGGCAAGTGCCTGGTCGCGGCGGTGGACGTGTGCAGCACGGCCGACGTCAACGCGATCACCGAGCAGGCCGTCGCTGAGTTCGGCGGCATCGACATCGTGGTGGCTAACGCCGGCATCGCCCGCAAGGTGAGTCTCGACCAGCTAGACGACGAGGCCTGGAGCAAGGTGCTGGACGTTGATCTCAACGGCGCCTGGCGATGCTTCCGCGCCGCGCTGCCGCACATGCGCGCGGCGGGATACGGCCGGCTGCTCGCTACCTCGTCAGTTGCGGGCACCGTCTCCGCCTGGCCCGAGCACCCGCACTACGCCGCAGCGAAGGCCGGCCTGGTCGGGATGGTGCAGACCCTGGCCGTCGAGTACGGAAGGGACGGCATCACGGCGAATGCCGTAGCACCCGGCGTGATTGACACGCCGCAGGCCAATGACCCGGTTAACTCGCTCGGCCCGGATGGCGTGCGCGCGACGGCGCCGAAGGTGCCAACGGGCCGGGTCGGCCAGCCAGAAGACATCGCTTATCTGTTCCAGTTCCTGGCCAGCGCCCAGGCCTCCTACATCAGCGGGCAGCTCATCGTCGCGGACGGCGCGCGTCATCTCGCCGGACTGGACTAGCCGATGTCTGTCCTGCCGGAATCGGGGATCATCTCGTTCGCGCGCGGTATCCCGGCACCCGAGTTGTTCCCCGCCGATGAGCTCGCCGAAGCGGCGCAGCGGGCGTTCGCGCGGCACCGCGCGACCGCACTCAACTACGGGCCGCCGGCCGGCTTCGGGCCGCTGCGGGAGTGGATCGCCGCTGAACACGGGGCCGCGCCCGGACAGATCGTGATCACGCCAGGCTCGTACATTCTGCTGACCTTCCTCACGCGCGTGCTGCTTGAGACGGCGGGCCCGGTCCTGGTCGAGGTCCCGAGCTACGACCGGGCGGTCAGCCTGCTGCGGACGACCGGCGCCCGGATCCTGCCGGTCCGGCGCGACGAGACTGGCCTTGATTTTGCCCGGCTGGAGCACTACCTGGCGACCGGCGAGCGTCCCGCGTTCTGCTACCTGCTGCCCACCTTCCACAACCCGACGGGAACGACGCTTGCACCGGCCGATCGCCAGCGCCTCGTTGATCTGGCTATCGCCCATGACCTGCTGCTCGTCGAGGATGATCCGTACGGCCCGCTGCGGTTCGAGGGCGCCGAGCCGCCGTCACTGCGCAGCCTGCTCGTCGCTCGCGGCGCTGGCCACCTATCGGTCTTCATGTCGTCGTTCTCCAAGGTGGTCGCGCCTGGTCTGCGGGTCGGGTACGGAGTGCTGCCCGAGCAACTCGCCCAGCGGGTAGCGGCGGTGGCACTCACTACCTACGTGTCGCCGCCGCTGTGGCCGCAAGCGGAGATCTATGAATTCCTGGCCGGCGGTTTCCTGCCCGCGCACCTGAGCCGAGTGCGCGGGCTGCTGCGGCTGCGTCGCGACGCGCTCGTGACCCGGCTCGCCGCCGGCCTGGACGGTATTGGCCAGGACGGGGCCGGCCCACGGTGGTCGCACCCGGACGGCGGCTACTTCCTCTGGCTGGATCTACCAGCGCAGCTCAGCGCCAACGACCTGCTGGACGATTGCGAGCGGGCTGGCGTCACCTTCGTGCCGGGCCCGGGGTTCTTTGCCGACGGCGGGGGAGGCAGTAGCGCCCGCCTGTGCTTCAGCTTCCACTCTGTCGAGGAGATCGCCGACGGTGCGGACCGGCTCGTGGCTGCCGCCCGCGGGAGGCTCGTCGGCGTCGGAGCAGCCTGATGGAGTGGCGTCGTGGCGAGTACATAGTGACCGACGACCTGTCCCGGATGGACCTGCCGCGCATCCATCAGTGGCTCTCGCGGGAGGCGTACTGGTCGATGGGCCGCAGCCTGCAGGACGTTACCGAGTCGTTGCGGCAGTCGCGGACCTACGCCGTGCTGCGCAATGGCGAGCAGATAGGCATGGGACGTGCGATCACCGACGGCGTGACGTTCGCCTACCTGTGCGACGTGTTCGTGGCCGAGCCGTACCGCAACCAGAAGATCGGCGGATGGATGCTCAGCTGCATGCTGGCTGACCTGCGCGACGCGAAGATCCGGCAGGTTCTGCTCGCCACCAGAGATGCCCACTCGCTGTACCGGCGGGCCGGCTTCCACGAGCTGAACCGCCCCGAGCGCTGGCTGGAGCTTGATCCGACAACCGAGGGCACGATGCAAGGAGACAGCGATGACGCACGATGATCTCTTCTTCCGGCGCACCGACTCTGCGGCACCGGGTCCGCCGCGGGAGCTTGTCGGATACGGCGAGCATCCGCCACTCATCCGGTGGCGGGGCGATGCGAAGGTCGCCATCCAGATCGTGGTGAACTACGAGGAGGGCTCGGAGAAGACCTTCCCGATGGGCGACAACGTCAACGACATTCTCTACGAGCTGCCGTTCGCCCTCGAAGGACAGCGTGACCTGGCAGTCGAGTCGATGTACGAGTACGGCTCGCGGGCGGGCATCTGGCGGCTGTTCCGGGTGTTCGACAACGCTGGCATTCCGGTTACCTTCTTCGCCGCCGCGGTGGCGCTGGAGCGCAACCCCGCAGTCGCGGCGAAACTGGCCAGCCGGGGCGACGAGCCCGCGGGCCATGGGTACCGGTGGAGCAACCACTTCGAGATGACCCGGGACCAGGAGCGGGAAGCGATCAAGCTCGCCATTGCCTCCATCCAGGAGACCACCGGAACGCGCCCGGTCGGGTGGTACTGCCGGGAGATGAGCACCAACACGCGGGAGCTGGTGGTCGAGGAGGGCGGGTTTGAGTATGACTCCGACTGCTACAACGACGACCTGCCGTACTGGACCACGATCCTGAACCGGCCGCATCTGGTCGTGCCGTACTCGCTCGTGGTGAACGACGCCCGGTACATCGTGGGGACCGGGTTCGCCAACCCCGACGACTTCTTCCTCACCGCGAAGGCCAGCCTGGACCGGCTGCGTGCCGACGGTGACGACGTTGGCCGCATGATGTCGATCGGCCTGCACCCGCGAGTCACCGGCAACCCGGCGCGATCCGATGGCCTGGCGCGCTTCATCGAGTACGCGCAGCAGTTCTCCGACGTCGCCTTCATGCGGCGCGTCGACATCGCGCGGGAGTTCGCGGAGCAGTACCCGGCGGCGAAAGCACTGTCGCTGGAATCCGGTAGCTGAGAAAGGACATGGCCGTGGCGACAGCTGAAGAACTGGCGGGGGTCCGGGACAGGCTGTTCGGCCTGGTGGGCGACGACCAGATCAGGCAGGTCATTGTGGACCGGCCAGATCCGGCCGTCATCGCGGAGTTCCTGACCATCGAGGACGTGTCCTCGATGGTCTCCGACGCGATGGACAAGCTTGGCATCGGCGGCCGCGTGCCGGGCAGCGTGCTGCGGCCGCTGGCGGCGGGCCAGCGGGTCTGCGGCCCGGCGATCACCATCCGGTACGCGCGTCACGGCGGCGACGTCAGCGGCGTGCTGCAGCGCGGGGAGCGCTCGGGCCTGGGGGAGCGCGACATGTACGCGATCGGCCAGCCCGGCGACATCGCCGTATTTGACTGCGGCGGGGACGACTACGGATCGGTGATGGGCTCGATCTCGGCGCGCTGGGCCAGGCGCCTGCGAATGGGCGGCTGCGTCGTCGATGGCGCCGTCCGCGACGTGGAGGGCATCGCAGCCGAGGGAATCCAGGTGTGGTCCAGGTCGGTGACCCCGGTCAGCGGCAACTACCGCATGGCTGCCATCGAGGTCAACGGGCCGGTAGCGGTGGCGGGCGTGCCGGTCAACCCCGGCGACCTGGTCGTCGCGGACGGCACCGGGATCTGCGTGGTACCGGCCCGGCACGTTGCTGCGGTGGCGGCCGAGGTCCGGCAGATCCAGGCCGGTGAGCAGTCAGTCATCGAGGCAATCGACGCGGGTCTCGCACCGCGGGACATGCCCGCTTACACAATCTGAACCAAAGACAGCCGGGAGATCAGCATGGGCGGCAGCCCGTACGAGACCATCTTCGAGCGCGACGGAGTCACGGTCTCGAAGAGCCCGTGGGGGCCGGCCGACAACGTGGGGCGCCTCAACCTGATGACGCCCGAGTCGCGCCAGGCCGTGCTCGCGCGTGCGGACGGGCGCCGCGTCTTCGACCTCGCCGTGGACTACTTCCTCGGCATGCCGTCGTGGGCAGCCGCAGGCGACCCTCGTTACCAGATGTGGATGACGCACACACCGCACGGGTCGGTCAATGACCGGTCCTCGGGCGCTACCTCCAAGGTGCACGAGAAGTACAGCTACTGCGGTGACTCGATCAGCATGTACACGCACACCGGCACGCACATCGACATGCTCAACCATCTGGGGCACTACGGCCGGTTCTGGAATGGCCGCACCGCCGAGGATGACCTTGGCAGCCGGCAATGGCTGCAGGGCGGCGCCGCCGAGTGCCCGCCGATCGTGGCACGTGCGGTCATGCTCGATGTTGCCCGGCTGCACGGCCTCACCTGCCTGCCAGACGGCTACTGCATCCAGCCCGACGACCTGGCCGAGGCGGCGCGCGCTCAGGGCACGGACCTGAGGCCGGGCGACATCGCCCTGATCCGGACCGGGCGCATGTCCGTGTGGCCAGATCTGGACGGATATCTGCGCTCCACGCCGGGCATCGGGATCGAGACTGCCCGGTACCTATGCGAGGACGCAGGCGTGATGTGCCTGGGCACCGATGCCATCAGCATCGACGTCGACCCGCACGTGGAGCCGGACACGTTCGTCCCGGTGCACTGCTATCTCTTCGCCTCGGCCGGAACGCCGGTCATCGAGGTGCTTAACCTAGAGGAACTCAGCGCGGCGGGCGTGTTCGAGATCGCGTTCATCGGCATGCCGATCAAGCTTCGCGGGGCCACCGGCTCACCGATCAGGCCAATTGGCCTTGCGCTGACGGACTGAGTAGCGGAATGAGTGCGATGTCGGCCACCGGGCGACTGCGCGTCACGCTCGCGCAGTTCACCGCGGCAGCGGACGTGCGCGGCAATCTTTCGCAGATGCTGAGCCTGCTCGACGCCGCGGGGGACGGCCCCGATCTTGTCTGCTTCCCGGAGCTCTGCTTGCCGGGTTACCTGCTCGACCCGGCGAGCTACCCCGCCGCGGTCCTGGATGAACTGGCCCGCGCGGAATCCGAACTCGAGGCGGCGGCACGCAAGCAGGGCGTCCGGGTCATGTACGGCACCGCCCACCGAACCGACGGCCGGCTGTACAACGCCGTCGTGCTGACCGAGCCCGACGGCAGCCGTACGTCCTATGCGAAAACCCACATGGTGTCCGCAGAGCGCGCAGTCTTCGCGGCCGGCCAGGAACTCGTCCTGGCTGCCAGCGGCGACCTGGCTGTCGGCTGCTGTTATGATCTGGCCTTTCCGGTTTTCTGCGCCGACCTTGCCGACTCGGGGGCGCGCGCGCTGTTTTTCCCGATGGCATGGGAACAGCAGCGTTCTTTTGTATTCGAGGGAGTCGCGGCCGCGCGTGCAATCGAGAATGTCGCTTACGTCGTCTGCATCAACCAGACCGGAACCTGCGGAATGACGAAATTCCACGGCGGCAGCAAGATCATTGATCCGCTCGGCCGCGCGCTGGCTGACATGGGCGACGCCGTCGGTATCAGCACCTCTGACCTGGACTTGGACTGGGTGACCCGGCTCCGCTCTGCAGCCGATACGGCTACCTATCCGCTGCTGACCGACAGGCGGCCGAAATTGCCTGTGCGTCGCGGCGGTCCGATTGTGCAGGGTCCTGAATGAGGCGGTGACTAACTCATTATCCGGTACGCTAATTCCGTGACGGAACCGCCCGAGAGTCCCTGGCCGGGGCCTCGAAAGCAGAGTCGGCACCGCCCCCAGCTGGGAGCAGAGGCCGCGTCGTTCGTTCGCGATCTGATTGTGTCCGGCCAGTTGCAAGGCGGCGATTTTATCCGCCCGGAGTCCGTCGCTCAGGAACTGGGAATCAGCGCCACGCCCGTGCGTGAGGGTTTGCTGGCCCTGCGCAGTCAGGGTTTCGTCCGGCTGGAGCCCCGGCGCGGTTTCGTCGTGGTCCCGCTCACCGGTGACGACATCCGGGACCTGTTCGCAGGCCAGGCGCTGCTGGCCGGCGAGCTCGCTGCCAGGGCTGTGAAACGCGGCGACGCCGCCGCCATTGCCGTCCTCGAGAAGTTGCAGCTCGAGCTCGAAGGCGCCGCCGAGCGCGGTGATCATGAGGAGCTGGAGGAGCTCAATTTCCAGTTTCACCGCGCAGTGAACCGGCTGGCCGGAGCGCCCAAGCTCGCGTGGCTGCTCGGGATGGCGGTGAGTTACGTCCCGGTTCGGTTCTACTCGACGATCGACGGCTGGCCGGCGGCGACCGTGCACGATCACCGCGAGATCCTCGATGCCTTCCGCCGGGG
>DASXIA010000235.1:0-2566 GCA_036488155.1 Streptosporangiaceae bacterium | reverse complement strand
CGCGCTCTACTCCGACGACCGCGACGGCCTGGAACTCAAGCCCCTTCATCGCGTGCATGGTTCCGGCCCGCACCGCCTGCGCGTTGCGGCGTTCGCTCAGCGGGACCGTCGTGATGCCGTCGGCCTTCAGCACCTGGCGTGCCTCGCGAACCAGGCTGGCGGACCTGGCCGTCACGCCGATGGCCTGCGGTTCGATGCCGAGTGCGAGCCACGACCGGATCTGATCGGCGAGAAGGCCGAACTCTTCTGATCGCGTTGCCGTCATCCGAAGCTGCGGGCGCGGGCCGTGCATCGGCGACCGGTAGCCGAGCAGCGAGTCCACCTCGCCGTCAAGTCCGGTCACCGGATCCGTGCCGAGCAGCGAGACCGCCCAGGTCAGGACTTCCTGGGTGGTCCGGTAGCTCAGCGAGAGCCGCTGGCTCCGGCCGCGCACGCTGATCCGCATGCTGGCCAGTGAGACCCGGTTGTCGTAGATGCGCTGGTGCGGGTCGGCCACGATGAACAGGTCGTCGGCCCCCGGCGCGACG
Source organism: Streptosporangiaceae bacterium (assembly GCA_036488155.1). Classification (GTDB taxonomy): domain Bacteria; phylum Actinomycetota; class Actinomycetes; order Streptosporangiales; family Streptosporangiaceae; genus JAJYUU01. Next base: position 2,039 of record DASXIA010000235.1, on the reverse strand, counting down.
GCCGCGCGGAGCAGCCGCCACTGAGACGGGTGCAGGTCCTGTGCCTCATCCACGAGGATGTGCAGGTAGCTCGGCGCCCCGGTTTCGCGGAGCAAGTGCGTGGCCTCATTGGCCAGTTGCAGGTGGGTGGACTGGCGGGCGGCCGCGAGTTCGGCGGCGACCTGCTGCGCGGCCTGCCAGACCTGGCTGCGCTGCACCTTGGTGAGCGGTCGTCCCCGGCCGGTGCGCAGGCAGGTCAGGTACGACTGCTCGCTCTGCAGGTCCTGGGCCAGGATGACCTGCTCCCATTCGTTCTTCAGGAACGCCGGGGTGAAGTCAAGCCCGGCCGCGGCGGCGGCCGCCGCCCACTGGGTCCGCAGGATCCGCTCGTCGGCGATGACGGGAGCACCCCTCGCCGCCTTGACGATGCGGTAGGCCAGCCGGTCGACGTTAAGCACCTCGATGCCGCGGCGCGCGCGGTCGTCCTTGATCAACAGGTCCAGTTGGGTACCCAGAGCGTCGGCCAGCGTCCCGTTGAAGGTCGTTACCAGCACCTGAGCGGCGCCTGGATCCGCCTGCGGCGGACGGCCTTCCGCCCCGGAGTCGGCCGCCGGCCGCTTCGCCGCGCGCGCGGCGAGGAAGGCCGCACGGTGCAGCAGGGTAACCGTCTTGCCCGTCCCCGGGCCGCCCGTCACCTGGGCCGGCCCTGAGTAGCTCGTCCGGTAAGCGATCTTGCGCTGGCTCGGGTGCAGGAACATGCGCCAGGCCGCGAACGGGTGCGCGAGGATCAGCCGCAGCTCCTCATGGCCGGACACGAAGGTGACCTGACTTGGACTGCGCTCCATCGCCGAGACGAGGTCGTCTGGGTCCACCTGCTCGGGTGGCGTGCCCGCGGCGTAAAGCCTGGCAACCTCCTCCCTGGCCTCGTCCAGGGTCATGCCGCAGGCCAGGGCGTGCAGCGCGGCGTACTGGGCCTCGGGCAACGCCGCCTGCCGCGTCTCCAGGTCCGCTTCGCTGGTCATCAGCCGGATCATCGGCAGGATTTGCGCGTCGACGCCAAGCCGGCCAAGGTCGGCGTCGTTTACGTCCGCGAACAGCCGCTTGCCGTCGGGCTTGGAAGCCTCTTGCAGCAGCTGCCGCAGCCGCTGTATCGCGTCCTCGTCGCGGACTTCAAGCACTCCGAGCGCTGGATTGACGCTGAACCGGTGGCTGGTGGCATAGGCTTTCGCCTTGTCCTTCGGCAAAATCGTGACCAGGCAGTATGTATCACCGGTCATCGGCGCGAGCACGATACCGCGCCAGCGGTTGTCCACCTCCAGGGTGCGGATCCGGTCGTCCCAGCCGCGCTGCGGCTTTTCCAGGTGGGAACCGGGATGAGGGTGCCTGGCGAACTTGGCGATTGCCGCATCGACGGCACCTTGGACATCCTTGTCCAGCCTCCCGTATTCCGTCAGAAAGCCCTTACCGATCGCCAGGCGTGCCACCCGCCTTGTCCCCCTGTCACTGTCCAGAAACCGGGCCGTCGAGAGCGGCCGGTCAGACCGCTCGGCACCACTTGCGATGGGATGAGAAAAGATTCAATTCAGATGAATCTGTCCAGCTTTAGACGCCGCAACTGTCGTCAGCAGCAAGTAGATTGCAGATCGGCCTAGCTCACGCCGGTCAACTATATTCCTGCCTGCGACCTTGTATGACTCACGTGACGGGAGCGTCGTGACCAAGCTGGCCGCCATTCTTGACCAAATCGATTCTGGAAGCGTGCTACTACCCGAGTTTCAGCGCGGCTACGTATGGAACCGCGACCAGGTCCGCGGGCTCATGCGGTCCCTGTACCTCGGCTACCCGGTCGGCAGCCTGCTGACCTGGGAGACGCGCGCCGACGGCTCGCTCGTCCGCGGCCAGGAGGCCACGGCCACCCCCGCGCTGCGCGTGCTCATCCTGGACGGGCAGCAGCGGATCACGTCACTGTACGGGATCACCCGCGGGCGCCCGCCCGCCTTCTTCCAGGGAGATGAGCGGGCATTCGCCGGGCTCAGGTTCCACGTGGAGGACGAGACCTT
>DASXIA010000194.1:0-9849 GCA_036488155.1 Streptosporangiaceae bacterium | reverse complement strand
ATCCGGTCTCCTGCGGGTGGAACGGGTCGCTGACGTCGTACTGTTTCAGCTCGCCGGTGGCCCAGCACGAGACATAGAGGCGCTGATCGTCCACCGTCAGCGCCAGATCGGTGACGAAAGGTGGCACCGCGCCGAATGGCTTCAGCGCGGGGGGCAGGTCGTCCTCGCGGGCTGGCTCCGCCGGGATCGAGATCACCTTCCGGGCCGCCCAGCTGCCGTCGGCTTGCTTGTGCCAGAGCCAGACGGACGCGGACAGATCCTCGACGCTGACCACGACGCCTGCGAAGCCGTAGGTCTGCGTCGGGTTGTGAGCGGGCCGTAGCTCGAGCACCATCTGCTGGTCGTCGCCGAGGTCGATCGTCTGGATGTTGGTCCGCGTCTTCATGTCCCAGAAGTGCAGCCGGTGCCCGTACTTACGGCCGAGCAGGAGCTCGGGGACGGCGCCGTTCTCGATCATCGATGGGGTGCCCCACTCCGATGTGATCGCGACGTCGTGGTTGATGTGCCACCACACGTCGTAAGCGAGGTACTGGTCACCGCGGTCAGCCTCCCACTGGCCGGTGACCTCGAACGTGCCCGGGTCGAGCAGCGCGATACCGCCGGGCCCCTCGTTGCTGCCACCGCCCAGGCAGGACACGAATACGCCGCCGGGACCGCAGTGCACGGTGTGCGGGCGGGAGTAGCTGGCGCGTTTGCCGAGTTCTTCCGGGCCGAGCACCTTCACGATTTGCGGAGCCGCCGGGTTCTCCTTGGTGTCCAGCACGTACAGCCGGGACGAGCGGAGACCGGGCACGATCAGATAGCGGCGGTCGCCGTGGTCGTGGCCGCCGCCGGGGGACAAGGCGCTCGAGCAGGCGTTCCAGCCGAAGTGGTGCAACTCATCGCCCAGGTTGGACAGCTCGGTGAAGCCGACGACCTCGCTGTAGCTGGCGGAGCCCGGATCCACGTCGACGACCGCCATCGCGTCGGGCTTGTCGGCCGGGCGGGAGAGAGTGGCGACGTAGGCCAGCTTTTCCGCCGGGGCCTGCGCGGCGTCCCGCGGCGAGCGGTAGAAGGTCGGGTCGGTGTGGTGCCCATCTTGGTCGCTCATTGGCTCACGTCCTTAGCCAGCTCTCGTGGCCTTGCTATGCAAGTACCCAGCCGGCGCGGCGCGGGACCCCGTGGAGGCAATTCGTAAAAAGCTCGTTGTAACTGAAAGTAGTCTGATCCAGTCATGTCGCACAGCTCGGACTACCCAGGCCGCCGTCCCGGCGGCTGCTGAGGTCTCTTCCTTGCACACTCACCGGCTCTGGCTGACTGTCGGCGCGGCGGCTGCGACCGCGGTAGTACTCACCGCCGGCTGCAGTTCGCCAGGCGCCGCCGCAGACCCGGGCGCGCCGGCCGAGTCTGCGGGAAGCGCCGGGGCTAGCAGCCAGCCCTCGGCGGGCCAGTCATCGCAACCGGGCGACGGGGCAGAGACCTCGCCGAGCCCGGTAGTGTCCGCGGAACAGGCCGCCGAGGCGACCCAGGGCCCCGCCGCCGTGCCGACGGCCGCGCAGCTGGCCGCCCTGACCGAACAGTCAGCTGAGATCGCCAAGCTCTCGCCCGCGCAGATGGCCGGCCAGCGGGTGATCTACAGCTACAGGGGCCTGTCAGTCCCGGCAAACCTGCTCAGGCAGATCCGGCATGGCGACGTCGGCGGTGTCATCTTCTTCGGCGCCAATATCTCCAGCCGGGCTCAGCTCCGGGGTGTCATCGCTCAGCTGGAAAAGGCGAACGCCGCGGTCACCAACCCGGCCCGCGGCTATCCGCTGTTGTTGATGGCCGATCAGGAAGGCGGTCTGGTCCGCCGCCTGTCCTGGGCCGGGCCCGACCAGTCCGAAGCACAGATTGGCGCCTACGCATCTCCGGCCAGCGCGGCGGCTGCGGCCGGCGCGCAGGCTGCGGCCGGCTTGCGCGCGGTGGGCATGAACGTGAACCTGGCTCCGGTACTCGACGTTTACCGCAAGGCGGGCGATTTCGACGACCAGTACCGGCGCTCCTACAGCATGAACCCTGGCGTTGTGTCAACAGCCGCTGCCGCGTTCGTCGCCGCGCAGCAGGGCGGCGGCGTCGCGGCCACTGTCAAGCACTTTCCCGGACTCGGTCAGGCAAGCGCCGCGCAGAACACCGACAACAGGCCGGTGCGGATCAGCTTGCCGGCGCAGACGCTGCGCGCCGTCGACGAGCTGCCCTATCAGGCAGCGATCAAGGCAGGCGCCAGGCTGGCGATGGTGTCGTGGGCGAATTACCCGGCACTCGACCCGAAGCTGCCCGCGGGTCTGTCGCCGACCATCATCCAGGGCGAACTGGAGGAGCGCCTCGGTTTCACCGGCGTGACGATCACCGATGCGCTCGGGGCCGGAGCGCTGCGAGCCTACGGCACGCTGCAGAACCGGACGATGCTTGCCGCACGCGCCGGGATGGACGCGCTGCTGTGTACCGGCACTGCTGCGGTGCCCGGCTGGAAATGTGTACAGGGGCTGCGCGCTGGGTATAGCGACGGCGCCCTGCCGAAGGCGGCTTTCAAGGCGCAGCTCGCGCAGCTTCTGCAGTTGCGGAAGAGCTTGCCCGCCTGACGGCCGGGCTACGCGACCTGACGAGACGGCCAGTCCGTCCCTCGCTGCCGTCGTGCGCCGGACGCGCACAGTTTGTGGCGTGTCATCGTGCAGGCACCGGATCAGCTGGCAATTGCATTTGCGAGCGGGGCCGGCCCAGCTCCGCGGGAAGGCAGCATTCGCCTTGCAAAAAAATGTATGGCGCAGATTCGGCGGTTTTTCTCTGGCCGCCGCGGTCGTGCTCCTGTTCGCAGCAAATGCAGACGCCGGCCCCGTGGCAAGCGGGCGAGTCGCCAGTCGTGTCAGCTATCAGACGCCGAACACGGCAGGTTCCCGCAGCAGCGTCGGCAAAGCCGCCGTGGCAGACCAGAGCCCGGCCGCGCTGGCCGCGACGCTGACCCCTGCCCAGCTAGCCGGGCAGCGCGTCATCTACAGCTATTCCGGGCTGACACCGCCATCGGCGCTGCTGAAGCTCATCCGGCACGGCGAAGTCGGCGGCGTCATCTTCTTCAGCTCGAACTTCTCGAACACCGCGCAGTTCACCGCTGCCGTCGCCACGCTGATCGCCAATAATGCCCTGGCGCAGAACCCAGCGCATAACTTCCCGCTTCTGCTCATGACGGATCAGGAAGGCGGGCTTGTCAGGCGATTGCCTGGTGCTCCGGTCCTGTCGGAAAAGCAAATCGGTTCCCTACCCACGCCCACTCAGCGTCGTTTGGCGGCGACTGCGGCCGGCGCGGGCGCGGGGCAGAACCTGCTCAGCTTCGGCCTGAACATGAACCTGGCGCCGGTGCTCGGCGTGTTCCGCGCGCCTGGCAACTTCCTCGACCAGTTCCAGCGCTCCTACAGCATGAATCCGATTACCGTGTCGCGGCTGGGATCGTTCTTCATCACCGCGCAGCAGGCCACCGGCGTGGCCGCGACGGCGAAGCACTTTCCGGGCCTTGGCGCTGCCACGACGAGCCAGAACACCGACCTAAGGCCGGTCACGATTAACCTCTCCAAGTCCACGATCCAGAGCGTCGATGAGGCCCCGTTCGCCGCCGCGATCGCCGCCGGAGTCAAGCTGGTGATGGTGTCCTGGGCGAGGTACCCGAATCTGGGCTCATCCCGGCCAGCAGGGCTGTCGTCCGTCATCGTGCAAGGTCAGCTGCGGGGCAGGCTCGGGTTCACGGGGGTGACGATCACCGACGCGATCGGCGCCGGCGCCCTGGTGAACAACGGCTCGATCCAGAACCGCTCGTTGCTGGCGGCGCAGGCCGGTATGCAGCTGATACTTACTTCATCTCTTACCGAGGCCGGGCAGGCCCTGGCTGGACTGCAAACCGGGTTCAACAACGGCAGCCTCAGCCAGGCGGTCTTCCGAGCCGATGTAACGCAGATCCTGACGCTGCGCAGCGGGCTGCCGGATCCCACGATCGGCTTTGGCCGGGCCTGACCCGCGGCTGCGCTAGCGCCCCGCCATGTCGTCGATGCTGGCCATTTCCTCGCCGGTCAGCGCGAATCCGAACAGGTCGAAGTTGGACGCGATACGCTCCGGCCGGGCCGATTTCGGGATCACGATGATGTTGTGCTCTAGGTGCCAGCGCAGGACTACCTGAGCCGTGGTCACGCCGTGGGCGGCGGCTATCTTCGCCAGCACCGGATCGTCCAGGTCGGTGTTCTTCAGCCCGCTGTAGCCCTCAAGCGCGACGCCGCGCTCGGCGTGGCCGGCCAGCACAGCGGCGTCGTAGCGAGTCGGGCCCCAGTCGATCTGGTTCACCGCAGGCGTCTGCCCGGACGAGCGGGTCAGCTCGTCGAGTTCCGCGAGGGTGTAGTTGCTCACGCCGATATCGATGACTTGTCCGTCGGCCTGGATCTCAATTAGTTCGTTCCACAGCTGGCGGCTGGCGCCCCGCTGCGACGGTGGCCAGTGCACCAGCCAGAGGTCCAGGTAATCGGTACCCAGCGCGTCAAGCGACAGCCGGAGCACCGAGCGGGCTTTCCCCGCGTCGGAGGGGCGGATCTTGGTCGTGATGAACAGGTCGGACCTGTCCAGCCCGCTGTCCCGGATGGCCTGGCCGACATCGCCCTCATTGGCGTACATCGTGGCGGTATCGATATGCCGGTAGCCAGCCGCCAGGGCCGCGCGTACCGCCTGATAGGCGTTGTCGTGGCGCATTCTCCAGGTACCGAACCCTACAACCGGCATCTGGCCGCCGCCTGGCAGCGAGAAGGCCGGAACCTCAGCCGGAGACGTCATCCGCTCATTATGCGCCGCCGGTCAATAGACCTGCGTGCCGGAGGATGCCGTGCCCATCGCGGCACTGACGAGTCGGCGAGCGCGACTTTTCACCCGAACCGGCGCCGTAACGCGCCTTATCCGATGGTATGCCCGATTCTCAAACCCACGTTTCGGCTGAAAAGACGGCTAGGCGCGCGAGGCTGACCAGCGCCTTTCCCGCCCTGGGCAGCCGCAAGCGAGTTGTCCTCAGTCCCCGCCGGAGGTCGTACTGTAGTTCCTTATCCGGGATGATTCAGACAAGGGGACACATGGAGCTCGACCCGAAGCTAGTCGCGAGCCTGCGCAAGGCAGTCGAGGCGATGCCGGACGACGTCGAGCTGCGCCTGCACCTAGCCAGGCTGCTCATCGCGGCCGGGCAGCGAGATGAAGGCATCCGCGAGGTCGGCGTGGTCTTGCAGGCTGACCCGACTAACGCTCATGCCCTGGCGCTGATCACCGGGACGCAGCCCGCGGGCAATCACGGAGCACCTGCTGCCGCGGAGGCTCGGCCAGGTGCGCAAGCTGTGCCCGCGGCCCTGGCCGAGCCTGCGGCCGACGGCGAGCCCGCATCGCGGGCCCAGTCTCCCTCCCATGCCGAGTTCTCGCCCGCAGATCAGCCCGCGCCCCCGGATCAGACCTCTTCCACGGCCGAGGCGTCCGGGCCTGAGGCGGACAACCCGGCCGCAGCCACGACGGCGGACTTCGACTGGGGCGCCGCTGAATCGGAGCTCGCCGACGTGCTGCCACCCCGGTTCGTCGGCCCCGACGGGTCCGCGGAGCGCGTCGGTGTGGAGAGCGGCGACCCGGACTCGAGGGTCTTCGACGTCGAGCAGACGGGCCTGCGACTTTCCGACGTCGCCGGGATGACGGACGTGAAGGACCGCCTCCAGGCTGCCTTTCTCGCTCCGATGCGCAATCCCGAACTCCGCAAGCTCTACGGCAAGAGCCTGCGCGGCGGCCTGCTCATGTACGGGCCGCCCGGCTGCGGCAAGACTTTCATCGCCCGCGCCGTAGCAGGCGAGCTTGGCGCGCGTTTCCTGGCGGTCTCCTTCGCCGACGTCATCGACAGCATGCTCGGCCAGAGCGAGCGCAACATCCACGAGATATTCGGGGTCGCCCGCCAGAACGCGCCGTGCGTGGTTTTCCTCGATGAGGTGGACGCCATCGGGCAGAAGCGCACTCAGCTACGGCATACACCGATGCGCGCTGTGGTCAATCAGCTACTGCTGGAACTTGATGACGTTACCGGCGGCAACGAGGGCGTCTTCCTGCTGGCCGCCACCAATCACCCGTGGGACGTGGACAGCGCGCTGCGGCGGCCGGGCAGATTCGACCGGATGCTGCTAGTGCTCCCGCCCGATCAGCCAGCGCGCGCGGCGATCTTCCGCTACCACCTGCGCGATCGGCCAGTTGAGCGGGTAGATCCCGAGCGGCTCGCCAAACTTACCGACGGCTACTCGGGCGCGGACATCGCGCATGTCTGCGAGTCGGCTGCTGAGCTTGCGCTGCTCGACTCAGTCCGCCGCGGCGAGCCCCGGATGATCGGTCAGCCGGACTTGGAGTCGGCGATAGCCGACGTGCGTCCCTCGCTCAGCCCGTGGTTCGATGCCGCTCGCAATGTCGCGCTGTTCGCCAACGAGGGCGGCGCTTACGACGACCTGGCCGCGTACCTGAAGAAGAACCGGATGCTCTGATCGAGATCGCGGCGGCGCAGCAAAAGGCCGGCCGGGCCTCGCGGGCTCCTCACAGCACGACGACCGAGCGGAGCACCTCCCCGCGGTGCATCTTCGCGAACGCCTCCTCGACCGCGTCCAGCGCGATGGTCTCGGATACGAACTTCTCCAGCGGCAGCCTGCCCTGCAGATGCAGGTCGACCAGCATCGGGAAGTCGCGGCTCGGCAGGCAGTCACCGTACCAGGACGACTTCAGCGACCCGCCCCGGCCGAACACGTCGAGCAGCGGCAGTTCCAGTCGCATCTCCGGGGTTGGGACCCCGACAAGCACAACGGTCCCGGCCAGGTCACGAGCGTAGAACGCCTGCCGGTAGGTCTCCGGGCGCCCGACGGCTTCAATGACCACGTCGGCCCCGTTACCCTCGGTAAGATCCCTGATCTTCTCGACTGGGTCGGTCGACCGCGAGTTCACCGTGTCTGTCGCGCCGAAGCCGCTGGCCCAGTCGAGCTTGCGGTCGTCGACGTCAACGGCGATTACTTTCCGGGCGCCGGCCAGTACGGAGCCGAGGATCGCGGCATTGCCGACGCCGCCGCAGCCGATCACCGCGACCGAGTCGCCGCGGCCGACGCCCGCCGTGTTCAGCGCGGCGCCGAGGCCCGCCATCACGCCGCAGCCCAGCAGCCCGGCGACCTCTGGCCTGATCGCGGGGTCCACCTTGGTGCACTGGCCAGCGGCTACCAGTGTCTTCTCCGCGAACGCGCCGATGCCGAGGGCGGGCGAGAGCGGCGTGCCGTCGGCGAGCGTCATCTTCTGGCTGGCGTTGTGGGTGGCGAAGCAATACCACGGGCGCCCGCGCAGGCAGGCCCGGCACTGGCCGCATACCGCGCGCCAGTTCAGGATCACGAAGTCGCCGGGCGCCACGCCCGTCACATCCGGGCCGACCGCCTCGACCACGCCGGCTGCCTCGTGCCCGAGCAGGTACGGGAAGTCGTCGCCAATGCCGCCCTCACGGTAATGCAGGTCGGTGTGGCACACGCCGCAGGCCTGGACTGCCACGAGCGCCTCACCCGGACCCGGATCGGGCACGCGCACCGTCGTGACGCTGACCGGCTCGCCCTTGGCACGAGCGACCACGCCCTTAACCTCGTGTGCCATCCTGCTGCTCCTTCAAAAACCCGCAATCATCAGGGGAACGGGCAGTCCTCCGCCGGCAGCCGCCCGTCCGGCTAGTCTGGCCGGCGGCGAACCACGTTGGCTAGCTGAACGGCAAGTCAGTCCGCTGCTGAGGCTGTCGCGAACACGTGGCAGCCTGCTGGATCCAGCCGCAGGCCGACGGAGGTGCCGCGGTCGGCTCTGGCCGGAGCGAAGATCCCGGTGAGACGGCCGTGGCCGGCAATGTCGATGGCGTGTTCATACCCGCGCCCGCGGAAGGCAACGTCGGCGACCACGCCGGCCAGGTGATGCTCGTCGTCATGGGTGCCGGCCAGCTGAACACCGGTAGGCCTGATCTGCAGGATCGCCGGACTGCCGGGAGCAAAGGGACTGCTGGTACGTACCCGGCACGCACGCAGCAAGGCCGGGCCCGCCAGCTCGACCTCGGTCACGCCGTCCAGACCAGCGCCCGCCTGGCTGACAACGCGAACCGGCAACTCGCCAGACAGACCCGTGAACCTCGCCACGAACGGGCTGGCCGGCTCGGTGTAGACCTGCTCCGGCCTGCCGAACTGGATCAGGCGGCCGTTTTGCAGCACGCCGACCTGATCGGCCAGCGCGAACGCCTCGGCCTGGTCGTGCGTGATGTAGATGGCGGTCGCGCCCGACTCCCGCACCAGGGCCGAGATCTCTACTCGCATCCGGTCCCGCAGGTCGGCGTCGAGGTTGGACAGCGGCTCGTCGCACAAGATCAGCCCGGTCCCGGCGACCAGCGCTCTGGCCAGCGCCACCCGCTGCTGCTCGCCACCGGACAGTTCGTTGGGGTACCGATCAGCCAGCGCGCCGAGTCCGACGCGGTCCAGCATGGCCTGTGTTCTGGCCTGGGCTGCCGGCTTGGCTAGCCTGGTCCGCCGGAGCGCGAACGCGACGTTCTCCCGAACCCGCAGGTGCGGCCAGAGCGCGTAGTCCTGGAACACCATGGACAGGTTCCGGCGGTCCGGCGGCACATGGACCTGCTCGCTGCCAACGGTCGTGCCGCCGATGGCGATCCGGCCCGAAGTGACACGCTCGATCCCGGCCAGGCAGCGGAGCAGCGTCGTCTTGCCCGAGCCGGACGGCCCGAGCAGCACCACGAACGTGCCCGGTTCAACCCGCAGGCTGACCTCGCGCAGCGCCACGCTGCCGCCGGGATACTCCTTGGTGACCTGCTCGGCAACGATGCTCTCGGCGCTGGTGCCGGGAAGCTGGTTGCCCAGGGTCATGGTGCTTTCAGCCACGGGTCGCAGCTCCGATCCGGCGCCAGCCAGCGGGCGCGAGCAAGCGGTAGCCGCCGAGCACGAGGCCGACCGCGACGAGCGCGATCGCGACAGCGAGTACTGACTGGGCCATGCCGACTCCAAAGTGGTAATTACTGAGATTGCCCTCGATCGCCACCGACGCCGGCGGGTTGCTTGGCGCGTACAGCAGCTGCGACAGCGGCAGCTCGAGGAAGACTCCGCAGAAGGTGAGTAGCCACGCCATCGTCAGCGGCCGGGACACGATTGGCAAGACGCCCCTGGCCCAGGCCATCAGCTCGCCCGCCCCGTGCGTACGTGCCGCGTCTCGCAGCGACGGCTGGAGCTGAGATACAGCACCGACCAGCACCCGGGCGTTGGTTGGCAGGCTCGACGCGGTATAGGCGATGACCAGCAGCGTGGCCGTCTGGTACAGGTTGATCCCGAGGCTGGACCACAGCGGCAGGTTGAACGCGAAGATGTAGCCGGCGCCGAACACGACGCTGGGCAGCGCGACAGCCGCGAGCAGGAGGAAGTCCAGGACCCTCGAGGATTTCTGCCGTCGCTGAGCCAGCAGCCACGCGGCGATGAATCCGCCGGCCACGGTGACGGACGCGGAAACGAAGCCGTACCCGAGGGAGCGCGCCAGCGGACCGAGCTGATCAGCCTGATGGAACAGCGCCTGGTAGTTCACCAGCGTGATCGAGAAGGAACCGCCGTAATCGCCGAGCAGCGAGGCGCTGATCGCGCCGAATCCGGGCACGCCGAGTGCAACGAGATAGAACAGCCCCATCCCCGAGACAGCCGCAGCCTTACCGCGCGCGGTCAGCTCGCGGCGCACCGCCTGCCTGGTGCGCCCGGACAGCATCTGGTACGACCGGCCGCGCAGCGCCCGGGCCTGCAACGCGAG
>DASXIA010000110.1:0-13382 GCA_036488155.1 Streptosporangiaceae bacterium | reverse complement strand
CCACGGCAGCGGCCGAGCCGGCTCGGGCCAGCAAGGACGCTCGTGTTGCGCGCATGAGTCTCCTTCAAGGTCGAGCCTCGGGGTTGAGGCTTCAGTTTCAGCAGCGAAGCGATCCACAGCCGTCAAGTGTTACCGAAGCGCTATCCGACGTAGCTGGCAGTCCGCTCGAGGCCGGTGCGCTCGGGGAAAAATCTCGTCCCGTGTGTCGAGTCCGCTGGCGGCCCGGCTACGTCCAGCTTCCCGCCGTCCGCCGCTACCTGCTGGCCAGACTCGGCCGCAGCGCCGGGCCCGCGCAGAGTTCAGCCGCGCCGCCGCGCTGACCAGCAACGCACGCGAGCGCGCCCTGTTCCGTGTTCGCTGCCGAATGTGACGAGTCGTGCTCGCCAGAATCTGGCGCGGTGTCAGCCGCCTCGGAGGCTCAAGGCTATTGACGGGCTGGTTTGGAAAGTATACGAACTAATTCGGGAGCACTCAGTTGCGCGCCATCTGGCGGCATGACAGGAGTTGGTGTCACGTGACCCGACTTGTCCGATCCTTCCTACCCGTCATCGCTGCCGCCGCGCTTGCGGCAGGCGCCATTTCGTTCGCGCCCGCTGTCGCGCAGGCCAGGAGCGGCCAGGCATTATCGCCTGCGAGCACGGACAGCCACCATGCCGCGCTGAGCGCTGCCGCACGCGCGATGGTGGCTGCCCCGGCCAATACCGGTGGCTCGGATATCACCAACCTTGGGGGGAACGGCTGGGAAGTCCAGAGCAGCGCGGTGGCAACCCAGACCGGCGCGCAGATATCGACGCCGGGCTTCAATACCAGCACCTGGCTGCCAGTCACCAATGACGATGCGGGCGCGCCGGGCACCGAACTCGAGGCGCTGGCGCAAAACGGCAAGTGCCCTGGCGACACCGCACTTCAGCCAGTGAACCAGGGCACCAGTAGCCCGAACAGCGTGTTCTTCTCGAACAACATGCAACTGTGCTACGGCTTCGCGAGCAAGATCGGACCGGTTTCGGTCAGTCAGTTCAGCGTGCCGTGGTGGTGGCGCACCGACTTCACCGCGAACCTGCAGTCTGGCCAGGTTGCCAGCCTGATCGTCAACGGTGTCGTCGGCTCGGCCAACGTCTGGGTCAACGGCACCGAGGTCGCCACCTCCGGCACCATCACCGGTGCCTACACCAGGTTCACCTTCAATATCTCGGGCCTGGTGGTGGCTGGCACGAACTCGGTCGCACTAGAGGTCAACCCAAACGATCCGACGAGCATGTTCACCCTAGACAACGTCGACTGGACGCAGATCCCGCCCGACAACAACACTGGCATCGAGTTCCCTGTGCAGCTTCAGGTCGATGGGTCCCTGTCGGTCGGCAACTCGCACGTGAATCAGAGCGACGCAGCCGACCTGAGCAGCGCGGCCCTGACTGTGAAGACCGACGTCACCAATAACACGGCCGCCAGCCAGACAGGTACCGTGACCGCGACGATCACGCCGCCGGGCAGCGGCACGCCGATATCTGTCGCCCAGAACGTGACCGTCCCAGCGAACACGACGCAGACGGTGTCGTTCACGCCAGGCAGCTATCCGAGCCTGACGATCACCGGCCCCCAGGTGTGGTGGCCGTACCAGCTTGGTGCCCAGCCGCTCTACACGCTCGGTGTTTCTGTGGCGCAGGGCAGCACGCAGTACAACTCCACCACAGAGACCTTCGGGATCAGGACTGTGACCTCGTACCTGACCGGATCCAACGCGATCGAGCCGAGCGGTGCCCGCGCATTCAAGATCAACGGTGTGCCGATCGTGATCAGGGGCGGCGGCTGGTCCCCGAACCTGTTCCTGCATTACTCCGCGGCCGATACTGCCAAGCAGATCGCCCTGATGAAGAACATGGGCGTCAACGCTATCCGACTCGAAGGCCACATCATGCCCGATGACTTCTTCGAGCAGATGGACGCGGCTGGCATTCTCGTCAACGGAGGCTTCCAGTGCTGTGACGCCTGGCAAATCAGCGGGACGCCAACTCAGGCGCAGCTGAACGTGCTGCAGAACTCGGCCCAGACGATCGGGACGAACCTGCGTAATCACCCGAGCGTGTTCAGCTTCCAGTGGAGCGACAACCAGCCGGTTAGCCAGCAGGAATCGGCGTCGATCACGGGGTTCACTAACGCAGACTTCTATCCGCAGACCCCGTTGATCGCGTCGGCGGAATACAAGTCGACCCCAACCCTCGGCGTTTCCGGGGAAAAGGAAGGGCCCTATGACTGGGTCCCGCCGAACTACTGGTACGACACCACCAACCTTGGCTCCGACACGACCGTGACCAACGCGGGCGCGGCCTGGGGATACGACAGCGAGGAGAGCGCGGGAGACACGATCCCCACGATGGACTCGCTGAACCGGTTCATGTCCGCAAGCGATCTGTCCAACCTGTGGCAGAACACCAAGGTCAACCAGTACCACGCCAACTACGAGTCACGCTGCAACACTGGCTACTCCTTTGGCACACTTTGCCACTTCGACGCCGCGCTGGACGCTAGATACGGGACTCCTACGTCGCTCGCGCAGTACATCCAAGAGGCACAGGTACAGAACTACGAGGGCACCAGGGCGCAGTTCGAGGCGTTTATCGATCACGCCAACAACACGCCGCTCCCGTCCACCGGCACCATCTACTGGCAGATGAACAAGGGCTGGCCAAGCCTGCTGTGGTTCCTCTACAACTACGATGGCGACCAGGCCGGCAGCTACTTCGGTGTCCAGGAAGCGGACAGGACGCTGCACGCCCTCTACGCGCTGGACAACGGCACGGTCACGCTGGACAACCTCAGCAATACCACCCAGTCAGGCCTGACCGTCGAGGCGAAGGTCTACAACCTGGCGGGCGCAGTCACCAGCGACCAGACCTCGCCGATCGAGTCTCTGGCGAGCCAGCAAGTGGTGAACAACGTCCTTACCCCGAAAGTGCCGACGACTCCCGCCGGCACGACGTACTTCGTGGAACTTCTGCTCAAGCAGAACGGCACGCTGATTGACCGCAACGTCTACTGGCTCTCTACGACGCCAGACGTAGTCAACTGGTCCAAGTCCTTGGGCAAGCCAGTTGGCACCGTCAGCACGTACGCCAACCTGACCGGGCTGAAGACGCTGCCGTCGTCGTCGATCTCCGCCACCGCGACCACTGCGCAGCAGTCCGGGCCGGACGGCGCGGACCTGGCGACCACCGTCACCATCACGAACACATCGTCCTCTACCGTGGCGTTCTTCCTGCGTGCGGACGTCCGGCGCGGGACCGCCAGCGGAACCCTGGAATCGGGTGACAGCGAGCTGCAGTCCTCAATCTGGCAAGGCAACGACATCACCCTGTTCCCCGGCGAATCGCAAACCCTGACCGTGACCTACGACTCGTCCGACCTGGCCGGCTTCACCCCGGTGATCACCGTTTCCGGATGGAACGTGCCGCAGGTGAACATTCCCGCCCCTGTGCCGTAAGCACCACGTCGTTCCGATCCGAAGGGTGCGCTGGAGGCGTGCCCGCAGCTAACAGGAAAGGAAAGCTGTGAGACTTCACCATCGATACGCGGTCGGCCTGATCAGTGCCGCCGCTTTAATCGTGCCGCTCGCCGCCGCGAGTCCGGCTTCCGCGGCCACCTACACGCCGCTGCCCGCGCACGTGTACGCGCCGTACTACGAGACGTACCTAGCTCCGGGCACCCCCAGCCTTACCGCGACCGAGCAGGCCTCCGGTGCCAAGTACTTCACGCTCGCGTTCCTGCAGTCGACGGGCAAGGGCTCGTGCAGCCTGGACTGGAACGGCCTGGCATCGCAGCCACTGAGTTATTACGCCTCGGACATCGCGTCGCTGCGCGCGGACGGCGGAGACGTGATCCCCTCATTCGGCGGGTACAGCGCCGATCATGGCGGCACCGAGATCGCCGACTCGTGCACGAATGTGCAGTCGATCGCGGCCGACTACGAGCAGGTAATCACCACGCTCGGGGTAACCCGGCTGGACATGGATGTCGAGTCCAGTTCGCTGAACAACACCGCCGGGATCAGCCGCCGCAACCAGGCCATCGCCCTGACCGAGCAGTGGGCCGCGGCCAACGGCATCCCCCTGCAGATCCAGTACACGATCCCGGTCGAGCAGTACGGGCTCGACCCGAACGGCGAGGCCGTGCTGCAGAACGCGGTTACTGAGGGCGCTACCGTGACCTCGGTCAACATTATGGTCTTCGACTACTACATCGCCAAAGAAGGCGTAGTCGAGATGGGCACAGCGGCCGAGAACGCGGCCACCAACACCCATAGCCAGTTGCAGACCATCTTCCCGAGCTTGACCTCGGCGCAGATCTGGAACATGGAAGGCATGACCCTGCTGCCCGGCATCGATGACCTGCGCAAGAAGACCGAGGTCACCTATGAGCCCGACGCAACGACGATGCTGAACTTCGCGCAGGCCAACAACATGAACTTCCTGTCGATCTGGGCGATCCAGCGTGACAACGGCGGCTGCCCAGGAACCGTCGACAGCAATACCTGCTCGGGGATCACTCAGAACGCCTGGGACTTCAGCCACCTGCTCGAGCCGTTCACCAGCTAACAATCTCCCGCCGTGGCGGTCCGGGCAGTTGCCGCCGGACCGCCACGGTCCCGGCCCAGCTGTGGCGCTTGTTCCTGGCGTCGCCGGCCGCGCCGATCTGGCTGTCGACAATCTCCCGCGCAGAATGCCGGATTTGATGCTGTACGTAAAGTAGCCGAACCGTAATGCCAATGTCACGCTGCGTCCTTTCACCGTTACAGCACGGACATGTCCCATGATTAGGTCGCCAATGAGCACCGCAGCCATGAAAAGCGGCGCGAGGCACCCAGCGTTTGCGGCTTTCATTCGTAAATGAGGTTCATCGCGACGATCAGGCCGGCGGCGTGAGCGCACGGCGCTGGCAGCATGCCGGCGCCGTGCCCTCGTACTCCGTGGCTTAGTCTGCGGCAGGTGGGAGCGCTTCTTGTCGCGGGCACGAGCTCGGATGCCGGCAAATCCGTCGTCGCTGCTGGGCTGTGCCGCTGGCTGGCGCGGCAGGGGGTGGCGGTAGCGCCGTTCAAGGCGCAGAACATGTCGCTGAACTCGTTCGTCACCCTGGCCGGCGAAGAAATCGGCCGGGCACAGGCCGCGCAGGCACACGCCTGCGGGATAGAGCCTGAAGCGCTGATGAATCCGGTGCTGCTGAAACCGGGCAGCGAGACGGGCAGCCAACTTATCGTCCTGGGCAAAGCGGTGGCCGAGACCGACGCCGCGAGTTACTGGAACGGCAACCGGGCGCGAGCGCTGCTCGACGTGGTGGTGAATTCCTACCGAGAGCTGGCACGCAGGTTCGACGCGGTCGTATGCGAAGGGGCGGGCAGCCCGGCCGAGATCAACCTGCGCCACACCGACGTCGTCAACCTCGGATTTGCGCGCGCGGCCGGGCTGCCCGCCCTTCTGGTCGGTGACATCGACCGGGGCGGCGTATTCGCCTCGTTCGTCGGGACGCTAGCCGTGCTTGACCCGGCCGACCAGGCGCTGGTTGCCGGGTTCGTGGTGAACAAGTTCCGCGGCGAGCCCGCCTTGCTGCAGCCCGGCCTCGACATGCTGCGCAAGCTCACCGGACGGCCGGTGCTCGGCGTGCTGCCGTTCACCGAGGGACTCGGCGTGGACGCTGAGGATGCGATCGACTGGGCGCTGCTGCAGTCCGGCGGCCCGCCGCGCGGCGACGACGTGCTGCGCGTCACCGTGGTCGCAGTGCCGCGGATGAGCAATCACACTGACGTGGACGCGCTGGCATGCGAGCCTGGCGTGCTCGTGCGGTTCGCCCGCCATGCCGCCGAACTGGCTGACGCCGACCTGGTGATACTGCCCGGCAGCCGGGCAACGGTGCGCGACCTGGCCTGGCTGCGCGAGCGTCAGATCGACAAGGCGGTCGCCCGGCACGTCGCGCTGGGCCGGCCTGTCCTCGGAATCTGCGGCGGCTACCAGATGCTCGGCACGCTGATCGATGATCACGTGGAGAGCGGCTCCGGGGAGGTGCCAGGCCTCGGACTGCTGCCGGTCCGGACCTTGTTCGGGCCGGAGAAAGTGCTGGCCCGCCCCTCCAGAGCACTTGCAGGCGGCGTGATCGTCCATGGCTACGAGATCCACCACGGCACCGTGACACCAGACGGCGGCGAGCCGTTTTTCGCAGACGAGGGCTGCCGCGTCGACGCGGTAGCCGGCACTGTCTGGCACGGCTTGCTGGAGAACGACAGCTTCCGGCGTGAGTACCTGACCTACGTGGCCAGGGTAGCCG
Source organism: Streptosporangiaceae bacterium (assembly GCA_036488155.1). Lineage (GTDB taxonomy): Bacteria > Actinomycetota > Actinomycetes > Streptosporangiales > Streptosporangiaceae > JAJYUU01. The sequence continues at coordinate 7,073 of DASXIA010000110.1, read as the reverse complement.
GGCGAAGTTTCACCGGCGCACCGGATGTCTCGTTCGGCGCGATCCGGGAGGCGCGGCTCGACCGGCTGGCTGACCTGATTGCCGATTACCTGGACGGTCATCAGGTCCGCAAGCTTCTGATGTCTGGTGCAGATGCGCTGCCGCCACTGCGGCTGACCCTCGGCTGACACACGAACTCCACGATTCGGGACCGTGCCCAGCCAGGCAGGGCTCAGGAGTCAAAGCCGAGGCCTGCCCGGTCAAGCGCCCGCAGCCACAGGTTGCGCCGGCCCTCCTGCTCATCCGCCCTGTTCAGCGACCACCTGGTCAACTGCACGCCGGCCGACCGCAGCGGCTCAGGCGGGAACGGAACTGGCTTGGTCCGCACCATCTCCAGTTCGGTGAGCTCGGTCGGCGCTCCGCCGAGCAGGTCGAGCAGGACGCGGCCACCGAACCGGCTGGCCCCGACGCCGAGCCCGGTATAGCCGGCCGCGTACGCGAGCCGGCCGGCCCACGCGGTGCCGAAGAAGGCGCAGAACCGAGAGCAGGTGTCGATCACTCCGCCCCACTTGTGAGTGAACGACACGCCCTCAAGCTGAGGGAACGTTGCAAAGAAATGCGAAGCAAGCCGGGCGAAGGTAGCCGGGCGCTGATCCTGCGCCGCGCCGATGTTCCCGCCGTAGTAGTAGATCGCATCGTAGCCGCCCCACAGGATCCGGTTGTCGGCGGTGAGGCGGTAGTAGTGAAACTGGTTCGCACTGTCGCCGACACCCTGCCGGTGCTGCCAGCCGATACTCGCCAGCTGACCGGTCGTCAGCGGCTCGGTGACCAGCACATAGTCATAAACCGGGAGCAGGTAGTACCGGAGCCTGCGCAGCAATGGCGAGAACGCCCCGGTGGCAAGCGCTACCCGGCGCGCGCTGACGTGACCGGCCGGAGCCGTCAGGTCCAGCCGGCCCGACTTGCCCGCTTCCTCATTGACCGCCAGGACTGGTGTGTGCTCGTAGATCCGGACACCAGCGTCCAGGCAAGCCCGGCGCAGGCCCCAGGCCAGCCGTGCCGGATCGACGGTTGCGCAGCCGGCAGTGTCCCACAGGCCGGCCAGGTATCCCGGTGAGTTCACCTCGGCGCGGACGGCATCCGCGGCTAGCAACCGCAGGCCGTTGCCGAGCCGGGCGCCGAGCGCCGCGGTCTCGCGCAGGCTCTCGGCCTGCCAGGGCTGTGTCGCCACCGCGAGCTCCCCCGACCTGAGGAAATCGCAGTCGATCCGGTAGCGCGAGATCGTCTCCTCGATTTCGTCCAGATTGCGCCGGCCGAGGCGCTCCAGCTCTCCAAGCTCAGCCGGGAACCGGTCGTGGCCATTCGCCAGCCCGTGGGTAAGGCTGGCCGAGCAGAAGCCACCGTTCCGGCCCGTGCCAGCCCAGGCGAGCCGCCGGCCCTCGAGCAGGACGACGTCGCGGCCAGGATCGGCTTCCTTGGCCTGCAGCGCGGTCCACAGGCCGGTGAATCCGCCGCCGACAACTGCGAGTTCGGCTGTCTCGCGGCCGGCCAGCGCTGGCTGCCCGTCGGGGCGCGGTGCGTCGGCCTGGTCCAGCCAGAACGGGACCGGACGGGCGCTAGCCAGTGCTCGAGCAGCATCCAGCCGCCGGGCGAACCGGGTGTCGGTCATCCGTTCCCCATCACTCGGTGTGTCTGTCTCTCGCGTGGCGCCTGCATGCGAAGCGTCGTCCGCAGGTTAGCTGCTGGTCGCGATTGTCCCGAACAGCTTGTCCCAGAGCGCCAGCTCTTCGTCGTTCTGGAATTGGTAGTAGTTCTTCGACCGGGCCCGGTACTCCGGCGTCGGGAACACCAGTAGCGAGTCGGCGGTATAGGACGGCGGCTTGCCGATCAAGCGCCGCATCGCGGCGAGCTCCCGAGCTGCCCAGCCGGAAGGGTGGAGTAGCACCAGATTCGCATCGGGTACCGGGCAGACATAGTCGTTGTAGTACTCGACGACCGCTTCAACCTGCGGCTGATAGAAGTAGTCCATCAGCGCCATCGCGTCCTTGGGGTTCTGTGCGTACATGGGGATGCACATGTTGTCCGTCCAGAACATCCCGCCTTCAGCGGGCATGAGCAGCCGCAGGTCCTGGAACTGCTGCTGCAGGTTGGCCTGGAAGATGTCGCCGGAGAATGCCTGCGAGACGATGATCTCGCCGCTCTTCAGGCGGTCAATGTAGTTCTGGTTGTAATACCCGCGGACGATTCCCTCGCTCTTCTGCTTCTGCAGGAGCGAGGCGGCCTTGTGCCAGTCCGCTTCAGTCGAGGTCGCCGGGTCCACGCCGACGGCCAGCAAGCCGGCACTGCCCAGCTCGTACGGGTCGCTCATCATGCCGACCTTGCCGGCGTACCGCTTGTCGAACAGGATCCCCACGCTGTTGCCCGGATCGGTGATCTTCGCGGAGTTATAGCCGATCGCAGTCCAGCCGGACTGCCAGGCCATGGTGTAGGTGTTGCCGGGGTCCCACGGCGGGTTCCGCACCAGCGACCCTGCGTAGGCCCTGAAGTTGTTCATCATGGACTGATCCAGCGGGATCAGCCAGCCGTTGTTGATTAGCTCGCCGAGCGCAGGGCTGTTGTTGGTCGTCACGATGATGTCGTAGCCGGTGTACTGCTTGCGTTTCAGCAATGGGCGGATGGTGTTGTAGAACGGGAGGTTCTCGCTGACCGGCTCGGTGTAGTTCACCCGGATGCCTGTCAGGTCGGTGAAGTGCTCCAGCGTCAGGTGCTTATGGTTCAGCACGTCGATGTAGTCAGGCCAGTTTGCGAAGTTAACCGTGTGGTGCAGCTTCTGCCTGCCCCACCAGGCCGGGCTCCCCGCAGCATCGGCAGCAGCCGAAGCGGCCGGCGCCCCGCCGCCACAGGCGGCCAGCAGGCTGGACAGGCCGGCGGCGCCGAGCACGCCCGCAGCGGCGGTCGCTCCCCCGGCGAGGCCGCCCGCGCGAAGTACTGCTCGGCGCGAGATCCGCGGTGCCCACAGGCCCCGCCAGGCAGCAAGACCTGCAAACGCGCCCGTGCCGGGCTCGGGCTCGGGCTGTGCCATGGCGTACCTCCTCGCGCGACGAACCTCGCTGCCCGTAGCGAGTCACCCGATCGTCGCAGAGCAACGCTCTGAGCGGTGCGGACTTTGCAGCGAAATCCGGTCAATGACGGCACAGAAGGCCTCACCGACTCCTGCGGCGCGATCGCGGGCGCGACGGTGAGCCGCCCCGGCAGGCGCTCAGGCCTCGATGTTGCTCATGACGTGCTTGATACGGGTGTAGTCGTCGAAGCCGTAGCCGGACAGGTCCTTGCCGTACCCGGAGTGCTTGAAGCCACCGTGCGGCATCTCCGAGACGAACGGGATGTGGGTGTTGATCCAGACGGCCCCGAAGTCGAGCTGCCTGGCGGCGCGCATCGCCCGGCCGTGGTCGCGCGTCCAGACGCTGGCCGCGAGGCCGTACTTGACTCCGTTGGCCCAGCGCAGCGCTTCTTGCTCATCGCCGAACCGCTGCACGGTGATGACTGGTCCGAATACCTCGTCCTGGATCATCTCGTCGTCCTGACGCAGGCCAGTGACGACGGTCGGCGCGAAGCAGAAGCCGCGCCCGCCGACCCGGTGCCCGCCGGTGGCAATGGTGGCATGCGCAGGAGCCCGCTCCACGAAACCCTCGACCCTCGCTAGCTGCGCCGGGTTGTTCAGCGGCCCGTAGTAGGCGTCGGTAACCTCGCGCCCCGCTGTCTTTACCGTCGCAGCCTTTGCGATCAGGGCATCGGTCAGTTCTGCGCTGATGCCAGGGCCCGCCAGCACCCTGGTCGCGGCGGTGCAATCCTGGCCCGCGTTGTAGTACCCGGCATCGGTGATGCCCTGGACGGCGATTTCTACGTCGGCGTCGTCGAACACGATGACCGGCGCTTTGCCGCCAAGCTCCAGGTGCACGCGCTTCAGTCCTGCCGCGGCAGCCTGCGCGACTTCGATGCCTGCCCTGACGGAGCCGGTAATCGACACCATCTGCGGGATCGCATGCGACACCAGCGCCCTGCCGGTGTCCCGGTCGCCGCAGATCACGTTGAGCACGCCGGGCGGGAAGAACTCGGCGGCGATCTCAGCCAGCAGCAGGGTAGAGACCGGAGTGGTGTCCGATGGCTTGAGCACCACGGTGTTCCCGGCCGCCAGGGCAGGCGCGAACTTCCAGACCGCCATCATCATCGGGTAGTTCCACGGCGTGACCTGCGCGCATACTCCGACCGGCTCGCGCCGAATCATCGAGGTGTGGTCGCGCAGGTACTCTCCGGCGGACTTGCCCTCTCCGAGCCGGGCAGCGCCGGCAAAGAACCGCAGTTCGTCTGCGAGCGGTGGCACCTCGTCGGCCCGCGTCAGCGCCACCGGCTTACCCGTGTTGCGTGACTCGGCCTCGACCAGCTCCTCGGCCCTGGCCTCAATCGCGTTCGCGAACCGCAGCAGCGCGAGACTGCGCTCGGACGGCGTCGTGTCGCGCCAGGTCTCGAACGCTTCGGCTGCCGTGCGCAGCGCTGCATCGACGTCTGCCGGACCAGACACCGGCGCCTGCAGGTAGTTCTCGCCGGTGCTCGGGTCGACGACATCGCTGGTCCGGCCATCCTGAGACGCCCGGTACTCGCCACCGACAAAGTTGGCGAGCACGTGCTGGGACCCTGGCCGTGCGGCTTGCGTCTCGGCTGCTTTCACCACGATCCTCCCGGTGAACCGTTCCTAAGTCGGGTACGACCCTGACAGAGAAACATGCATTGCACAAGCGAATCAGTTACAGATTCGCCTAGACTCTACGGAATTAGTTGACAGATACCGATAACGTGGCACGATAGCTTGGAAGGAGGGCCTACGCATGGCGCACACGCCGGTAACGCCGCTCGCCCAGGGCGCTCGGAACCGTGGCCAAGCGGGCCGCCGCGAGCCTGACAACAAGATCGTGCTCGACAGCTTGTCCAAGCAGATTATCGAACAGCTCCAGCAGGACGGCCGGCGATCGTACGCAGCGATCGGCAAGGCCGTCGGGCTGTCTGAGGCTGCCGTTCGGCAGCGTGTCCAGCGTCTCGTTGACGTCGGCGCAATGCAGATCGTGGCGGTAACCGACCCGCTGTCGCTGGGTTTCCCGCGCCAGGCCATGGTCGGCATCCGCTGCGGCGGCGACCTGGAGCGGGTTGCCGGTCACCTGGCGGGCATGGAGGAGGTCGACTACGTCCTTATCACCGCGGGCTCTTTCGACATCCTGATCGAACTCGTCTGCGAGGACGATGATCAGCTGCTGGAAATCCTCGGCCGGGTGCGCGCGATTCCGAGCGTGACGCAGACTGAGACCTTTGTTTACCTGAAACTCTGCAAGCAGACCTACAGCTGGGGGACCAGATGAGTACGGCGTACAGCAACGACGAGATCGCGGCGCTGCAGGAGAAGGCCAAGCGCCACCTATGGCTTCACTTCACCAGGATGTCGTCGTATGCCGCTAGCGATGTCCCTGTCATTGTCCGAGGCGAGGGCCAGTACGTTTACGACCAGCACGGCAAGCGGTACCTGGACGGCCTGGCCGGGTTGTTTGTCAGCCAGATCGGGCACGGCAGGACCGAGGTTGCCGAGGCGGGCGCGCGGCAGGCGGCCGAGCTGGCCTATTTCCCGCTCTGGTCGTACGCACATCCCCAGGCGATTGAGCTAGCCGACCGTCTGGCCGGCATGGCACCCGGCGATCTCAACCGGGTGTTCTTTACCAGCAGCGGGTCCGAGGCCGTCGAGTCGGCCTGGAAGCTCGCCAAGCAGTACTTCAAGGCGATCGGCCAGCCGAACAGGTACAAGGTCATCAGCCGGTCCATCGCCTACCACGGGACGTCGATGGGTGCGTTGGCGATTACCGGCCTGCCTGGCATCAAGGAGCCGTTCGAGCCGCTGCCGGCAGGCGGGGTCCGGGTGCCGAACACCAACTTCTACCGTGCGCCGGAGTTCGTCGCCGATGACGTGACTGCGTTCGGGATCTGGGCAGCGGACGAGATCGAGCGGGCCATCCTGCGTGAGGGCGAGGACTCGGTTGCCGCTGTCTTCCTGGAGCCGCTGCAGAACTCCGGCGGCTGCTTCCCGCCGCCGCCTGGCTACTTCCAGCGGGTTCGCGAGATCTGCGACCGGTACGGCGTGCTGCTGGTTTCGGACGAGGTGATCTGCGCGTTCGGCAGGCTCGGCTACTACTTCGGGTCCGAGCGGTACGGCTATCAGCCTGACATCATCACCTTCGCCAAGGGCGTCACCTCCGGTTACTCGCCGCTCGGCGGCATGCTGGTCCGGGACGCGCTGATGGAACCGTTCAACGAGGGCCAGGCCACTTTCCTGCATGGCGTGACATTCGCCGGGCACCCGGTCTCCTGCGCGGTGGCCATGGCGAACCTGGACGTATTCGAGAAGGAGGACCTCCTCGGCAACGTCCGCGCCAACGAGGGGGCGTTCCGGGCCACCCTGGAGAAGCTGAACGACTTGCCGATAGTTGGCGACATCCGCGGTGACGGCTATTTCTACGGCATCGAGCTCGTCAAGGACAAGGCCACCAAGCTGACCTTTGACGACGACGAGTCCGAGCGGCTGCTTCGCGGTTTCCTGTCGCACGCGCTCTTCGATGCGGGGCTGATCTGCCGGGCCGACGACCGCGGCGATCCGGTGATCCAGCTGTCCCCGCCGCTGACCTGCACGCAAGAGCACTTCGACGAGATGGAGCAGATCCTGCGCACCGTCCTCAGCCAGGCCTGGAGCAAAATCTGAGCGCCTGACATTCGCCCTCCCGCGAAGTTATGTAGTTGTGACCGCCTTGAGGCTAACCAAAGCACTCCGTAGGAGTGTCTAAGAGGTGAGGGCCAGGCGGTGCTGCAGGGGCGATCGCCAGGCGCGGGCAGCCGGGAGGAACCATGTCGGGTAGTGACGGTCGGTGGGCCGATCTCTCCAGCCAGAATGAGCGTGTCATACAGCTGAGCGAGTCGATGGCAGGCTCGGCCGGCTGCCCTAACGGGGCTGCCCAGCCGCGGTGGGCTGCGCTGGCCAGCCAGCGAGAACGGCTGGTGGATAC